>NZ_CP023009.1:1853339-2162229 GCF_003515985.1 Lonsdalea britannica | reverse complement strand
CGGTCACTTCGCCGCCTAAACGACGGATCAGTTTTACCGTTGCTTCGACTGTTCCGCCGGTTGCCAGCAGATCGTCGATCACCAGCACTTTGTCGCCGGCAGTAATAGAGTCTTCGTGGATTTCCAGCGTGTCGGTGCCGTATTCCAGTTCATAGCTTTCGCTCAACGTTTTACGCGGCAATTTTCCGGGCTTGCGCACCGGCACGAAGCCTACGTTCATCGCCAGCGCCACCGGCGCACCGAACAGAAAGCCACGCGCTTCGGTTCCAACGACTTTGGTGATGCCAGCATGACGATAACGCTCTGCCAGGAGGGAAATGCTGGCCGCGTAAGCCTGCGGATTTTCCAACAGGCTCGTGACGTCACGGAACAGTATGCCCGGCTTTGGGTAGTCGGGAACGCTCTTGATACTGTTTTTAATTAATTCTGGCTGTGTTACGGTCATAATCCTGTGCCTGATAAAACAATCTGTTCAGTGAATAACGGACGCCCGCTGTAGCTCTGACGGCCATCACGCGCCCTTCGCCGGGAAAGGTATAGAGGCGGGGCGCGCACGAAAACGCTCAAATCTAGTCAAACTGACTGACAAATGCAACAGCCCTGCATCCGGTCGCCTACTTTTATTGCTCCCGATCAACCACCGGCAGACGCCACATGAAGATCAGCAGGCAGGCCATGATCGCCAGTAATACTCCCCTGACCCACGGAATATGGACCATCCATATCGAGACGGCGAAGGTGACGACGATCACCACAACCGCTTTAACCTTGACGCCCGGCGGTAAAGCCCGATGTTGTTGCCAGTACCGTAAATAACCGCCGAACCACGAACGATGCAACAGCCAGTAGTGAAAACGCGGCGACGATCGGGCAAAACACCAGGCGGCCAACAGCAGAAACGGCGTGGTGGGCAAAAGCGGCAGTACGACGCCTAGCGTCGCCAGTACGACGGCAAGCCATCCCAGCACGATCAAAGTCACACGATACATACACAATACTCCCGCTGTTAGACGCCGCCAAACGCTGCCCGCTTATAGTAACGGGTATCACGCTGATTTGACCATCGCGGAGCGGGATCGCAAATGACGACAAAGTCGGTATCATGACGATCTATTTCATCCACCGTTGCTTTGTACCTAATCCATGTTCGATCGCGCTATTCTCACCCCCATCGACCAATTCTTGACGGCGGAAACGCCTGATGAGTGGGTTATCGAGGCACAAAAAGCCGATAATCTACCGACGATATTACGCGACCACGCGCTGTGCGAGCTGAAAGCGGCGCAAAATGCGGCGCACGTCCTGCGGCGCTACGCCGTCGATGAGCCTGGCCAGCGACAGCTGATGGACTGGCTCACGCCCTATGAAAACTTCGCTTATCACCACCGCGGCGAATTCGCTGAACTGGGAACAAAAAGCCCGGTGTCCAAACAGTTAGGTATTCGACCCGGCTGCCATTATGGTCAGGATATGATCGATAAAATGGTGCTGCTGATAAAAGAAGAACTGCACCATTTTCATCAGGTGCTGGAAATCATGATGTCGTTGGGCATCGTTTACCAGCGACTGCCAGCCAGCCGCTATGCGAAAGGCATGTTACAACATGTCATTACCCATGAGCCGAATACGCTGGTCGACAAGCTGATTATCGGCGCATTTATTGAGGCCCGCTCCTGCGAGCGTTTTGCTAAACTGGCCCCGTGTCTGGAAACGCAGTTACAGAAATTCTATCTCTCCCTGTTGAGGTCTGAGGCCCGCCACTATCAGGACTATCTTGCGCTGGCCCGGCAGATCGCCGATCGGGATCTTTCACCCAGGATCGCGTTCTTTGCCGAAGTCGAGGCCGAGCTGATCGTCTCGCCTGATGACGATTTTAAATTTCATAGCGGCAAGCCCCGTCTTTGACGCCGGCCCGCCTCCGAGTTTCACCTATTGATGACTGAGGCAACCGAATGAGTACCTCTACGCTGCTGCAAGCGCTAGACCATCAGATCGCCAGCTTGGCCGAGCAGATAGCGCCGGTGATAGGGATGACGACAGCCCGCTCCCGCTTTGACCGGCAGCTGTTTGGCTGTTATGGCACACGTTTCGGCGACTATCTGGCCGAAGTGAAGCAAAATCACCAGCATCTGCAACAATATGTCGCCGAGAATCGCACCGACCGGGTGGCCTTTATGGCCGAGAAACTGCTGGCTCAGATTACCGCGCTGCAGCGCGAGCTGGGGACCTGGAAAATGCGGCAGCAGAGCCCAGCAGCCACGCCGCCGCCCGATCTTTACCACAAGCTGGCGGAGCATCAGGGCTATGAGCGGCGTTTGATCGCGATGATTCAGGATCGGGAAAGTTTACTTCTCAAGCAAACCGCCTTTGACGAGCAACAGCGGTTACAGAAAGAGTTGGCGGCGCTGGAAGGCCGGCTGGCGCGGTGTCGACAGGCGCTCACGCGTTTAGAGCGACAGATAGAAAGACGGGAACAAGGTTCCTAAAACTCGTTGCCCGCGGTGATATCTGCTATATCTACACGTTGATTCCGAGCGAACGGGAAGGTGAACCCACTATGTCACTGGAAAATGCAGCTCCCGAAGTCAAACTGGCGGTGGATCTCATCATGTTGTTTGAGACCAACCAGATTGAACCCGAGGTGGTGCTGGCCGCACTCGACATTGTACGTAAGGATTATCTGCACAAGTCCCAGGGACAGGGCGATCTCTCAACCGACTAGCGGTTGTAAGCCGGAACAGACGTTTCAGGCGTTTGTTCCGGCTATTTCCCGCCCCCCTTTACAGGAGCGATGGGTTTTCCGGCAACGAACGGGAAATTTCTTTCACTTCCTTGCCCTGCTCATTGTGCAAATACACTTCCAACTGATTGAACGCGATATTGATGTCATTTTCACGACACAGGCGGTCGATCGCGCGGTTCAGCTCATCCACGGTGTAGCTGCGATCGCGCAACTCGCGCACATACAGTCTCAGCTCATGATTGAGCGTGCTCGCGCCAAACGCGAGGAAAAACACCTGTGGTTCCGGATCGGTCATCACACGGGCATTTTCGCGCGCGGCCTGCAACAAAACGGATTTCACCTTATCCAAATCCGACCCGTAGGCTACACCGATGCTGATGATGACACGCGTGATGGTGTCAGACAGCGACCAGTTGATCAGACGCTCCGTCACGAAGGCCTTGTTGGGAATGATCACTTCTTTACGGTCAAAATCCGTTATCGTCGTCGCTCGAATTCTTATCTTGCTGACCGTTCCCGAAAACGTGCCGATGGTAATGGTGTCGCCGATACGCACCGGTCGTTCGAAGAGAATGATCAGACCGGAAACGAAGTTGGCGAAGATCTCCTGCAAACCGAACCCAAGCCCGACGGATAACGCCGCGACCAACCACTGGAGTTTGTCCCACGATACGCCAAGCGAGCTGAGGGCGGTCACCGCGCCGACGGAGGTAATCAGGTAGGTCAATATCGTCGTGATGGCGTAGGACGTACCCTGCCTCAGCTGCAGTCGGGAGAGCACCAGCACTTCCAGTAGCCCCGGCAAGTTGCGCGTCATCACGTAGGCAATCACAATCACCGCCAGCGACAGCAGCAGGTTGCCGAGCGTGACCGCTTGCAGGACATTGCTGCCGCCCACGGATGCGTTGTAGTGCCAGAGCGTGACGCTATCAAGGTAGGAGAATACCGTTACCAGATCTGCCCAAATCCCATAAATAGCGCCACAGAAGACCATCACCAGAACCATGGTGGTCAGCCGCAATGACTGCTGGCTGATTTGTTCCAGCGCCAGCGGCGCTTCAGGCACCGGCTCGCTCCCTTCTGCCCCTTCCTTCACCATATTCTGCCGTCTGGCCAGCGCACGACGATAAGCCAGACGTCGCGCGGCGACACTAAGACCACGGATCGTCGCCATATAAACCACATTCCAGATAATTAGCAGATACAGACTTTCGATCCAGCGCCCGGACAGCCGCAGCGTGGTATAGAAGTAGCCGCTAAACATCAGCACGATCAAAAACGGCGGCATCAGGGCGATCGCCGTGACGACGATCAGACGCATCGTGTGGCGATCCTTATCCCGCCAGCTGTCGCGGCAAAGCGGAAAGACCAACACGGACAGCAGTACCAAATTGAGGACGATCACCAGTTGCCCGATAACGTCGTCCACCAGATAAAGCGGTATCTGTTCGCCGATAACAGACCAAAAAATCAGCGGCAGCAGCGCACAGCCCAGTCGTAGCGTCTGTCTGCGATAGTGAGCGCTTAACGAAGGCGCCAAATTGAAGTGCCGTTCGAACATTCCCTCGGGCTTCAATCCCTGCCAGGCCAGACCGAAGACGAGCCAAAACAGCGCCAGATCCTGGCTCAGCAGCCAGGCGAATTCGCCGAGTTGCCCTCCAGAACGCTCCAGCCACAGCCCCACGCACATGATCATCAGCGTGACGGGCAGCACCTTAATCAGCAGTAGCAGAATCGTTTGCGGCGTATGTAGTTGGCTGTCTCGCTTAAGCTGCCCAACGTCTTTGGATAATTTGTCGAGATAGTGATCGATCGATCGACGACGCCAGAAGATCAGCCCCACCAACAGCATGGCGGGGAGCACATAAAGTAAGGACCGTAAAGCCCCCTGAACCAGCTGTTCCGATTTAACCCCAATGTGGAGGCCATGCAGTTGCTGTTTGAGCGAAGAAGGGAATTCTTTCAACCAGCTCCAGCCCATCGGCTTGTTGCTGTTCACCCAGAAGATCTGCTGAGTCAGCGTCCTTTGCAACGACGCGTTCACGCTGCCGAGCTGCTGTCGGTTAATTTGCAGGTTGATCGCGAGCATGAGCTGGTTGCCAAGCTGCTTGTTCAACTGATCGAGCAGTTCCCGGCGCATGTCCAGAATCTGTTCCAGCGCATCAGTCACTTCGCTATCGGATGCCGTGTTACTGCGCGCCAGCAGCTTCTGGATATATTCATCGCCGCGAAATAGCTCATCACGCTGCTGGTTGATGTCGAACTGTTCCAGACGCAGGTCGGCGATCTGCGTACTCATGTCGCTCAGCTCATCTGCCGAAGGCAGGTTTTGCTGTTGCTGGTACAAAATACGCGATAGCAACAGGCTGCCTTTGAGAACGGTCACCTGCTCTTTCAGATTACGCTCCGACTGCGTGGCGCGATCCAACCAGTTTTTCACCTGAATACTTTGCTGCACCAGTGTATTTCCGGCTTCAGTCGCGGTAATCAAACGCTGGCTGAGCTGGCGGTTGGTTTCCATTTCCGTTTTGACCAACGGATTTTCCTGAATACGCTGCAGTTCGCCGGAAGTCTGCGCCTCTTTGGCGGTTTTCTCAGATAAATTGAGGCGTTTGTGACTAACCACATTTTGCAGCGCCTGCACCATGCGCTCTTGCTGATTAATCTGGGCCGCCGTGTAATCACGCTGCTTTTGCAGCAGATCCTGCAGCGTCGTGTTCACTTCCAGACTTTTGCGCTGTTGCTCCATCTGAGCGCTCAACAGGGCCTGTTCCGTCAACAACAACGTTTGCTGGCTCGGCCGCAGCGTCACCTGACCCGGCTCCAGCCCATTAAGCTGATTGCGCAGCTGCTGACTGCGCTGAGAGGCCGTCAACATGGCGCTCTGCACTCTTTCCGGCTGCGTCTGTAGCGAAATCAGCTGGCTGTTGTAATTGGAGAGGTTTTCCTGCGCCGACTGCAGGCCAGCCAGCGTGTCATTCAGCCGCGACTCCAACTGTTTGATCGATAAGGATTCGAGAGAGGCGAGCGAGATTTCCGAGGAGGTGGCCAACGCTGCCAAATCATCGCTGGTCTGCCGCAGTTTGGTCGGCGCTTGCGCCGCCTGAAGTTTCAGTTGGGCGGTTTCCTGCTTAACCCGTTCTATCGCATCAAGCACATCGAGCGTTTTGGTGTAGTCCTCGATAACCAGTTTGTCGGCCGGGGACTGGCTTTTTTGTTTATTCAGCGTGTCGAGACGGTTTTGAATATCGCCGCGGGCCGGTAAATCATTGGTCACCGCCAACGCTGGCGTACACACGGCCAGCGCCAGACACAATACACAAAGGTGCGCCGACAGAGAACGCAGGGCGAAATCCGCCATGCGGCAAAAAGAGGAGTAGAAATGACGAAAAATTGGGAACCTGAAACTCATGGCACATCATCGTTTAAGCGGAGATATACCGAGTTTATCACGCCTCCGTCAGGCCAAGATATGTGAATCCGTGGTGAAACGTAACGGTATTAACGTTCTGTAAACATTTTCCAGGTCAATGAACCTGACGCATGGCAGGACTGAAACGCAGCATATCAATGAGGCCATCGATCAAAAATGGCGCTTCGGTACTTAATTCGAAGCTTTCCGGCATAAATAACCAGTTTTCCATCACGCCAGAGAGATAGGCACGAAGAGCAATGGCCGCCCGGTGGGCATCCATATCCTCAGGTAACTTGCCGGAGAGAATGCAGCGATTCAACAAAACATCCACTTTATTGTAACAATCAAGGTGGATTTCTTTGCGCCCATGGCAGGACGAGCGAATTTCACCGATAAACTCGCATTTATGAAATATGATCTCCATCATCGCGCGCCATTCGCCGTCGCGCTCGATCTGCTTCAACATATAAATAAGCACTTCGCGCATCACATGAAGTGGATCATCCGGAAATTTTGCATGATACTCAGTTTCAAAATCAGTCATTTTTGTTTCTGAGCGCGCCCAAATCTCGTTGAACAGTTCAGTTTTGTTTTTGAAATGCCAGTAAATAGCACCTCGTGTTACACCCGCAGCGACCGCAATGTCACACAATGACGTCGCAGAGACACCGTGCTCGGAGAAAAGGCGCAGTGCCGTTTCCATGATGTGCTGGCGGGTTTCCTCAGCCTGTTTTTTGGTTTTTCGTGCCATAGCATTATTTTAACTGAAAGGTGCGATTTACATACATTCGTGTATGTATGTAACATAGCATGAACTGGATATTATCGCAGCAATGGGTTTGGGCTTGTTATCCATTGATCAATTCTCGAATCGGAATCTTGAGGTTTATTTTATGAATAAAAACAGAAGGCTTTTGCCTCTGGCGGCGGTGCTGATGCTTTCTGGCGGCTTAGTACTTACGGGATGTGATAATAAAGGTGAGAGTCAAGGCAGCGCGGCAGGAAGCGCTCCGGCGGTAGATATTGTAACTATAAAAGCACAACCTCTGAATATCATCACCGAACTGCCGGGACGTACCAACTCTTTCCGCGTAGCTGAAGTCCGCCCTCAGGTCGGCGGCATAATTCTTAAACGTAACTTCGTGGAAGGCGGCGACGTCCAGGCTGGCGTATCGCTGTACCAAATCGATCCGGCTCCGTATCAGGCTCAGCTTAACAGTGCGAAAGGAACGCTGGCGGAAGCACAGGCTAACGCCGAAGTCGCGCGTTTGACCGTCAACCGTTACAAACCGCTGCTCGGCACCAACTACATCAGCAAGCAGGAATACGACCAGGCCGTCGCCACCTCCCGTCAGGCTGACGCCACGGTCGTTTCCGGTAAAGCCGCCGTAGACTCTGCCAAAATCAACCTCGATTACACTAAAGTCACTGCGCCGATTTCAGGCCGAATTGGTAAGTCCACGGTCACCGAAGGCGCCTTGGTTTCCAGCGCGCAGACAACCGCGCTCACCACCATTCAGCAGCTCGATCCCATTTATGTCGACGTCACACAGTCCAGCAATGATTTTTTGCGGCTCAAGAATGATTTGAAAAGCGGCACGATTCAGGCTGCTAACGGCAAAGCCAATGTCCGCCTGTTGCTGGAAAACGGGACCGAATACGATCAGCAGGGTACGCTGGAATTCTCTGATGTGACCGTCGATGAAACGACCGGCTCCATCACTCTGCGCGCCATTTTCCCGAACCCTTCTCACAACCTGCTGCCTGGGATGTTCGTCCGTGCTCGTCTGGATGCAGGCGTTAATCAAAATGCGATTCTGGTCCCTCAGGAAGGCGTCACCCGTACACCGCGCGGCGATGCTTCCGCACTGGTCGTGGGTGAAGGGGATAAAGTTGAAGTTCGCACTGTCACTACGGCCCAGGCCATTGGCGACAAGTGGGTCGTGACCTCAGGCATTAAAACCGGCGATCGCGTGATTGTTTCCGGCTTGCAAAAGATCAAACCCGGTATGGTGGTGACAGCTCAGGAAGTCAAATCGGACAACACTCAGCAGCCCCAAACCCAACCCGCCAAGTCTTAACAGGAGCCGGTAATCAATGGCTAAGTTTTTTATAGATCGCCCCATCTTCGCATGGGTCATTGCCATTATGGTGATGCTGACCGGGCTATTGGCGATAACGCAGTTGCCGGTAGCCCAGTATCCGAGCATTGCGCCGCCGTCCGTTGAAGTGACCGCCTCTTATCCGGGTGCAGACGCCAAAACGGTTCAGGATACGGTAACGCAGGTCATCGAACAGAACATGAGCGGCATCGATAATCTGCTGTACATGTCTTCGAACAGCGACTCATCGGGTAACGCCCAGATCACATTAACCTTTGACTCCAAAGCTAACCCGGACATCGCGCAGGTACAGGTGCAGAACAAACTGCAGCTCGCCATGCCACTGTTGCCGCAGGAAGTTCAGCAGCAAGGCGTCAGCGTACAGAAGTCCAGCAGCAGCTTTCTGATGGTGGTTGGTTTTATCAGCGATGATAAAAACACAACCCAACAAGATATTGCGGATTACGTCGGCTCCAGCGTCAAAGACCCCATCAGCCGCGTCACTGGCGTGGGTGATACTCAGCTGTTTGGTGCCCAGTACGCCATGCGTATCTGGCTTGACCCTAACAAACTGACCAATTACCAGATGACCACGTCAGACGTGGTTTCGGCGATTACGGTTCAGAATACGCAGATTGCCGCCGGTCAGCTAGGTGGGACGCCGCCAGTGCCGGGGCAAAAACTCAACTCGTCAATTATCGCTCAGACAAGACTCAACAATACCGAGCAGTTCGGCAACATCTTGATCCGCGTGAATCAAGACGGTTCGCAGGTTCGACTGAAAGACGTCGCCAGAATCGAACTGGGCGGTGAAGACTACAGCGTCGTGGCTCGTTATAACGGCCAGCCGGCCTCCGGTCTCGGTATCAAACTGGCGACCGGCGCCAACGCGCTGGATACCGCTAACGCGGTTAAAGCCGAGTTGGCAAAACTGCAGGCGCAGTTCCCTGCGGGGTTGAAAGTGGTCTATCCGTACGACACTACGCCGTTCGTTAAGATTTCTATTAACGAAGTAGTGAAAACGCTGATTGAAGCTATCGTGCTGGTGTTCCTGGTCATGTATCTGTTCCTGCAGAACTTCCGCGCGACGCTGATCCCGACCATTGCGGTTCCGGTGGTACTGCTGGGAACGTTTGCCATCCTCTCGGCATTCGGTTACTCCATCAACACGTTGACCATGTTCGCGATGGTCTTGGCTATCGGTCTTCTGGTGGATGACGCCATCGTCGTCGTGGAAAACGTCGAACGTGTCATGGCGGAAGAAGGTCTATCGCCGAAAGAAGCAACGCGGAAATCCATGGGCCAGATTCAGGGCGCGCTGGTCGGGATTGCTCTTGTGCTGTCCGCCGTGTTTGTTCCGATGGCGTTCTCTGGCGGCTCAACCGGCGCAATCTACCGTCAGTTCTCCGTCACCATTGTATCGTCTATGGTGCTGTCCGTACTGGTGGCATTGATCCTGACCCCTGCCCTGTGCGCCACGCTGCTTAAACCCATTGATAATCATGACCACGGCAAAACCAAGGGCTTCTTCGGCTGGTTCAACCGCCTGTTTGAGAAGAGCACGCATCACTACACCGACAGCGTCGCCAATATTCTGCGCAGCACCGGTCGCTATGTGGTGATTTACCTGCTTCTGGTCATTGGTCTGGGCCTGATGTTCATGCGTCTGCCCAGTTCGTTCCTGCCTCAGGAAGACCAGGGCGTGCTGCTCACCATGGTGCAGTTGCCGGTCGGCTCCACGCAGGAAAGCACACAGAAAGTGCTGGATAAGGTGGATGATTACTACCTGAATAATGAAAAGGACAACGTTAACTCCGTCTTTACCGTCAACGGCTTCGGATTCGCCGGACGCGGACAAAACATGGGGATCGCCTTCGCCAGCCTGAAAGACTGGGATGAGCGTAGCGGAGCGGAAAATAAGGTCGATGCTATCGCTGGCCGTGCTTACGCCGCCTTTTCTCAGATAAAAGAAGGGTTGGTTATTCCGTTTAACATCCCTGCCATCGTTGAACTGGGTACCGCAAGCGGCTTCGACTTCCAATTGGTTGACCAGGGTAACCTGGGCCATGACAAGCTGATGCAGGCCCGTAACCAGCTGTTGGGGATGGTCGCACAGCATTCGGATACGTTGGTGAGCGTACGTCCGAACGGCATGGAAGATACGCCGCAATATCGTCTGGATATCGACCAGGAGAAAGCGCTGGCGCTGGGCGTTACGTTGGATGAGATCAACTCGACGCTGGCAACCGCGTTGGGCGGAAGCTACGTCAACGACTTCATTGACCGCGGTAGGGTGAAAAAAGTCTACGTTCAGGCAGATGCGAAGTTCCGCATGCTACCCGGCGATATTCAGAACTGGTATGTGCGCGGCACTGCGGGACAGATGGTTCCGTTCTCCGCCTTCGGTTCGGCCCACTGGGAATATGGCTCCCCACGTTTGGAACGCTATAACGGTTTACCCTCCATGGAAATTCTGGGTGAAGCCGCCCCTGGGAAAAGTACCGGTGAAGCAATGGCGTTGATGGAACAATTGGCGTCGCAGTTGCCTGAAGGGATCAACTTCGACTGGACGGGGATGTCTTATCAGGAACGTCTTGCAGGAAACCAGGCGCCCGCGCTGATTGTCATTTCTGCTATCGTCGTCTTCCTGTGTCTTGCCGCTCTATACGAGAGCTGGTCAATCCCCTTCTCCGTCATGCTCGTCGTGCCACTGGGGATTCTGGGGGCGGTCGTCGCTGCCAGTATGCGCGGGTTGGAAAACGACGTGTACTTTAAGGTGGGGATGCTCACAACCATTGGGCTATCAGCCAAAAACGCCATCTTGATCGTCGAGTTTGCGAAAGACCTGATGGAAAAAGAAGGGAAAGGATTGGTAGAAGCAACGCTCGATGCTGT
This sequence comes from Lonsdalea britannica, assembly GCF_003515985.1. GTDB lineage: Bacteria > Pseudomonadota > Gammaproteobacteria > Enterobacterales > Enterobacteriaceae > Lonsdalea > Lonsdalea britannica. The sequence goes on along the minus strand of NZ_CP023009.1, from coordinate 2,151,074 downwards.
CAGGATGCGTTTGCGTCCCATCCTTATGACCTCACTGGCCTTTATTCTGGGCGTCGTGCCGCTGGTGATCAGCTCTGGCGCAGGCTCCGGCGCGCAGAATGCAGTCGGTACGGGCGTCATGGGCGGGATGCTGACCGCCACCATTTTGGCCATCTACTTCGTGCCCGTCTTTTACGTCGTCGTCAGCCGACGCTTTAGTAAAAAGAAGGCCGCTGAGAATACGGAACATCAGCCAGACCAGCACTGATACATTCCCTTCAGTCAACTTAGGCCGCTTTTAGCGGCCTATTTTTTTGCCCCCTCTAGCTCCATGTATACAACCCACAGTTGATCGGCGAATAAAAAAAGCGCAGAATAATGTTATGTTATAACATTAAACAAGGGCGTATTATGAAACCTAATATTCATCCTCACTACCGCACCGTGCTTTTCCATGACACCAGCGCCAACACGTTCTCCACCGTAGGTTCCACGATCGCCACGGAAAGAACGCATGAATATGAGGGGAAAATTTATCCGTATGTCACCATTGAAGTTTCTTCAGCCTCGCACCCTTACTACACCGGCAAACAGAAAGAGTATTCAAAAGAGGGAAGCGCAGCACGCTTTCAGAAAAGATTCGGCCATTTTCTTAAATTTTAAAGACAGGAGAAAAACGTCATGCAAGTATTAAGCTCACTACGAAGCGCCAAAAACCGCCACAAGGATTGTTTCGTCGTTAAACGACGCGGCAGAATTTATGTTATTTGTAAAAGTAACCCTCGCTTTAATGCTGTTCAGGGGCGGAAAAAGAAAAAACACTAATGAATAACTCATCGGACTTCTATGCTGTCATCAATAAACAAACAATTAAGTCTGAAAGAAATTCTCTTCTGCCTTAGGATTTAAACAGGCCTTAACATTTAAGTAACTCACTGACTATTAATGAATCAGCTTGTTTGGCCCTATCACCTTTAAACGCCGTCTGGCTTTTGACCATCATAGGGGAGCCAGCTCCCCTATCCCACCCGCCAGTCACTCAACAGATCTGAGATTCACGGATGCTATTTTTGTTACATTTTATATGGATACCTTACATTCAATGTCGGAAAAACTAATTAACATAGTAAAAGCGACGCGATTAAAAAGAGACGTTTAATAGTCTTGTGTTTCAATTAATACATTACAAAATTTAAACGGTGAGTTCGATAACAGCAATAGCTACAGAAAATGTCCGCGCTGTGCGAACCTACGCGTTCTTTGCTATAGTTGATGCAGAATGACTTTTACAATGACGTGAGGACATTCTTTACATTCACCGTGTTATCCTTGGTCGGTCTATTTGAGGACAGCGGAGTGTAATCACTCTTATGCAATTCATCGCGTTACCTGCCTCGGCAGGAGTAAACCCTAAGTAAGACTGAACCATGGCTTAACGGAGGGATTGAAATGGATGAGTACTCACCTAAACATTATGATATTGCCCAACTCAGATTCTTGTGTGAGAATCTGCGCGACGAAAGTATCGCGACACTAGGTGACAGCAACCACGGCTGGGTGAATGATCCGACCTCCGCAATAAATCTTCAGCTCAATGAACTTATTGAGCATATTGCGGCCTTTATTGGCACCTATAAAATTAAATACCCGGATGACGAAGAGTTGTACATGCGGGTTGAAAAATATTTAGACGATACTTATATTCTTTTCAGCAATTACGGCATTAATGATGCGGAGCTGCGGAGATGGCAAAAATCTAAGTCACAATTATTCAGAATGCTCTCAGAAAAGAGCAGCTATGCAACAGTAAGAACTTAAGCAATTATTTGCCTTATACTTATTTTAACCCAGGAAAATTCATAAAGGTTATTATGAAAAAAATAGATTACTTGATGCGTTTGCGCAAATGCACAACCATCGACACCCTTGAACGAGTTATTGAAAAAAACAAGTATGAACTCTCTAACGATGAGTTAGAAATGTTCTATTCCGCGGCAGACCACCGTCTGGCCGAGCTAACCATGAATAAGCTTTACGACAAAGTCCCTACTGCCGTATGGAAATACGTACGTTAATACGGATTAATCATCCACGGTTAAGCTAAAAGAACATTGAGCCGATATCATGATCGGCCTTTGTCTTATTAGAAAAATTAAGCAATATGCTAAAATTAGTAACAACTCATATGTACGTATTTCCGCCTTAATTCATCAGAAATAACTTAACACCCATTTTATTAAACAACTCCCTACCGATTGAGATAAGTCTTTTTATAAACTTACCTTCAATGGCATTGAATGTATGAACCTAATAATGTCCAATAAATAAAACATAAGACAACGCCAGATTCTTAAAAAAAGACCATCCGAAACGTAAAAGTAAAAAACAAGAAGGGTAAATAGGTAAGAAACATCTGAAATGGTGGAGGCCCCGCCAGCTACATCCCGGCACACACGTCGCCTGCTGCGGCTGCTTCCTTCCGGACCTGACCGAGTCCACAGGTTAGTGTTGCGGGAGAACCAACAGGGCCTCCATTGACGGCTCCGCACTGCGAAGCGGTGGGCATTATCAGCGATGGACTGGTCAATTGCAAGCCGACGCGGCCTAACCGCTGTTTTCTTACCCATAACCTGCTTGATACCATGTGCTATCGAACGCCCTCATGGCAAACAGGAGATTTCACGCGCTATGTCGCAGCACGAAGATAACTTTCGACAACGCGTTTTTCAGGTCATCGCAGCCATCCCCTTTGGTCAAGTCACCACCTACGGGGATGTTGCGCTCTTGGCCGGTTCGCCACGAGCAGCGCGTCAAGTGGGTGCGATATTGCGTCATTTGCCTGAAGGAACAAAACTCCCCTGGCACCGGGTGATTAATCGAAAGGGCGAGCTATCGTTGACAGGATCTGACCACCAGCGTCAAAAGCTGGCGCTGGTGGCGGAAGGAGTAAGATTTAATTTGGCGGGTAAAATTGATCTCAACCTCTTTCGTTGGCAACCAACGGCGTAAATCTGATAACTCGCCGCTGGTTAGCCTTCGATTACTGGATAGGGGTTACGTTTGTACCACCGACCGGAGGCACCGTGGCTCCGCTATGAACATCCGCTCCTGCTGCTAACGGCACAGAAGGATTCGCCGGGACAGGTACAGACTCCACAGGAACCAAAGTCAGATCGGCGGAACGAACGCCATTATTGATGACAGGAACCACGCTTTCAGTAATTAGCGTCACGCGATGATTGATAGCGACGGCCGCGCTCAAGAACACTCGCGCGTTAGGTTGAATATCGCTCGGGTTGTAGGGCAGAACGAAATGGAAAGGTGACTGTTTTCCGTGAGTCAACGTCACCCGCTGGGCAATAATTTTCGATGGGGCATCGGCCAGCGAGGCATCCGAAACCGTTACCGTTAACACGGCATCCGCTGGCAGTGCGATTTTTTGTCGAATATTCACTGTACCGGTCACGGAAGGCTGCGCAATGCCGGGTACATAGCTGCCGCTCGCCGGGATAGGGCCTCTGACATCCGGAGCTACACCACTATCACTTTTATCTGCACACCCAACCAAGCCGATCGATACCATGATACCGCCCAAGATATGCCATAATTTCATTTGGTAAGTCTCCCTTTATCATTTATCTGGCCTTCGGCGAAAACCGATGACCGCTAAGTAGCAAGAACCACTCGGCGTTTTAATTATGGTTCAATATCTTGATATTTTCATAAGGGATGACGGAAAGGACCAAAACAAAAAGTGGGGTCATGTGGTTAACGCCGCAAGGACCCGCAATATGGCGTACTACCGACAAGGCTGATAATGATGAGTCAGGCATTACAACAGCTTCTCGATTTGCTGAATTTGGAAAAAATCGAGGAAGGTTTATTTCGTGGTCAAAGTCAGGATTTAGGGCTGCGACAGGTCTTTGGCGGCCAGGTTGTCGGTCAGGCGCTTTCGGCAGCGAAACAGACCGTATCCGAGCAACGTAGCGTGCACTCTTTCCACTGCTACTTTCTTTTGCCGGGAGAAAGCCATAAACCAATAATCTATCAGGTTGCCACCCTGCGCGAGGGCAAGAGTTTCAGTACGCTACGCGTAGATGCCATTCAAAACGGTCGTCCTATTTTTCATATGACCGCTTCATTCCAGCAGCCGGAATCAGGATTTGAACACCAGAGCGTCATGCCGCAGGTGCCGATGCCGGAAAATTTGCCTTCGGAGCAAGACATTGCTCAAAGCCTGGCCCATTTGCTGCCTCCTCAACTGAAAGAGACGTTTACCCAAGAGCGACCGATCGAAATGCGGCCGGTTAAATTTCATAACCCGCTAAAGGGGGAAGTGGAACCGCCAATCCGCCATGTCTGGTGCCGAGCTAACGGTACACTGACTGACGATGAGCGCGTTCATCAGTATCTGTTGGGATACACCTCTGACTGCAACTGCCTGTTGACGGCACTCCAGCCCCACGGCGTCGGTTTTCTCGAACCCGGCATGCAAGTCGCCACTCTCGATCACTCAATGTGGTTTCATCGACCGTTCCGAATGGATGACTGGCTGCTGTATGCGGTAGACAGCCCATCGGCCTCCGGCGGTAGAGGATTAGTACGAGGTCAATTCTATACTCGCGACGGCGTTCTAGTGGCGTCCAGCATGCAAGAGGGCGTTATTCGCCGACATAGCGCATAACCCGTTCGACCTTATATCCGCCCACAAAAAACCACCCGCAGAGAACTAACGGGTGGTTTTTTTATTGCAGTCGAGGCGTGCGACACACGCCTCCAGAGACTGATTATTGGTTGTATGCGTTTTCGCCGTGGCTGTTAACATCCAGCCCTTCGCGTTCTTGCTCTTCCGGTACGCGCAGACCAACGGCCATATCAGCGACTTTGAAGGCAATGAATGCGGCGACGCCAGACCATACGATACACACGATCACGCTGAACAGCTGTACCCAGACCTGATGCGCCATCGTGACGCCTTCCGCGTAACCTACACCACCCAGCGAAGACGAGGTGAACACACCCGTCAGGATGCAACCGACAATACCGCAGACGCCGTGAACACCGAAGACGTCGCAAGGATCGTCAACGCGCAGCCAGCGTTTCAATACGGTCACGCCCCACAGACCCGCAAAGCCACCGGCGAAACCAATGACCATCGCGCCGCCGACACCCACCGTACCTGCAGCAGGCGTAATCGCAACCAGACCTGCGATACAGCCGGAGCATGCGCCCAGCAGAGAAGGCTTGCCGCGCAGAACCCATTCACCGACGACCCAGGCCAGAATCGCCGCTGCCGTTGCGATCACCGTCGTCAAAAATGCCAGACCCGCGATGTTGTTGGCCGAGCTAGCGGAACCGGCGTTAAAACCAAACCAGCCGATATACAGGATAGCGGTACCAATGCAGACCATCGGCAGATTATGCGGTTTGAACGCTTCTTTACCGAAGCCAACGCGTTTACCCAGTAAGGTCGCGCCAACGAGTCCCGCAACCGCGGCGTTGATATGCACGACCGTACCGCCCGCGAAGTCCAGCGCGCCGTCCGCAGCCAAATAGCCACCGCCCCACACCATGTGAGTCATTGGCAGGTAGGACAGAGTGAACCACAGAACCACGAAAATCAGCGCGGCGGAGAAACGAATACGTTCCGCCAGAGCACCAATGACCAGACCAACGGTAATGCACGCGAAGGAGCCCTGGAAAGCGACGTGGATGAACTGATAGAACGTGCCGCTCTGGGAGTTGATATCAATGCCGTTCAGCATGAAGTTACTCAGGCTACCGAAGAAGGCATTGCCGGAGCTAAACGCCACGCTATAGCCATAGATGACCCACAGCAGACATACCAGCGCAAAGGCCACAACAACCTGGGACAGGACGGACAGGACGTTTTTAGAACGAATCAGACCGCCGTAAAACAGCGCAATGCCCGGAATGGTCATAAAAAGCACCAAAGCGGTACAAATCATCATGAAAGCATTATCGGCTTTATCGATCACTGGTGCTGCAGTGTCTGCCATGGCGCATGCCGGGAGCATGGCTGCGGTACCCAGACCAGACAAGAAGGATAGTTTCTTCATTTCATTCATCCCTATTTATAAGGCTAAATCAGGTAGTTGTTATAGTGCAGCTTCATCTGTTTCGCCGGTACGGATGCGAATGACGCGCTGTAGTTCAGCGACAAAAATCTTACCGTCGCCAATCTTGCCGGTGTAGGCGGCTTTGCTGATTACATCAATGACTTCATCAAGCTGGTCGTCGGCGATAGCGATATCGATTTTCACTTTAGGTAAGAAGTTCACGCTATATTCCGCGCCGCGGTACAATTCCGCATGGCCCTTTTGGCGTCCGAACCCTTTCACCTCAGTAACGGTAAGGCCCTGAATACCAATGGAAGACAAAGCTTCGCGCACGTCTTCCAGCTTGAACGGTTTAATTACCACAGTCACCAGTTTCATTCTCATCCCCCTAACCCGTTAAGTTCAGGCCTGTGCCGTCACTATCAAATGTCTCTACGCCATCATTGAAAGCAATTGATGTGCCATAAATGAGTCGACGTTGGAAAAGCAGTGAAAGGTGATGAATGCGCGCATCGTGGAAATCGCGTTTGAATAAAGTATGGACAATCAGGAATAAAAGCGCACACAACCAGTGCACCATTTTTGTGCGCTGCGCCTGATTCCAGTGCGCTTCACCTTTGAGCAGGAGAATCTCTGCTAAGTTATGGTGCGTACCGAAAATCAGACGCGGTTTAAAGGAGGGCTAAGGGGTCAATGCAGCGGTATCGTAGCGTTTAGACTCCGCAAGGGCTTGTCCTGCCAGCTGGAGCTGATACATCTGATAATAGCGTCCTTGCTGAGCCAGCAATTGCGTATGTGTCCCCTGCTCAGCCATTTCTCCCTGGTTAAGCACCAGAATATTGTCCGCCTCAACGATGGTAGACAAACGGTGGGCGATGACCACCAGCGTCGTTTGAGCTCGAATCAACCGTAGCGCCTTCTGGATAGCCTGCTCGGTCCCGGAATCGATATTCGCGGTCGCCTCATCAAGAATGAGTATCTTAGGCGAGTTCACCAGCACACGGGCCAGCGCGAGCAGCTGTTTTTGCCCCACGGAAAGGTTATTGCCCTGCTCACCGATTAGGCTATGGATCCCCTCAGGCATATCCCTGACCAGCTCAGCCAGTTGCACCATTTCCAGCACGTGCCACACGCTCTTTTCATCAATCTCTCGCCCCAACGTGACGTTGGCATAAACCGAGTCCGCAAGGACCACCGGGTCCTGCTGAACCATCGCCACATTGCTGCGCAGAACAGAGTGAGACAACGTCGGGAGCGGACGCTGATCCAGCCGAATAACGCCGAATTCGAGGTTGTAATAGCCCATAAGCAGGTTCGCCAGCGTGCTCTTGCCGCTGCCGGTGTGTCCCACCAGCGCAACAAACCCTTTATCTGGGATTTGCAGATTGATGTTACGTAATACCGGCTTGCCGCGGCGATAAGAGAAAGTGACATCGTCTATATCGATGCGTCCGCTCGTTAGAGGGCGCAAGTCGTCGCCATAGTCCTGACGATTGCCATCCATCAGCGCGAAAATACGCTCTCCGGCCACGACGGCTTGCTGCAACATCGACTGCTGAGTCGTCAGCTCAATCAAGGGTTCGTTAAGCCGTCCAAGATAGTTGATAAAAGCGTATAACACGCCGACGCCTACCGAGCCGACCGAGCTAAAGCCGAACTGCAACAGAAGTCCGCACATTACCAACGCGGAAAACAGACTCAGCAGCGGACGTAACAGAAAGCCCTCCAGACGCAGCGTTTGCATCCGCGACAGATAGTGCTTTTGACTGACTTCACTCAGGCGTTTGCCGAATCGCGCCTGCTGACGAAACTGCTGAATGACGCTCATACCGTTGATGACTTCATTAAAGCCATCGTTAATATCCGCCAGATAGCTGCGTACCCGGCGTACGATGGGCGTGCTGTAACGTTGATAAATCACCATCACCACCATCACGGCCGGGAAGATGGTCAACGCGACGAGCGCCATACGCCAATCAAGGCTGAACATCGCCACCATCATGGCGCTGATGAGCGCTGCGCTGCGCAGAACCGTCGCCACCACCATCACGTAGAGATCCCGCACCACTTCCGTATCATTCGTCACCCGGGAAATCAGTTGCCCGACAGGCTGGGTATCAAATGTCGACAGCGGCTGGCGCAGAGCGGCATCCATGACGTCGATTCGCAATTGCTGTACGACACCCACCGCGACCCGATTGAAGGTCAGCGCCTGCAGGTAATGAAGGGAGGCGGCGAGCAGTTGCAGCAATACATAAACCGCGGCCAAGCCGCTGGCCAACATCAGCGGAAACTCCCCTTTTGAGACGAGATGGTCGATAAAATAGCTGATGAGTATGGGGCCGGCGACTTCCGCCGCCGCCGCGATCCAGAGCATCACCATGCCTACCGCCAGCGGTTTACGCCAGGGGGAGCCATAGGCCAGCAGTCGTTTCAGTGTCGGCCAGAGCGGATGTGAATTATTCACCTTTGACCTCCTGATGCGACGTCGGCTCGTCCAATGCGGCTTCGAGTTGCTGGTAACGGTACATGTCCCGATACCATCCTGATTCATGTGACAGCGCCTGATGATTACCGCGCTGCGCCACTACCCCCTGTTGCAGCACCAGCACTTCATCGGCGTCAATCAATGCCGAAAGCCGGTGTGCGCTGATGATCAGGGTGCGCCTTTCTCCCCACTCTCGCAGGTTATTCAATATTTCATGTTCAGTACGTCCGTCCACGGCGGAAAGGGCATCGTCCAACACCAAGACCTCAGCCTCAAGCAAGAGCGCGCGCGCAATCGCAATACGTTGCTTCTGCCCACCGGATAGCATGACCCCCCGTTCGCCCACTTCGGTTTCATACCCCTGAGGCAAACGCAGAATATCGTCATGGACATGCGCCAAACGTGCCGCTTCCTCTATTTGCGCGACGGTCGCATCCGGTCGTCCCAAGGCAATATTGCCCGCTACCGTATCGGCGAACAGGAACGGCGTTTGTCCTACGACGGCGAACCGGCTCCTTAAATCATCCAGACGCAGGCTATCAAGCGGAAGGCCGTGGTAAGAAATACGCCCTTCCTCCACATCAAATGCACGCAACAGCAGGGAGATTAATGTACTTTTTCCAGAACCAGTAGGACCACAGAGTCCCAGCATTCTTCCCGGTTTCAGTGTGAAACTGACGTTATGTAACACGGTCTGACTGTGCTGCGGATAGTGAAATGCCTGGATATCTACCGCCAGCGTTCCGGGTTCGTCCGGCAAAGGCTGAACACCATCGACCACCACCGGTTTCTCGGACAGGAGCTGACGAATTCGGCTATAGCCCGCGCTGCCCCGTTCAACAATATTCAGCATCCAGGCGAGTGCCAGCATCGGCCAAATCATCAGTCCCAGATACATGACAAAACTGGTCAATTCGCCCAGCGTCATCGTCCCATGGATTACCATCCAGCTACCGCCACCGATGGCCAACAGGTTGGATAAAGCGACAGCAATATAAATCGTGGGATCAAAACGCGCATCCACGCGAGCCACCCGCATATTTTTGGCGCCCGTGTCCGCGGCCACTTCGGCAAAACGCTGAGACTGATAATCTTCCAGCCCAAACGATTTGATCATTCGGATACTGGTCAGGCTTTCCTGCGTCTGATTATTCAGCATAGAAAACGCCGCCTGAGCGGCTTTAAAGCGGTGGTGCAACTGCGTACCGTAGTGCTTAATAATGATGGCCATGATTGGCATTGGCGCCAAAGACAGTAGCGTCAACTGCCAGCTTAGCTGTGTGCACATCACCACCAGCACAGCGCACCCCATCATCAGAGAATCGACAAACGTCAGCACGCCTTCACCGGCGGCAAAAACCACTCGGTCGACGTCATTGGTGGCTCTGGCAATCAAATCTCCGGTACGATGACGCATGTAGAAGGCAGGATGCTGACGGCTGAGTTGACGATAAAAATCACCACGCAGCTCTACCGCCAGTTGATAGGACGCGCCAAACAGCAGAACGCGCCAGAAATATCTCAGCAGGTAAGTTAATAGGGCGGACAACGCCATGAGCCCGATCCACCCCATCGCGGTAGCGGCAGGCATATCGTGCTGTGTCACGCCATCGACGACAATCCCGACAAGCGCCGGAGGCAGCAATTGCAGTATGGCGATGACGATTAAGAGGATTACCGCCCCTAGATAACGCTTCCATTCACGGCGGAAATACCATCCTAGTTGAGCAAAAAGTCTCACGCGGTCTTCATTCCAAAGCTAGTAGCATCATTATTATTGCGGGCAGAACAATAGTATACATGATTGCCCAGAGGGATAAATTTAGACCTTTATCGGCAACGCCGTAGTGTGTTTGATCTCTTCCATCGCAAAGCTGGACGTGACATCCACCAGACCCGGAATACCTTTGACGAGACGCTTGTAGAAATTGTCGTAGTTTTTCATATCTTCTACCCGAACTTGCATCAGATAATCGTACTCACCGGCCATGCGATAAAAGGACAACACCTCCGGCATATCGGACACGAAGCGGCAAAAGTCCCGATACCAGTCGCTGTTGTGCTGCTGAGTTTTCAGAAGCACGAACGCCGTCAGCCCCAGCCCTAACCGTTCATTATCCAGTAGAGCGACGCGCGCCTTGATATATCCCGACTCTTCCAAACGCTTCAGCCGCTTCCAACAGGGGGTCGATGTCAGGTTGACCGCCTCGGCCAATGCCTGCAGCGAAAGTGTACAGTCACGCTGTAAGAGTGCGAGCAAAGTGCGATCCGTTTTATCTAGCATAGGGGATAACCGTAGAAAAATTTTCTCCCATTTAGGGCAAATAAAGAAAAATATGCAATCTTTTTTCCTTGTGACCACGGTAGTCTAAGCGCACCCTTCAGATACAACGGAAGTTCTCTTATGACTAACACATGGGTTAAAAACGCCGTCAGCGCGATTGAAGCTGATTTTCAACGTTCCGCCGACACGCACCTCATGCGCCTGACGTTACCTGCCTACCCCGGCATCTTCTTTTATCTGAAGGACGAGAGCACCCATCCCACCGGGAGCCTGAAACATCGGCTGGCGCGCTCGCTGTTCTTGTATGGCCTCAGCAACGGCTGGATCAAGGAAGGCACAACGATCATCGAGGCTTCGTCAGGTAGCACCGCGGTCTCCGAAGCTTACTTTGCCCGCCTGCTGGGCCTGCCGTTCATTGCCGTCATGCCCGCCTGCACCGCGAAACGTAAAATCGAGCAAATTACGTTTTATGGCGGCCGCTGCCACTTCGTCGAGCAGTCTGGACAAATCTACGCAGCCTCCGAACAATTGGCCCGCGATCTGAACGGCCACTATATGGATCAATTTACCTACGCCGAGCGTGCGACAGACTGGCGCGGCAACAACAACATCGCCGACAGCATTTACCACCAGATGTCCAGAGAGCCTTTCCCGGTTCCTGATTACCTGGTGATGAGCGCAGGTACAGGCGGGACCTCCGCCACCCTTGGGCGTTATATTCGCTACAAAGGGCTGGACTCGAAGCTGGTGGTCGCCGATCCCGAAAACTCGGTGTTCTACGACTGCTACCGTCAGCAGAACCGTACGCTGACCTCCGCCTGCAGCAGCAGAATCGAAGGTATTGGACGCCCCCGCGCCGAACCGTCTTTCATTCCCAGCGTGATAGACGACATGATTAAAGTGCCTGATGCCGCCAGCGTCGCGACCCTTCACTGGCTGGAAAGCGTCCTTGGTCGCAAAGTCGGCCCCTCAACTGGCACCAATGTGTGGGCCACGCTGCAACTAGCTGAGAAAATGAAAGCTGAAGGGCGTCGAGGCGCCATTGTGACGCTGCTGTGTGATAGCGGCGAGCGCTACCTGGATACCTATTACAACCCCGAGTGGGTAGCGGCGCATATCGGTAATCTGGCGCCTTTCGCCCGGCTGCTTGCTTCAGAACAGCAGCAGGATCGACCAACGTCGTGTCCGGCATGATGTTATTTACCGCGCTGAAGCGAAGCCGGTTTTGAGTTACCATACCCGCTTCGTGACATGTTAAGCCGTAGTCTGGATGTACGGCCCCCTGCTCATTAAGGTGAATCAGCATGACAAGCGCAGTAGTTGTTTTTAGCGGTGGACAGGATTCCACAACCTGCCTGATACAGGCACTCAAGCAATACGATCACGTACATTGCGTGACGTTCGATTATGGACAGCGTCATCGGGCTGAAATCGACGTAGCTGCCGAACTGGCTCAACGCCTGGGCGCTTGCGCCCATAAAGTGTTGGACGTTCGTCTTCTGAATGAGCTCGCTGTCAGCAGCCTGACCCGGGACAACATTCCCGTGCCAGATTTCGACGAGAACCTGAAGGGTCTTCCCAGCACCTTCGTTCCCGGCCGCAACATCCTGTTTCTCACGCTGGCTGCAATCTATGCTTACCAGGTCGGTGCCGACACGGTGATTACCGGCGTCTGCGAAACCGACTTTTCGGGCTATCCGGATTGCCGCGACGAGTTCGTTAAAGCCCTCAACAAAGGGGTTGCTCTCGGCTTGGCTAAAGATATCCGCTTCGTTACGCCGCTCATGTGGTTGGACAAAGCCGAAACCTGGGCGTTGGCCGACCACTACGCGCAGTTGGAAACGATCCGTCACCATACGCTGACCTGCTACAACGGCATAAAAGGCGACGGCTGCGGTCAATGCGCCGCCTGCCATTTGCGTCAGAAAGGATTAGAGCTTTATCAGCAGAATCCCGAAGGCGTCAGGGCTTCACTGTTCAAGAAAACCGGTCTGAAATAACCGGCTCTGCCCGCTGATTGCTGCACCGGTGGTTATTCGCCAACGCGCACGCGTTTAACCACCGTCAGCATCTGTTTACCGGCATAGCCTTGGCTCACAGGTCGATATAGCCAGCGCGATGCCGATATGCTTATCCTCTTTACTGACCTGTTCCAGCCTTGACCTCAACCTGATGGCAGAAGCCGAATTGAGGGCATCATACAACTCACGTCGTCATCCTGATCAAAAGTCATTTACACCCGTCAGATTGTACCGCCCGGCCGTTGTGAACGAAGCGTTAGAGTCGCAAATGTGCTTGATTGCGTTCAATCAGCGAAGCACCAATCCCTGGGACTTCTTGTAGCTGATCGACCTGAGTGAAAGGACCGTTTTGCTCCCGATAGCTCACAATCGCCTGGGCTTTTTTCAACCCCACGCCATTAAGGATATCGGCTAGCTCTTCCGCCGATGCCGAATTGATACTCACTTTTTCTTCATCGCTGGCTGACGGTATGGCCTGTTCCAACTTTTTACCCGCGGCATCTTGCTGCAAAGTGGCAGCCGTTTTTTCGGTGTCTACTGTTGTCGCAGCCTGAACAAGTGCGGGCAAGCTCGACAGCGCCAGACCGACGATGAAGCACATTGTCTTGATTCCTGATTTTTTCATGCTGTTATCTCCTTGTGTTTGACAGCACACTCACCTTGCCTGAAGGGGAAATCAGCAACAATACGCCGTGTTCAAATGTGGAAAAGGCCGCGAAAGCGGCCTTTGTCTGTTGCAGTGCGTTGCATTATCTTGCGAGGGTTATTCCTGCTGTTGCGCCGCATTACCCAGCTTGATTTTCGCTTCACTGCGCAGGCTGTTAATCAGCACATCAAACAGAGAGCCAACGCCATTCTGTTTCACCTGATTAGCAAACTGCTGTTTCTGCTGGTCTTGCAGCGTATGAGGCTGAATGCTGTCCAGCGCCACAATCACCACATTGCCGGCCTGATCCTTTGATAAACCGTAAGAAGGCTTGTCTTTCTGCGGGATGGGCAAAGCAAAGATTGACTCCGCCATCACTTCGTTCTGGTTCAAAGAAGAAAGTGTTTTTGGCGCGCTGAAGCTCAGATTCGCCGCTTTCAGGCTGTCCATCTTGCCTTCCTTCAGGTCGGCCACGATTTTCTCGGCCTCAATACGCGCCTGTTGATCCGCCTTTTGGCGTTTCAAGGTCTGAATCACCTGATCGCGAACCTGATCCAGCGCTTCGGTGCTCTCGGCTTTGTGCTCGCTGATGCGCACAACGAAAGCGCGGTCGCCGTCAACGCTGATCACATCCGAGTTGCTACCCGGCGCGCCATTTTTACCTAACAAAGAACCACCGAAAATGGCCTGAGTGACCGGCTGGAAATTCAGCGCCGCGGGAACTTTATCCCGGCTAAACCAGTCGGTCTGGACCGTTTTAACGCCAGCAGCCTGTTCTGCGGAAGCCAATGATTCATTATCGTTGCTAGCCGCTTCACTGACTTTTTGCTGGAGCGCGTAAAACGCATCCAGCGCTCTTTCGTGTCTTACTTTCTCTGCCAGCTCAGTGCGAACGTCAGCCAACGGCTTGATTTGCTGCGGCTGCATATCGTCCAGACGGACAATCAGGTAACCCACCGTGGATTTAATCACGCCGGAAAGCTGACCTTTTTCAGTCAGCTTCGCCTGTTTCAGCTCGTCCACGGTGGCATTGTCGTCCATCCAACCCAGATCGCCGCCATTACGGCGAGATACCACGTCAGTTGAGATCTCTTTAGCCAACGAGGAGAAGTCTGCGCCCTGATGCAGTTTGTTCAGCGCTGCGTTGGCTTCCGCCTCGGTTTTCACTTGAATAAGGCTGTATTTTTTACGTGCGCCCAGCGTGAAATCGTTTTTGTGCTGCTCGTAATAGGCGCTGATTGCCGCATCGTCCACCTTGGTTTTATCCATGATGGCGGCAGCATCCAACAGGATGTAGCTGACTTTGAACTGTTCAGGCGCCAGATAACGGCTCTTGTTCTGCTCATAGAAGCTCTGAACGTCATCGTCGCTCACCGTTTGCGCCTGCGCGCGGTCGGCGGTGTTGATGGTCGCCGTACGAATGGTGCGATCCTGTGCAGCCAGCTGCACAAGGCGATCAAGCTCCTGAGGCAGCAGGAATTCTGTTCCACCCAGACCGCGGACCAGTTGCTGAGTGGTCAACTGCTTACGCAGCATCTGGGCAAATGAGTCCGGACTCAGACCAAGACGACGTACCTGGGTCAGGTACTTCTCGTTATCGAAACGGTTATCGGTTTGGAATTCGGGGATAGCGAAAATGGCCTGCTTGATCTGCTCGTCGCTGATACTCAAACCCAGCGTATGAGAATACTGATCCAGCAACGTTTCATCGATTAACTGTGACAATGCCTGCTTGCGCAACTGCTGCATATAGCCTTCGTTGCTCGCCAGAATAGAGAAGTTTTCTCCCAGCATCTGCTGCTGTCGGCTACGTTCGTTTTGCACTGCCTGTTCCAGTTGGGAACGGGAAATTTCCTGCCCGTTGACCTTCGCTGCATAATCACCTGACCCACGGATCAAATAATCACCTACGCCAGTCAGCACGAATGAACCGATGATCAGGGCCAGAATAATTTTAAGCACGACGTTATTCGCGGCCGCGCGTAAATTGTCCATCATAATGTGACAACACTCCGCTGTAGAATGGATGAAACTCCCTGCGCAGGCCGCAGCCATGCTTCCTTGCGATGCTATAGCCGCAAAACGGCCAGGGCGCACTCAGGCAACTGCCTGATGATAGTAGTCCGGATTTCCGGTAAAAAAAGGCACATCATTAAATGATGCGCCCCATATCTTACCTTACCCACATCGTGACGTCAGGTAATGTTTAGGGGAGAGATTCTCCCCTTGGACAATTAATTTACGGAGTCTTTCAGCGCTTTACCTGCGCGGAAGCCCGGGACTTTGGCGGCAGGAATACTGATTTCCTTACCCGTCTGCGGATTGCGGCCAGTGCGAGCAGCGCGCTCGCGTACGGAAAATGTGCCGAACCCGACTAAAGCAACGTCATCCCCTTCTTTCAGAGATTCAGTAACAGACCCAATAATTGCATCCAACACACGCCCTGCCGCTGCTTTGGAAATATCAGCATCTGCAGCAATTTTGTCGATCAATTGTGACTTGTTCACTCTTTCATCCCCTCTGAAATCCTGTGGCTGCATCCCTTATTTTCGGCGCAGCAGTAGCTTTAAAACATTCAGTTAAATCCACGGAAATTAGCCGTACGATTAACAGTGCTCTAACTTAGCCGCACAAAAAAAGGCTGGCAAGCATCATTACACTTACCAGCCTTTATTTTATGAATGGTTCTTGCGATGGGTCACTATTTCGCCGCCGCAGTCACCACTTTCATGCCGTGAGGCGAGTTTTGCAGCGCCAACTCCAGCACTTCTTCGATGCGTTTCACCGGGTGGATATCCAGATCCGCAATCACGTTTGCCGGAATTTCTTCCAAGTCACGCTTGTTTTCATCTGGAATCAGCACGGTCTTAATGCCGCCACGATGAGCCGCCAGCAGTTTTTCCTTCAAACCGCCAATGGGCAGCACCAGACCACGCAGCGTAATCTCACCAGTCATCGCCACATCGGCGCGTACCGGGTTGCCGGTCAGGCATGAGACTAGCGCGGTGCACATGGCGATACCGGCGCTCGGACCGTCTTTTGGCGTCGCGCCTTCCGGTACGTGAACGTGGATGTCGCGCTTCTCGTAGAAGTCTGAGTTGATCCCCAGAGCGTCCGCGCGCGCGCGTACCACGGTCAATGCGGCTTGAATCGATTCCTGCATGACTTCGCCCAGCGAACCGGTGTAAGTCAGCTTGCCTTTACCCGGCACGCAGGCGGTTTCGATCGTCAATAGGTCGCCGCCGACTTCGGTCCACGCCAGGCCGGTCACCTGACCGATGCGGTTCTCTTCGTCCGCACGCCCGTAGTCAAAGCGTTGGACGCCGAGGAACTCTTTCAGGTTGTCGCCGTTAATCTCGATGTGCTTGAGGGACTTGTCCATCAGCAGCGATTTAACCGCCTTACGGCACAGCTTGGAGATTTCGCGTTCCAGACTACGTACCCCCGCTTCGCGGGTGTAGTAACGGATGATGCCGATGATCGCGCTGTCATCCACCTTCAGCTCGTTCTTCTTGAGGGCATTGCGCTCAATTTGCTTCGGCAACAGGTGTTCCCGCGCGATGTTGAGCTTTTCGTCCTCGGTGTAGCCCGACAGGCGAATCACTTCCATACGATCCAGCAGCGGAGCCGGAATGTTCATGGAGTTGGAGGTCGCGACAAACATGACGTCCGAGAGATCGTAATCGACTTCCAGATAGTGATCGTTAAACGCCACGTTCTGTTCCGGATCCAGCACTTCAAGCAGTGCAGAAGCCGGATCGCCTCGCATGTCCGAGGACATTTTGTCGATCTCATCCAGCAGGAAGAGCGGGTTTTTTACTCCCACCTTCGCCATCTTCTGGATCAGTTTGCCCGGCATGGAACCGATGTAGGTACGGCGGTGACCGCGGATTTCCGCCTCATCACGCACGCCGCCCAGCGCCATACGGACATACTTACGACCGGTCGCTTTGGCGATGGACTGTCCCAGAGAGGTTTTACCCACCCCCGGCGGCCCTACCAGGCACAAAATCGGGCCCTTGATTTTGCTGACACGGCTCTGCACCGCCAGATATTCAAGGATGCGCTCTTTTACTCGATCCAGACCATAGTGGTCGCTATCCAGCATCTGCTGAGCTTTGACCAGATCCTTTTTGACCTTGCTCCGCGAGTTCCAGGGAACCTGCACCATCCAGTCGATATAGCTGCGCACGACGGTGGCTTCCGCGGACATCGGCGACATCATCCGCAGTTTCTGCAATTCCGCCTCGGTTTTTTCCCGGGCTTCTTTCGGCATATTCGCCGCTTCAATTTTGCGTTTCAGCGCTTCGTTTTCGTCCGGCGCATCATCCATTTCGCCCAGCTCTTTCTGAATGGCTTTCATTTGCTCATTCAGGTAATACTCGCGCTGGCTTTTTTCCATCTGTTTTTTGACGCGACTGCGGATACGCTTTTCAACCTGCAACAGGTCTATTTCCGACTCCATCATCGCCATCAGATATTCCAGACGTTCCGTAACGTCGGACATTTCCAAGACCGACTGCTTGTCGGAGAGTTTCAGCGGCATGTGTGCGGCAATGGTATCGGCCAGGCGAGCCGCATCGTCAATGCTGTTCAGCGACGTCAGGACTTCAGGCGGAATTTTTTTGTTCAGTTTGATGTAGCCTTCAAACTGATTGACCGCCGTGCGCATGAGCACTTCCTGCTCAGGCTCTTCGATTTCAGGCGAGTCCAGATATTCAGCCTGCGCGGCAAAGTGCTCTCCACTGTCAGACAACGTGGTAATACGCGCCCGCTGTAGGCCCTCGACCAACACCTTGACGGTGCCGTCAGGCAATTTCAGCATCTGAAGAATGGAGGCTACCGTCCCAACCGAGAAAAGATCGTTAACACCTGGCTCATCCGTTGAGGCCTCTTTCTGTGCAACCAGCATGATCTTTTTATCGTGATCCATAGCGGCTTCAAGGCACCGAATTGACTTCTCCCGACCAACAAACAACGGAATGACCATGTGCGGATAAACCACCACATCGCGCAGCGGCAATACGGGGATTTCTATGCGTTCGGAACGCTCAGGGTTCATAGAGCTCTCTCTTAGTTTCATTTCCGCCAGGTTAAGGGAATCTCGTGAAACAGGCTCTTCACGGTTTCGCCTCTAGGTATTCGAGTATATGGGGATAAATATCCTACATTCAACGTTAGATCGCGCTGAAAAAGGAATGGGGGGCTAACACCCCCCATTTTGTCGTTCGATGATGATTTTTAGGCGAATTATTCGCCAGAGGCTTGTTGCGCTTCGTGCTTGCCGTAAATCAGGAGCGGTTCAGACTGACCCGCGATGACGGATTCGTCGATCACGACTTTGTCCACACTGTCCTGAGAAGGCAGTTCGTACATGGTTTCCAGCAACGCCGCTTCAACGATAGAACGCAGGCCACGTGCTCCGGTCTTGCGCGCCATGGCTTTTTTCGCAATCGCCGTCAACGCGTCGTCACGGAATTCCAGCTCAACGCCTTCGAGTTTGAACAGCGCCTGATACTGCTTGGTCAGCGCATTCTTTGGCTCGCGCAGGATCTGAATCAGCGCGGCTTCATCCAGCTCTTTCAGCGTCGCGACGACCGGCAGACGGCCGATGAACTCAGGAATCAGACCAAACTTGATCAGATCGCCCGGTTCTACCTGGCCCAGCAGTTCGCCTTCGGTCACTTTCTGCGAAAGACCTTTCACCGTGGCATTGAAGCCAATACCTCGGCCCGTGTCAGTACGCTGCTCAATGACTTTGTCTAATCCAGCGAATGCGCCGCCGCAGATGAACAGGATTTTCGACGTATCGACCTGTAGGAATTCCTGCTGCGGATGCTTACGACCGCCCTGAGGCGGCACGGCGGCGATAGTCCCTTCAATCAACTTCAACAGGGCCTGCTGCACGCCTTCGCCAGAAACGTCACGGGTGATCGACGGGTTATCCGACTTACGGGAAATTTTGTCGATTTCATCGATATAAACGATGCCGCGCTGCGCTTTCTGCACGTCGTAATCACATTTCTGCAGCAGTTTCTGGATGATGTTCTCAACGTCTTCACCCACGTAACCCGCTTCAGTCAACGTCGTGGCGTCAGCCATGGTGAAAGGCACGTCGAGGAATCGAGCCAGCGTTTCTGCCAACAGAGTCTTACCGCTACCGGTAGGACCGATGAGCAGGATGTTGCTTTTGCCCAGTTCAACGCCGTTGCTGCTGTCACCGTTGCGTAAACGTTTGTAGTGGTTGTATACAGCCACGGCCAGGACTTTCTTGGCCTGCTCCTGACCAATCACGTAATCGTCAAGGTGATGGCGAATTTCGTGCGGGGTCGGCAACGCACTGCGTTCACGATGCGGGGCCACTTCTTTAATCTCTTCGCGAATAATGTCGTTACACAAGTCAACACATTCATCGCAGATATACACTGACGGCCCGGCAATCAGCTTACGAACCTCGTGCTGGCTTTTGCCGCAGAAAGAGCAGTACAGCAACTTTCCTGAACCGTCTTTGCGCTTATCTGTCATCAGTAAACCTCTTCTTTAGTCTCTTGCCCGCAGGCTAACCATACAGCGATAGCGCTACAGCGAACGCCACTATTTATAGCCAATAAGCGCAATCACACTCGCACAAAAGACTATCGGCCGAACACCGTCTACAGCTATACAGAGCGACCATCATAAAATGGATTTAGTCGCGATGAGTCAATACAGAATCGACTAATCCGTAGTCTACTGCCTCATCGGCAGAGAGGAAACGGTCACGTTCCGTGTCTCTTTCTATTTCTTCAAGAGACCGTCCCGTGTGTTTAGCCATCAGTTCGTTCATGCGTGACTTCACTTTCAGGATTTCTTTGGCGTGAATTTCGATATCCGTCGCCTGTCCCTGATAACCGCCTAGCGGCTGGTGAATCATGACGCGCGAGTTAGGCAGGCAGAAACGTTTGCCTTCCGCACCGGAAGTCAGCAGAAACGCCCCCATTGAGCACGCCTGTCCCATACAGATAGTACTGACGTCCGGCTTGATGAACTGCATGGTGTCGTAGATGGACATTCCCGCAGTGATCACCCCGCCCGGCGAGTTGATGTACAAATAAATGTCTTTCTCAGGATTTTCGGCTTCCAGAAACAGCATCTGAGCCGTAATCAGGTTCGCCATGTGGTCTTCAACCTGTCCGGTCAGGAAGATCACACGCTCTTTTAATAAGCGGGAATAGATGTCGTAAGAACGTTCCCCGCGTGCAGTCTGCTCTACGACCATTGGCACCAGGGCCATATGCGGAGCCTGTTTTACTTGTTCGCCACTGTATGACATCAACGTCTCCTAGATAAAATGCATTTGGCGCATATTGCCTGATTCTACTTGAGATACGAAGTGAAAACCACGCCCAGACCGAGTGGGATCGCCGTAACTCGAGACCTCAGAATCCGCCAGAATACCCAGCGATGAGTCATCAATTATCGGACAATTGGGCGTCTTGTGTCGATTTTCAAGCTTACACCACCGATTATTTTCGATTAACCCTGCATTACTCCGAAAAAAGCGCTGTGGATTCTGTTTTAGCTAAAATTAATGATAGTGCAAATAAATGCTTAGCGGCCGTAATCTCAGGAAAAACCGGCTCATAATCAGGCAGAAAAAAAGCCCGCAGCGATAAAACTGCGGGCTGTATCAGACTGACAACCTCGAAAGGTTAACGCAATTAGGCGTTGTTAGTCTGGTTCATCAGGTCGTTAAACCCAACTTCTTTTTCGGTCACTTTAGCCTGAGACAACAGCGTTTCAATCGCCTGCTCTTCCAGAGCGACGTTACGCATGTTGTTCATCATTTCTTTGTTCTTTTTGTAGAACTCGACCACTTCCTGCGGATCTTCGTAGGCTGCTGCCATTTCGTCGATCATCGCGGAAACACGGTCTTCATCGGCTTTCAGCTCGTTGGTATTGATGACTTCACCCAACAGCAGACCGACAACAACGCGACGTTTAGCCTGAGCTTCAAACAGTTCGCGCGGCAGTTCCAGAGCCTGTTTTTCATCGCCGCCGAAACGCTGAGCAGCCTGACGGCGCAGTACGTCGATTTCGCCGTCGATCAGCGCAGCCGGAACGTCGATGTCGTTAGCGTCGACCAGACCGTCGATAACCTGAGTTTTCACACGGTTACGCACAGCAGCTTTCAGCTCACGCTCCATGTTTTTACGCACTTCGGTACGCAGACCGGCGACAGAACCATCTTCAACGCCGAAACGTTTGATGAAGTCAGCAGTCAGTTCCGGCAGCTCACGCTCTTCGACCTTTTTCAGTACGATAGCGAACTGAGCAGCTTTACCTTTCAGGTTTTCAGCGTGGTAGTCTTCCGGGAAGGTGACTTCGATAGTGAACTCTTCACCCGCCTTATGACCCACAACACCGTCTTCGAAGCCCGGGATCATACGGTTCTGGCCCATAGCCAGTACGAAGTCAGACGCTTTACCGCCTTCAAATTCTTCGCCGTCTACGGAACCGCTGAAGTCGATGGTCACGCGGTCTTCAGCTTCAGCTGCGCGTTCAACATCTTTCCAAGTCGCCTGCTGCTTACGCAGGGTATCCAGCATGGCGTCGACGTCTTCGTCTTTAACTTCCACCAGCGGTTTTTCGACTTCAATGCTATCCAGACCTTTCAGTTCTACTTCTGGATACACTTCGAACTCAACGGTATAGGTAAAATCAGATCCCGCATTGTACTCGCCCGGAACATACTTCGGCGCGCCTGCAGGAGTGATATTTTCCTTGATGATCGCATCAACAAACTGACGCTGCATCAAGTCGCCCAGAACGTCCTGACGCACGGAAGCGCCATAACGCTGAGCAACGATATTCATCGGCACTTTGCCTTTACGGAAGCCGTCGATACGAACTTTTTTTGCCACGTTGACCAGCTCGCTCTTAACAGCATTCTCGATGCTGTCAGCAGCAACGGTAATCGTTACGCGGCGCCCAAGGCCTTGGGTGGTTTCAACTGAAACTTGCATCTTGTTACCTCAAAAAATCACAGTGCTCGGTCAACCTCAAAAGCCGTTTTCACAAAGCGCCCGAAGGCAGACTTTCTGATCACAGACTCACATCACCAGGACGGCCTCGCGAACCAGACCCGTTCCTTGTAGTCAGAAGCGTCCCGAATACATTCAGGAAAAATAAGACGCGGCATTATAGCGACATAGGCTGACCGAGTCGAGGAGAGTCACCAGCCTATTGCCGCACGAGGAATTACCGCTTTTGAACGACGTCTGAGGAGGCTTTGCGTCGAGACATCACCGACGTTAACGGTCGATTCCCGCCCCGCCGCAGGCAGGTGATACGGGAGCTGTCTGATGCTGATCGCGCCACTCCTGCGGGGTATAGACGTACAGCGCAAGCGCGTGGACTGCGCCCGCCATCTCCTCCGTCAAGAGCTCATAGACCGCACGATGGCGCTGAATCAGGCGTTTACCGTCGAACCGATCGCTGACCAGTACCACTTTAAAGTGACTTTCCGAACCTGCCGGCACTCGATGGCGATAGCTTTCGTTGATCACCTCAAGGTGTTCTGGGTTAAGCCCGGCTTGCAGCTTGGCTTCAATGGTTTCACGAATCATGGGTTAACCTTTAATAGCAGTTTGGGGACCGGGCACAGGGCGCTATTTTTACACGACCAGTGAGTGCGATCACGGGAATTCTCTTTGGCTGGCGACGATGCCGTTTGGTTTTTTTGCGCTCAAGCCGCATGCAGAATAATCCGCTAATGACGGCGCGAAAGGCTCTCAGGCATGGGTCGCATATCTTTTCTTCGGGAAGTTGTGATAAAAACAGAATCGGTTGTCGAACAGGCAAAGAACTTGCGATGCGAGCGATTCTCCGCTCTTTCTCTTGCCTGAGGCAATGGTATGATATCGCGCGTTTTTAACGATTAACCTTCTTATTATTACTGAGAACATTCGCATGTTTAAAAAATTCATTTTTCCATTGCTGGCCATCATGGCGCTGGCGGGCTGCGCAGGCAAAGGTAATACGCTGAATATCAACCCTAACATCGCGTTGCCTTCTCAGGATCCCAGCCTGATGGGCGTGACAATCAGCATCAACGGAGCCGATCAGCGTCAGGATCAGGCGCTGGCCAAAGTGAACCGCGACAGTCAATTAGTGACGCTGGTCCCTTCACGCGATCTGCGTTTCCTGCTGCAGGAAGCGTTGGAGAAGCAGATGACCGCACGCGGTTATATGATTGGCACCGGCGGTCCGGTCGCACTGCAGATCGTGGTCAACACGCTGTATGCCGACGTGTCTGAAGGCAACCTGCGTTACACCATTACGACCAAGGCGGACATTTCGATCATCGCTCAGGCCGCCAACGGCAACAAACAGGTCAAAAACTACCGCTCCACCTACAATGTTCAAGGCGCATTGACCGCGACCAACAACAAAATCACCACTGCGGTGAACCAGGTGTTGGGTGATGTCATCAGCGACATGGCGCAAGACACCAGCGTCAACGAATTTATCAAGACCAACGCACGCTAATTTTCACGCAGTTTCCCTTGCCCCGTCCGCGGGGCAAGCAAAAGGATGTTGCATGCCTCGTCAGCTCCACACGCTTTTCAACCAACGCAATTCACTGATCCTGCTCATTCTGGGATTTTCATCCGGCCTCCCTCTGGCATTGACCTCTGGCACACTGCAAGCATGGATGACCGTCGAGAACGTCGATCTGAAAACCATCGGCTTCTTCTCGCTGGTCGGTCAGGCCTACGTGTTCAAATTCCTATGGTCGCCGATGATGGATCGCTATACGCCATCTTTCTTCGGCCGCCGCCGTGGTTGGCTGCTGCTCACACAGTTGGGTCTTGTGGGGGCGATTGCGGCTATCGGCACATTAAATCCGGCTCAGGACCTTTGGTGGCTGGCGGCACTGGCCGTCGTGATCGCTTTCTTTTCCGCGTCGCAGGACATCGTCTTCGACGCCTACAAAACGGATTTATTGCCGCCGCAGGAACGTGGCAGTGGCGCCGCCGTTTCCGTACTCGGCTATCGGCTGGCAATGCTGGTTTCCGGTGGACTGGCGCTGTGGATTGCCGACCGTCTGCTGGGTTGGCAGTCGACCTATTGGCTGATGGCAGGTCTGATGCTGCTGTGTACGCTGGCTACCTGGCTGGCCCCGGAGCCAACCAATACTCAGCCTTCGCCGCGCTCGATGGAACAAGCCATCATGGCCCCGCTGCGGGATTTCTTCGGGCGCAACAACGCCTGGCTGATTCTGTTGCTGATTATTTTCTATAAGCTTGGCGATGCCTTCGCGGTCAGCCTGAGCACCACCTTTCTGATTCGCGGCGTGGGCTTTGATGCGGGCGACGTCGGCCTGATTAACAAAACGCTCGGACTTTTCGCCACCATCGTTGGCGCGTTATACGGCGGGATCCTGATGCAGCGCTGGTCGCTGTTCCGGGCGCTGATGATTTTCGGGCTGCTGCAGGCGGTCTCCAATGCAGGCTACTGGCTACTGGCGATTACGGATAAGCATCTGTTTTCTATGGGCGCCACCATTTTCATCGAAAACCTGTGCGGCGGTATGGGTACGGCCGCATTCGTGGCGCTGCTGATGACCCTGTGCAACAAATCTTTTTCCGCGACACAGTTCGCCTTGTTGTCCGCCCTGGCGTCCGTAGGCCGAGTCTATGTCGGTCCCCTCGCCGGTTGGTTCGTCGAGGATTACGGCTGGGCATGGTTCTACCTGTTTTCGGTCGGCATCTCTTTCCCCGGCCTGCTGCTGCTATTGCTGTGCCGCCGTACGTTGGAATACACCCAGACCCACGAGGATTTTCTGCCACGACGCGCCTACTCGCGCGGGTATACGTTGGCGGTGCGCTCGCTGTTTTTCGGCGTCGCGTGCTTCGCCATCGGAGCGGTCGTCTGGGGGATGTTCGGACTTGGCTGGCTGAATAGCCCGTCGGCGGCTGAAACGTTGATGGCGGTAGGCGTAGCGCTGGCTGCAGTCGGACTCACTCTGGGCAGTGTCTTGGACTATCTCTCGCTCAAACGAATTTAAGCCAAACAAATAGGCTGTTTCCCAGCAGCCTATTTTCTTCCTTCCTTCTATTTCTCACGCCAATATTTTATCCGCGGCCGCCATCGCATGATTTTTGTATCTCGACCGTCGTCGTCATCTTTTTTCCTGATTTTTAACGTTGACAAACCGTCATCCCGCACTAGACCTTAATGGTAGTGGCACGATAATTTTTTGAGGACGCGGTGTCATTTTCCATACGGATATGTCATTCCCTGAAGAAACTATTACCCACTGTTTTTAAATATATTTTTTTACAAACTGCCACACTGGTGACACAAAGAGAAAATCAGAGCAACAAGCAACTGACAACACTTTAATCATGTTTACAGTGTGGTAACCTTCCCGTAAAATGCCCGCTCGCGTGAAATAACAGATAGAGCCCCTTGTCATTGAGGTCGCTAGATGAGACTCAGGAAATACAATAAATTTTTGGGGATGTTCTCTTTATTTGCAGCCACCCTGCTCCTTAACGGCTGTGATATGGCATTGATGAACCCCAAAGGACAAATTGGGCTTGAACAGCGTTCGCTAATACTGACTGCCCTCGGGCTGATGTTGATCGTTGTCATCCCGGTGATCATTATGACGATCGTATTTGCCAGGAAGTACAGAGCTTCCAACGATAAGGCCAAATACACGCCAAACTGGTCGCACTCCAACAAGATCGAAGCCGTAGTTTGGACAGTACCCATCATCATCATCGTCATCCTCGCAACCATCACCTGGAAGACAACCCATCAGCTTGACCCATACAAACCATTGGATTCCGACGTCAAACCCATCAACGTCGAAGTCGTATCGCTTGACTGGAAATGGCTGTTTATCTATCCCGATTTGGGTATTGCCAGCGTGAACGAACTCGCCTTCCCGGCCAACGTTCCCGTGTCGTTCAAAATCACCTCCAACTCCGTCATGAACTCGCTGTTCATCCCTCGCCTCGGCGGGCAGATTTACGCCATGGCCGGTATGCAAACGCAGCTGCACCTGATCGCGAATGAACCGGGCAAGTACGACGGTATTTCCGGTGCTTATAGCGGCAAAGGCTTTTCCGGTATGAAATTCACCGCAATCGCTACGCCGAATCAGCAGGCGTTTGATCAGTGGGTGAATTCGGTGCGTCAGTCTTCCCATACGCTGAGCAACATGGGTGAATTCGAAAAACTGGCACTCCCCAGTGAATATCATCCCGTCGAGTACTTCTCGCAGGTACAGCCGGACCTGTTCCGACAGGTGATTACCAAATTTACTGGCAACGAAATGCACATGCAGCACCATGCGGAAAGCGCGCCGAAAGATGAAGGCATGCAGTCTCATGAAGGCATGGACATGAGCGAGCACTCCTCTCATTAAAGGAGCCGAGGGATAATACGATGTTCGGAAAATTAACTCTTGATGCGGTTCCGTACCATGAACCTATTATCATGGTCACCGTGGCAGCAATCATTCTAGGTGGGCTGGCGCTGCTGGCTTTAATCACCTATTTCGGCAAATGGAAATGGCTGTGGACCGAATGGTTCACTTCCGTTGACCATAAGAAAATCGGCATCATGTATGTCATCGTCGCCCTGGTGATGATGCTGCGCGGCTTCGCCGACGCCATCATGATGCGTACTCAGCAGGCGCTGGCCTCGGCCGGTGAGGCCGGTTTCCTTCCACCTCACCACTACGACCAGATATTTACCGCGCACGGCGTGATCATGATTTTCTTCGTGGCGACGCCGTTCGTGGTCGGCCTGATGAACCTGGTCGTTCCGTTGCAAATCGGTGCTCGCGACGTTGCTTTCCCTTTCCTGAACTCGCTCAGTTTCTGGATGTTTGTCGCCGGGGTCATCCTGGTCAACATCTCGCTGGGTGTGGGTGAATTCGCCCAGACGGGTTGGGTTGCCTATCCTCCCCTTTCGGGTAAGGAGTACAGTCCCGGCGTCGGGGTCGACTACTGGATATGGAGTCTGCAGATATCCGGGCTGGGAACCACGCTGACCGGCGTGAACTTCTTCGCCACCATCATGAAAATGCGCGCGCCCGGCATGAGCATGATGAAGATGCCTGTTTTCACCTGGGCATCACTGTGCACTAACGTCCTGATCATCGCAGCATTCCCGATCCTGACGGTCACCATTGCGCTACTGACGTTGGACCGTTATCTGGGCACCCATTTCTTCACCAACGATATGGGCGGCAACATGATGATGTACATCAACCTCATCTGGGCCTGGGGCCATCCTGAGGTGTACATCCTGGTGCTGCCGGTCTTCGGCGTGTTCTCCGAGGTGACCGCGACCTTCTGCCGCAAACGGCTGTTCGGCTATACGTCACTGGTGTGGGCGACCATCGCCATCACCGTGCTGTCGTTTATCGTATGGCTGCACCACTTCTTTACGATGGGGTCCGGCGCGAACGTGAATGCCTTCTTCGGCATCGCCACCATGATCATTTCCATCCCGACCGGGGTGAAAATCTTCAACTGGCTGTTCACGATGTATCAGGGACGCATTCAGCCTAACTCGGCGATGCTGTGGACCATCGGCTTCATCATCACCTTCTCTATCGGTGGGATGACCGGGGTACTGCTGGCCGTACCGGGCGCGAACTTCGTGCTGCACAACAGCCTGTTCCTGATCGCCCACTTCCATAACGTCATTATCGGCGGCGTGGTGTTCGGCTGCTTCGCAGGGATCACCTACTGGTTCCCGAAAGCCTTCGGCTTCACCCTGAACGAAACCTGGGGTAAACGTGCTTTCTGGTGCTGGATCATCGGCTTCTTCGTGGCCTTTATGCCGCTGTATGCGCTGGGCTTCATGGGCATGACGCGTCGTTTGAGCCAGCAGATCAACCCGGAATTCCACCCGCTGCTGATGGTAGCTTCGGCCGGTGCCGCGCTGATTGCGCTGGGTATCCTGTGTCAGCTGATTCAGTTCGTTGTCAGTATCCGCGACCGCGAACAGAACCGCGACCTGACCGGCGACCCGTGGGATGCGCGTACGCTGGAGTGGGCAACATCCTCCCCTGCCCCGTTCTATAACTTTGCGGTCGTTCCGCAGGTTCATGACCGTGATGCATTCTGGGAAGAGAAAGAGAAGGGCGAGGCCTATCGTCGGCCGAACGGCGGCTATGAAGAAATTCATATGCCTAAGAACACCGCCGCGGGTCTGGTCATCTCCGCCTTCGCTCTGGTCTTCGGTTTTGCCATGATCTGGTACATCTGGTGGCTGGCCGCCGTCGGTTTCGTCGGCATGATAGCGACCTGGATTGTGCACAGTTTCAATCAGGACGTGGACTACTACGTTCCCGTGGAAGAAATCGAGCGCATTGAAAACGCAAATTTCGAGAAACTCAGCAAGGCAGGCGTGAAAAATGTCCACTGATACTTTGAGTCACACGAATAACGCCCATGCAGAGCATGGGCATCACGATGCGGGAGCCACGAAAGTGTTTGGCTTCTGGATCTACCTGATGAGCGACTGCATCCTGTTTGCCTCGCTGTTCGCCACCTATGCCGTCCTGGTGGACGGCGTTGCCGGCGGACCGACGGGTAAAGACATTTTTGAGCTGCCGTTCGTCCTGGTCGAAACCTTCGCCCTGCTGTTCAGTAGTATCACCTACGGCATGGCGATGATCGCCATGAACAAAGGCGATAAGTCTCGGGTTAACCAGTGGCTGGCGCTGACGTTCCTGTTCGGCCTGATCTTCATCGGCATGGAGCTTTACGAGTTCCATCACCTGATTGCAGAAGGATACGGTCCGGATCGCAGCGCGTTCCTGTCCGGTTTCTTTGCGCTGGTCGGCACGCACGGTATTCATGTCACCAGCGGCTTGATCTGGCTGGCTATCATGATGATTCAGGTCTCCCGCCGCGGTCTGACCGCGACGAACAAAACCCGCCTGATGTGCCTCAGCCTGTTCTGGCACTTCCTTGACGTGGTGTGGATCTGCGTCTTCACCGTTGTTTATCTGATGGGGGCGATGTAATGAGTCATTCAACGCATGACAGTGCGGGCGCCAGCCACGGCACCGCCAAGTCCTATCTGACCGGCTTTATCCTGTCCATCATCCTCACCGTGATCCCCTTCGCGATGGTGATGACGGGCGCCGCGGCGACGCACATCATTCTGCTGACCGTGGTCGGCTGCGCCGTCGTACAGATTCTGGTCCATCTGGTGTACTTCCTGCACCTGAATACGTCGTCGCAAGAGCGCTGGAACGTTGTCGCGCTTGTCTTTACCGCCCTGATTATCGCGATTGTAGTTGGGGGTTCTATATGGATTATGTGGAACACCCATCACAACATGATGATTCAGTAACTGGACCGTCACAATGATGATTAAGCAATACCTACAGGTCACCAAGCCGGGCATTATTTTTGGCAACCTGATTTCTGTCATCGGGGGATTTTTACTCGCGGCCAACGGCAGCATTGATTATTCCCTGTTTATCGCGACGCTCTTCGGGGTGTCGCTAGTCGTGGCTTCCGGTTGCGTTTTCAACAACGTCATCGACCGCGATATCGACAAAAAAATGGAGAGAACCAAAAACCGCGTTCTGGTGCGAGGGCTGATTTCGCTGAAGGTGACGCTGGCGTATGCCGCGCTGCTGGGTATTGCGGGCTTTGCCTTGCTGTATATCGCCGCGAATCCGCTGGCCATGTGGCTGGCGGTGATTGGCTTTATCGTGTACGTCGGCGTCTACAGCCTCTATATGAAACGGCATTCGGTCTACGGCACGCTGATCGGCAGCCTGTCTGGCGCGGCCCCGCCGGTCATTGGCTACTGCGCCGTCAGCAACCAGTTCGACGCTGGCGCGCTGATCCTGCTGCTGATTTTCAGCCTGTGGCAAATGCCCCACTCCTACGCGATCGCCATTTTCCGCTTCAAAGACTACCAGGCCGCCAATATTCCGGTGCTGCCGGTGGTCAAAGGGATCTCCGTCGCGAAGCATCATATTACGCTGTACATTCTGGCGTTTATGATTGCCACGCTGATGCTTTCTCTGGGCGGTTACGCCGGATACAAATATCTGGTGGTTGCAGCGGCGGTCAGCCTGTGGTGGCTGGGTATGGCGCTGTCCGGGTACAAGAACCTGAATGACGATCGCCTCTGGGCCAAGAAGTTGTTCGTGTTCTCGATCGTCGCCATCACCTCGCTGAGCGTGATGATGTCGATTGACTCCATCACGCCTACTCAGGAAGCGATGCTGACTTACCTTCGCTAAGGATGTCAGCGTGCAGACAAAAAACAGACGGCTTGCCGTCTGTTTTTTTATTTCTCTCCGACTCCGCCAAATCAGGTAACAAAACGCGCATTTACGCGCGTGCGTCAGAGGCTCTAAAATAGCGCCAGAAAAACACCCGAGGTATAGATGAACGATAACCGAATGACACCTGCCGAGTTACGGGCAACGTGGGGACTGGGGACGGTCTTTTCACTACGCATGCTGGGCATGTTCATGGTCCTCCCGGTGTTGACCACGTACGGCATGGCGTTGCAAGGCGCCAGCGAATTCCTGATAGGCGTCGCCATCGGCATCTATGGCCTAATGCAGGCGCTCTTCCAAATTCCCTTCGGGCTGATGTCGGACCGCATCGGGCGTAAACCCCTCATCGTCGGCGGCCTGCTGATGTTCGCCGCCGGTAGCGTTATCGCCGCGCTCAGTGACTCGATCTGGGGCATTATTCTTGGCCGCGCCCTGCAAGGTTCGGGAGCCATCTCCGCGGCGGTCATGGCCTTACTGTCGGATTTAACGCGTGAGCAGAACCGCACTAAAGCGATGGCGTTCATCGGCGTCAGCTTTGGCGTCACCTTTGCCATCGCAATGGTGATCGGCCCTATCGTCACCCATGCGCTGGGCCTGCATGCCCTGTTCTGGGGGATCGCCCTCATTTCCGTTATCGCCATCGTTATCACGCTCGCGTTTATCCCGAATGCCTCTCAACATGTGCTTAATCGCGAGTCGGCCATTGTACGCGGCAGCGTCAGAAAAGTGCTGGCGAATAGCCGACTGCTGAAGCTGAACGTCGGCATCATGTGCCTGCATATCCTGTTAATGTCGAGCTTCGTGGCGCTGCCGAGGGCGATGGAACAAGCAGGGCTCCCGCCTCAGGATCACTGGAAAGTGTATCTGGCGACGATGCTGATTTCGTTCGTCGCCGTCGTGCCTTTCGTCATTTATGCCGAACTGAAACGCCGCATGAAACAGGTCTTTATCGTCTGCATCATCATTTTGATCGCCGCCGAGCTGGTATTACTCAGCGCGGAAGGCAGCCAGCTGTGGCGCATTATCATCGGCATTCAGTTGTTTCTGTTGGGATTCAATGTCATGGAGGCCCTGCTGCCTTCACTCATCAGTAAAGAAGCTCCGGCCGGGTACAAAGGCACCGCCATGGGCGTTTACTCCACCACGCAGTTTATCGGCGTTGCGATTGGCGGCAGTCTGGGCGGCGCGCTCTTCGACTTGTACGGCGCCGCGCTGGTCTTTAGCGCCGGGGCCGTTATCGCGCTGGGCTGGCTGATACTCAGCTTCACCATGAAGGAACCGCCCTATCTCAGCAGCCTGCGGCTCACCCTGTCCGAGCATACGCTGCAAGACCTCCAGCTTGAGCAAAAGATGCGTGGCCTGCCGGGCGTCGCCGAGGTCATCATTGTGCCTCACGAGCAGAGCGCTTATGTCAAAATTGACACCAAGCAGACCAACAGAAAAACGCTGGAACAGTGGATCGATACGGCATCGGTGTAATACCTCACACGCATCCTGCCACTTTCTACACATTGCTGACCTGGGAACGCCCGTTACGCGAGGGGCGTTCCGATATTTTCAGGCCAAAAAACCCGTCAATTCAGACACCTTTTTCTGATACCCGCGTTGCACCACACGCCGCACCGCGTCTGTGCAGCCGCACAACGATTGAACATTTCCCATTCCCCTAAACCACTCACCTGCACGATACCGCAAAGATAAACCAGGCACCGTCCTCGTCCTCTTTGTTGAGATCTGAACGTCGTTGGAAGATAAATTGATTACTTTTTCTTAACTATCCCGGACAACAGGCGCTGTCCTGTCGTTCTTCGTCAGCCCTGGCGCAGACGAAGTGCCGCAATGAACCCCATGGTGAGGAAATGGCATGGTATATGCTTAGTCAACAGGGCGTCCCCCACACAGCAGGCTGGCTTACCGCATAATAAGGACATCATCATGATTGGGAAAAAACCGCTCAACTCCGCTTTTTTCACGCTCAGAAAGGCGCTCTGTTTCTGCGCCGCGCTGGGTGCCCTGGCGAACACACCGGCCTTTTCCGCGCCGCTAAAAGTCGGTGCCGACCTTACCTACCCTCCTTACAACTATCTTGATAATCATCAACCGGCGGGATTTGATGCCGAGTTTATCCAGCTCGTCGCCGCTGAACTTAAAACCCAACCCGAATTTATCGATACGCGCTTCGCCAATCTGATTATGGGATTGAATACGGGCAAATTTGACGTGATCGCCTCTTCGCTTTACATCACGCCGGAACGCGCAAAACAGATCGATTTCATCCCCTACGTCAAAACCGGCGGCGTCCTTATCGCGAGAAAAGGCGATCCGTTTCAGCCGACGGAACTCGGCATGCTGTGCGGTAAAAAAGTCAGTTCTATCAGCGGAGCGGCGTGGGTGCTGAAGATGTCGCAGGGTTCTAAAACGCTGTGCGTGGATAAAGGGCTGAAACCGATCGATATCCGCGAATTCCCCACTGCGCCCGAAGCCAGTCAGGCCGTGCTGTCGCGGGCGGTAGACGTTCAGTTTGATGACGCGGCGGTGGCTTTTGACGTCGCCAACAAAACCCAGAAACTGACGGTTAGCAGCGGGATCGTCTATCCCATTCTGATAGGCCTGGGCGTGAAGAAAGGCAACGAGGAGAAATTCAGCAGCCTTAATACTGCCGTCCAGAAGGTGATCAAGTCGCCGGAATACACGCAGCTGTTGAAGAAATACAACCTGAAGGCGTATTCCCCCAGCGAAGTACAGGCGGCGTTGAACGGTACGCTGGAGTAAATCATCATCCCGCGCCCTTCTCCCACCGATGCGGGTTAAACGTGTGGAGAGGGGGCATCGTCAGTCAGGCTTCCTATGCGCCCTGACAGACTGTGACGGCGTGACGATCAGGACGTCACCGATTCGCCGTCGTCACATCATCGCGAACAGAAAGCACGGCCGTCGCGTTTCATCATGCGTGTTATTCCGGTGAGCCATCCAGATGCATTACCGCTGATGCCAGCGCCAATTTCATCACAGGATAAACTATGGATTTTGATACTCATTATTTCTTTGAGCTGTTCTCTTATTCTGATTTCTGGCAAGCCACGCTGGTCGTGATTGCGCTGAGCGTCGCCTCCTGGGTCGGCGGTAATATTCTTGGCCTCGTTCTGGCGCTGGCGAAACAATCCCATTTCCTGCCATTGCGGGCGCTCGCCAAAATCTATATCTGGTTTTTCAGAAGCCTGCCGCTGCTGGTGTTGATTATCCTCATCTATAACCTGCCGCAGTTTTTCACGTCCACGTCTGATCTGCTGTCATCGCCGTTTGTTTCCGGGCTGATCGCGATGGTGCTGTGTGAATCCGCGTTTATCGCTGAGATCTATCGCGGCGGCCTGATGTCCGTACACAAGGGGCAGCTGGAAGCGGCGAAATCCCTCAATATCAATTACGCCGGAATACAAAAACGCATCATCATTCCACAAGCGATGCGTATCGCGCTTCCCGCGCTGGCCAATGAATTCATCGTCATCGTCAAACTGACCTCGTTGGTTTCCGTCATTTCTCTCGGGGAAATTCTTCTGGTAGGGCAGCGGCTATATACCCAGAACTTCAAGGTTATCGAAACGCTGCTCGCGGTGTCGTGTTACTACATCTTCATCGTGACCGTCTTTGATCGGCTGGTGACCGCGCTGGAAAAATGGCTCGACACCGGCAGCCGGAAAGCTCGGGGGTTAAGCGATCACGAACTCGCCTTGCTGCAGGCGCAACCGCCGGCACCCGCGTTACAGCCCGCCCGTAAATATGCCAGCGACAAACACCGCGTCACCCTGGCGCTGGAGGGGATCTGCAAACGCTACGGCAACAAGCCGGTGCTGAAGAATATCAACCTCGCCATCAAAAAAGGCGAAGTGATCGCCATCATCGGCCCTTCCGGCTCGGGAAAAACGTCGTTAATCCGCACTATGAACGGTCTGGAGTCGCTGGATGCCGGGAAAATTCTGCTGGATGACCAACCTTTCCTTCATCCCACGGATAACGGCAGGCCAACGCAGCACTATTACCAACAGGCTGAGAAAATCGGCATGGTTTTTCAGGGGTTTTACCTCTTCCCGCACATGACCGCGCTGGAGAATGTGATGTTCGCACCGCTCTACCATCACACCGGCGCCAAAGACGATATTTTGGCTCAAGGGCTAACACTGCTGAAAAAAGTCGGGCTGCTCGAACACGCCCATAAATACCCCCACCAGCTTTCCGGCGGCCAGCAGCAGCGCGTGGCCATCGCGCGGGCGCTGGCGATGACGCCGTCTATCATGCTGTTTGACGAACCGACCTCGGCGCTGGACCCGGAGCTGGTCGGCGACGTGCTGAAAGTCATTGAAAACCTCGCTAACGAGGGGATGACGATGGTGATCGTGACTCACGAAATGTCCTTCGCATTCAAAATTTCCGACCGCATTGTCTTTATGGAGGAAGGCGAGATTCTCGCCGTCGGCGCCCCCAATGACATCCTGCATTCCACGGACGAGAGATTAGTGAAGTTTCTTCACAACCAGAAAAGTGCGCTGACGACCCTCGCGCTGTAACACCACGAACGATGGATGGGCTGATTACCGTAGCGGCTGCTTTCCCGCCGTAGACTAAGATTAAGTAACGTGAGGTTTATTATGGCTATCGATATCGCAAGAGATGAGGTTATGGACAGAGAAAAAATTTCGCCGTTCGCCGAGCTATCAGCGCATTGGACCTCCAGAGATGACAAGAGAAAAGCCATCGCGCAGGTCTGGGACCAGCCAGAGCAGGAAGTGGTGTCCTCTCTGTTTGATACCCTCGACATACCTGACGAAACCGACCACAAAATCCACCAGTTAGCCCATTCATTGGCCTCATCGTTACGCAAAAAGAAAGTCAGTAAAGATCGCGAATCGATGATCCAAAACCTATTGCAGGAGTATTCCCTGTCCTCACGGGAAGGCGTTGCGCTGATGTGTCTGGCCGAAGCCCTGCTGCGTATCCCGGATGACGATACCCGCGACTTATTGATTCGCGACAAACTCTCGGGCCAGAACTGGAAATCTCATTTAGGCAAAAACTCGTCGCTGTTTATCAACGCAGCAACATGGGGACTGCTCGTCACCGGTTCGGTCGTCAGTTACGGCGACAAACACGCCTTATCTCACAGCGTGAATAATATTATCGCGACCGCCTCTTCCGCGCTGATCCGCAAAGCCATGGACGTCGCCATGCATGTCATGAGCGAACACTTCGTCACCGGAGAAACCATTTCACAGGCGCTGCAATCGATAACCCGCATCGAAAAAGCCGGATTTACCTACACCTTCGACATGCTGGGCGAAGCGGCGTTGACCCAGAAGGACGCCGACAACTACGTTCAACGCTGTCAGGAGGCGCTGCACGCCATTGGCAAGCACAGCCGAGGGAGAGGGATTTATGACGGCACCGAGTTTTCACTCAAACTCTCGGCGCTGCATCCCCGCTATACGCTGCACCAGTATGAACGGCTGTTCAGCGAACTGTACCCGACGTTGAAGTCGCTGGTGCTGCTCGCCAAATCCTATGACGTCGCGATTACGATCGATGCCGAGGAAGCCGACCGGTTGGACGTCTCGCTGGATCTGCTGACCCAGCTGTGTCAGGAGCCCGAATTACAATCGTGGAACGGCATCGGTTTTGTCATTCAGGCCTACCAGAAGCGCTGCTACAGCGTCATCGGCTACCTGAAAGATCTGGCTCGCCAAACCCAGCGACGCCTGCGGGTGCGTCTGGTCAAAGGCGCTTACTGGGACAGTGAGATCAAACGCGCGCAGGTCGCCGGGCTTGACGCGTATCCGGTGTTTACGCGCAAGGTCTACTCCGACGTTTCCTATCTGGCCTGCGCGAACGCCCTATTGTCGGAGCCGGACCTGTTTTATCCCCAGTTCGCCACGCACAACGCGCATTCGCTGGCGGCCATCTTTTATCTGGCGGGGGAAACCTTTACCCCGCATCAGTACGAGTTTCAGTGCCTCCACGGCATGGGCGTTCCGCTCTACCGGGAAGTGGTCGGCGCGGACCACCTAAATCGTCCTTGCCGTATCTACGCCCCGGTGGGCTCGCACGAAACTCTGTTGCCCTATCTGGTCCGCCGGTTGCTGGAAAACGGCTCCAACAGCTCCTTCGTGAATCAGATAGCCGACCCGGAGGTTTCGCTCGACAGTCTGATCGCCAGCCCTGTCAATACCGTCGCCGCGCTGGCGAAAACGGAACACCAGCTGGGATTGCCCCACCCTCGCATTCCGTTGCCGCGAGATATCTACGGCGCGGCGCGTGAAAACGCGCGGGGACTGAACCTGTATAACGAAGCCTGCTTGCACGAGCTATTCACGACCCTGGCACAGCGCGCGCAGGAAAAGATCCACGCGCAGCCCATCACGGCGACAGGCTCTCCGCTCGCGTCGCCAATCGATATCATCAATCCGGCTGATCCGCACGATGTCGTGGGCACCGTCTGCGAAGCCACCCCCACCGATGTGTCCCATGCTCTCGAGGCAGCGCAACAGGCGACGCGCCAGTGGGCTGCCATTTCTCCGTCGATCCGCGCGGAAAAATTGATCCGCGCCGCCGAATTGATGGAGCAACGCATCGGCGAACTCATCGGCGTGTTGGTCAGAGAGGCGGGCAAAACCTACAGCAATGCCATCGCCGAAGTTCGCGAAGCCGTGGATTTTCTCAACTATTACGCCCTACAGGTTCAGCAGACATTCGATAATGACAGCCACGTCCCCTTGGGCGTCATCGTTTGCATCAGCCCCTGGAACTTCCCTCTGGCCATTTTCACCGGCCAGATAGCCGCTGCGCTGGCGACCGGCAATACGGTGATTGCCAAGCCGGCCGAGCAAACGCCGCTGATCGCCTACCTCGCCGTGAATATCCTGCATGAAGCCGGTATTCCCAACGATGTCTTGCAGATGTTGCCAGGGCGCGGCGAAACCGTCGGAGCGCCGCTGATCGCCGACGAAAAGGTCAAAGGCGTCATGTTCACCGGCTCTACCGCCGTCGCCCTGTCAATCAACCAACAGATTGCGGGACGTCTGGATGAAGCCGGGCGCCCGATCCCCCTCATCGCGGAAACCGGCGGCATCAATGCCATGATCGTGGACTCGTCCGCGTTACCGGAACAGGTCATCATCGACTGTATGACTTCCGCGTTTGATAGCGCCGGTCAGCGCTGCTCGGCGTTAAGATTGTTATGTATCCAGAATGACGTCGCCGAATCGCTGCTCGAAGCCTTGCGCGGCACGATGGTCGAATATCAGATGGGTAACCCTGAACAGCTCTCAACGGATATCGGCCCGGTTATCGATGAAGAGGCGATGGGCGCCATCCGCGCGCACATCAGCGCGATGCGCGATAAAGGTTTTCCTGTCTTTCAGGCTAGTCACACCGCGATGCGCGACGTCACAGACGACGCTCAGGGGTACTTCATCACGCCTGCACTTATCGAAATCAACGCCATCGAAGACTTGAAAAAAGAGGTATTCGGTCCAGTGCTGCACGTGCTGCGCTATGACAGCCGCCAGTTGCCGGAGCTGGTGAATAAAATCAACGCATTGGGTTATGGTCTCACCTTCGGCATTCACTCTCGCATCGACCGCACCATCAACAAAGTGGCGGAAAGTATCGACGTGGGAAATGTGTATATCAACCGCAATGTGGTAGGCGCCGTCGTCGGCGTTCAGCCCTTCGGGGGCGAAGGACTCTCCGGCACCGGGCCCAAGGCGGGCGGGCCGCTGTACCTGTATCGTCTGCTGAGCCAGTGCCCTGCCAATGCCTCGCTGCAAGGCTTACGCTACACTGCGGTTGCCGGCCCGGAAGCCCTGCCGACGAAGCCCGGCGTCTTTAACGCCCATACGGCGCTGCAGGCTTGGGCGGAACAGCAGCAAAACAGCGAGCTGCTGCAATGTTGCAAAACGTTCAAAGAAAACAGCGCGGGCTATACCGTGAGCGCCCTTCCCGGTCCGACCGGCGAAGACAACGACTATCGGCTTTTGCCTCGAGAACGGGTTTTGGGGGTAGCGTTGAATCCACAGGACTTGCTGATCCAACTGGCGGCCGTCACCAGCGTAGGAGGCAAAATGCTGTGGCCGGACACCTCCGTGAACATTGCGCTCTATGAGAAACTGCCCGCCGACGTGAAAGCGGTGATCGATATTACGCCGGTCTCTACGCTTTACGAACAGCCTTTCGACGCGGTGATCCATCACGGCAACGCTGTATCGTTGCATAACGTCTGCACCCAGCTGGCTGCCAGACACGGCCCTATCGTATCCGTGCAGGGGCTAAGCAGCGGAGACAGCGCGATTCGGCTTGAACGCCTGCTGATTGAGCGCGCGATCTGCACCAATTCGGCAGCGGCGGGAGGCAATACGCGTCTGATGACGCTTTAAAACGAGAAAGGCCAGCATAGCTGGCCTTTAGCTTCTGTCGGGAAGTCCGCTTAGTCGCGGAAATTATTGAACTGGAAAGGCTGACCCAGATCCGCGCCGCGCACCAGCGCGATCACGTTTTGCAGGTCGTCGCGGGACTTACCCGTCACACGTACCTGTTCGCCCTGAATCTGCGCCTGCACTTTCAGCTTGCTGTCTTTGATCAGCTTGACCAGCTTCTTCGCCTGGGCAGTCTCAATCCCCTGCTTCAGACCGGCTTCCACGCTGTAGGTTTTACCGCTGTGCTCAAGCTCTTCAGGCACGTCTACCGCACTCCCTTCGATACCGCGTTTAGCCAGTTTCTCCCGCAGAATATCCACCAGCTGTTTAACCTGAAAATCTGACTCGCTCGCCATCTTGATGGTTTGCGCTTTCTCATTCAGATCAAAGCTGGCGGGTACATTGCGGAAATCCCAGCGGGTGCTCAGCTCGCGTGACGCATTCTCCACCGCATTGCGGACTTCCTGCATATCAATTTCCGAAACAATATCGAAAGATGGCATGATTTATCTCCTGACACAAAAAGGCTGCCGAGCATGATACCCGCTCGCCGGTCATAAGCAAAATGGTCGCCGGAGCCTGACAGAGACCGCCCTCCATAGGCGGCGAATACGGCGGACAAAACAATGGCCGATGGCTTATCATGTATAAAGTGATGCAGATCACATTTTCATTTTCACCTGGGAGAGAGGCATGAAAATTACCGTCCTCGGCTGCGGCGCCATCGGGCAACTCTGGCTCGCCGCTCTTCATCAGCAAGGGCACGACGTCCAAGGCTGGCTGCGCATCCCCCGTCCCTACTGTCCGGTGAATGTGATCACGCTCAACGGCGAACACTGCAACCTGAACTTGACCGCCAACGATCCCGATCATCTGGCGCAGAGCGAGCTATTACTGGTGACGCTGAAAGCCTGGCAGGTTTCCGACGCCGTCTCGTCCCTGCTGCCGCGTCTGCGTCCGAACTGTACGATCCTGCTGTTGCACAACGGAATGGGAACGTGGGAGGAACTGCCGAAGTTAACCCAGCCGGTGCTGGCTGGCATCACCACTCACGCCGCACGACGCGATCGCACTGCCGTCACGCATATCGCCGCAGGCACAACTCACATCGGCGGCGTCAACGGCATAGACGACCAGAGTTCGCTAGCGGACATTCTGCAGCAGGCCCTGCCGGACGTGGCCTGGCACAACAACATCACCGCCACCTGCTGGCTGAAGCTGGCCGCCAACTGCGTCATCAATCCGCTGACTGCGCTATACCGTTGCTCCAACGGCGAGCTGGCGTCTCGTCCGCAGGAACTGACGTCGCTAT
Source organism: Lonsdalea britannica (assembly GCF_003515985.1). Taxonomy (GTDB): domain Bacteria; phylum Pseudomonadota; class Gammaproteobacteria; order Enterobacterales; family Enterobacteriaceae; genus Lonsdalea; species Lonsdalea britannica. The sequence goes on along the minus strand of NZ_CP023009.1, from coordinate 2,110,479 downwards.
GTCAGGAGATAGCGCAGGTGATGGACCGGGAGGGGCTGCACACCTCGACCGAAAGCCTGTTAATCTATCTCTATCAGATTATCCACAACACGGCGGCCAATACCTCATCGATGCTGCAGGATATAATCGCGCAGCGGCACACCGAGATTGATTACATCACCGGATACCTGCTGAAACGCGGTCGAGCTCACGGCTTAACGCTGCCGGAGAACCGCCGCCTGTTCGAACAGATTAAGAAAAAGGAGAGTGAATATGAGCGCATCGGTACTGGTTTGCCTGGCCCCTGGTAGCGAGGAAATCGAAGCGGTCACCACCATCGACCTGCTGGTCAGAGCCGGTATTCAGGTGACCACCGCCAGCGTCGCCAGCGATGGCGATCTGAACATCACCTGTTCGCGCGGCGTGCGTATTCTGGCGGAGGTTCCGCTGGTCGCCGTAGCCGATCGCGCCTTTGACGCGGTGGTCTTGCCGGGCGGTCTGGAAGGCGCCGAGTGTTTTCGCGACAGCCCGCTACTGATTGAGCGCCTGCGCCAGACGCACCTGGAAGGCAACATCGTCGCCGCGATCTGCGCCTCGCCTGCCATTGTGCTGGAGTATCACCAGCTCTTCCCGGTCGGGAACATGACCGGCTATCCGGGGCTGAAATCGCAGATCCCGGAAGAGAAATGGCTGGATAAACGCGTCGCGTTCGACCCACGCGTCAACCTGCTGACCAGCCAGGGACCGGGCACCAGCATCGACTTCGCCCTGAAGCTGATTGACCTGCTGGTCGGCAAGGCCAAAGCAGCCGACGTCGCCGCTCAGCTGGTGCTGCCGCCGGGCATCTACAATTATCAGGATTGATATTCCATGCATAAAAAAAGGCGCCAAGGCGCCTTTTTTCTATCGCTTAACCGGATTCAGGGGCGATAAACCTTCACGTTATTAAAGCCCTGCTCGCGCAAATAGAGCGCCTGCAGACGGCTCATCACGCCGCGTTCGCAGTAGAGCAGATAGGTTTTGCTCTGATCCAGATCGCCAAACTGGGTCGCCAGTTTGTAGAACGGCAGCGACTTGATGTCGACCTGTTCCAGCGACAGCGGGCGATCGTCCTGTTCGTCTGGAGAGCGAATATCCAGCAAGATGTCGTTAGCGGCGAATGCATCTACCGTTTCGACTTCCACCACGTCCTGCGTGGTCTGTTCGGCGATCTCACGGATATCCAGATTGCGGGCTTCACTCACGACGCGATCGAGAATATCGAAGTCGAACTGACTCTCTTCGTGCTCGATTTTGGCTTTCACCGCTTTCACCGTTGGGCTTTTTGAGATCACGCCGCAATATTCCGGCATGGTCTTGGCGAAGTCTTCGGTGCCCAGTTGGCGCGCCATATTGATGATGTGCTCTTTATCGTGCGAGATCAGCGGACGCAGGATCAGCGTATCCGTCGCGTTGTCGATCATACGCAGGTTGGTGAGCGTCTGGCTGGATACCTGTCCCAACGCCTCACCGGTCACCAGCGCCTGCACGCCGTAGCGTTCGGCCACTTTCGACGCCGCCCGCACCATCATGCGTTTCAGTACAACGCCCATCTGACCGTCGTCGACTTTCTCCAGAATTTCGCCGACCACCGGTTCAAAATCGATGGCGACAAAGCGAACGCGATGCGAGCTGCCAAAACGGTTCCACAAATAGTGAGCAACCTGTTTAACGCCGATTTCATGCGCGGCGCCGCCCAGATTGAAGAAGCAGTAATGCACGCGGCAACCGCGACGCATCAGCATGTAACTGGACACGCCGGAGTCGAAACCGCCCGAAATCAACGACAGGACATCTTCCTGCGTACCAATCGGGTAGCCGCCGATGCCTTCATAGCGACCTTTAATCAGCAGCAGGCGATCCTGCTCGATTTCCAGATGCACGGTGAACTGCGGCGAGGTCAAATTGACCCGCGCGCTTTCGATGTGCTGGTTCAGGCCGCCGCCGACATAGCGCTCAACGTCCTGAGAGCTGAAGTCGTGCTTGCCGCGCCGTTTAACGCGCACGCAGAAGGTTTTGCCTTCCACCTGATCGCGGTACATGGCTAGCGTTTGCTCGAAGATATTGTGCAGATCGGTATAGTCGTGCTCTTCCACTTCGAGGACGTGGTGAATCCCCGGAATACGCGTCAGGGCATCGCGTATAATGGCGCGCTGGCTTTCGTCTTGAGCACGAACTTCGATATGATCCCAGTGACGGACAACCGCCAGCGTTTCATCATACTGTTTTAAAACGTTTCGGATGTTCCCTGTGAGGATTTTGATAAAGCGCAACCGCACAGATTGGCTTTTGATGGTGATTTCCGGGAACAATTTAATGATAAACTTCATGGTGGCTGTCGTTACTTGATCGTAAAGGCGTAAATAATTTTACCCTAAGGCTAAAATCACGTTATTGGTAATAGTGTCGTTGCTCCGGCAGTCTTACCAATAGCATCCAGGGCGCGGAGTATATCACTTAATTGCGGCATACGGCGCGCCTTAACCGCACAAATGCACGATGCGGAACGACGAACGACGGCCACCCTTTTGCGCGCCGATACGTAGGAACAGGACCCAAAACCGACTATGCCGAAAAAAAACGAACCACCCGTTAGTTTCGAGAATTCGCTGAACGAACTGGAACACATCGTCGCCCGCCTCGAGTCGGGCGATCTGCCGTTGGAAGAGGCGCTGCAGGCGTTTGAACAAGGTATCCAGCTGGCGCGCCAAGGGCAGTTGAAGCTGCAGCAGGCGGAGCAGCGCGTGCAGATCCTGCTTAACGATGAACCTGAAGCGGCCCTGACGCCTTTTACCCCGGATAACGAGTAGAGTCACGTCATGACAGAATTCTTTGAGCAACTGCGTGCCCACCATCAGCGCACGGACGCCACGCTGAGCCGGTTTATCGCCGACCTGCCATTTCAGAATACTCCTCTGGTTGAGGCTATGAGCTATGGGGCATTACTGGGGGGTAAACGGCTGCGTCCGTTTCTGGTCTATACGACCGGTCAGCTTTTTGGCCTCAAGCTGGAAAGTCTGGATGCGCCAGCGGCGGCCGTCGAGTGCATACACGCCTACTCATTGATTCATGACGACCTGCCCGCCATGGACAACGACGATCTGCGTCGCGGGCAGCCGACCTGCCATATTCGTTTCGGCGAAGCCAGTGCGATTCTGGCCGGAGATGCGCTGCAAACGCTGGCGTTTTCGATTCTGGCGGATGCGCCGATGCCGCAGGTCAGCGACCGCGACCGTCTGGCGATGGTGTCCGAGCTGGCGCAGGCCAGTGGCGTCGCGGGCATGTGCGGCGGCCAGTCGCTGGACTTGATCGCCGAAGGACATCAGGTTGATTTAGCCGCGCTGCAACAGATTCACAGCCATAAAACCGGAGCGCTGATCCGGGCCGCCATACGGATGGGCGCTCTGGCCGCAGGCGACGCGGGCCGACAGGCATTGCCCTGTCTCGACCGTTACGCCGCCGCCATCGGATTAGCATTTCAAGTACAGGATGACATCCTGGATGTCATCGGCGACAGCGCCACCACCGGCAAACGCCAGGGAGCCGATCAGCAACTGGGTAAAAGCACCTATCCGGGGCTATTGGGGTTGGATGAGGCGAAAGACAAGGCGCGACGTCTCTATCAGGACTCGCTGGAGGCGCTGGACGATCTGGTCAAAGTCAGTTCCCTTGCACTGGACGTTGCGCCGCTGCGGGCGCTGGCGAGTTACATCGTTGAACGCGATAAATAATTTCAACATAAGACACCGCTTAATGAGTATCCGATGACCCTTGATATAGCGAAATACCCAACGCTGGCGCTGGTGGAAAACCCGGACGAACTGCGCCTGCTGCCCAAAGAAAGTCTGCCGAAACTGTGCGATGAGCTTCGGCAATACCTGTTGGACAGCGTGAGCCGTTCAAGCGGGCATTTTGCCTCCGGTCTCGGTACGGTGGAATTGACGGTGGCTCTGCACTACGTCTACAACACGCCGTTTGATCACGTGATTTGGGACGTAGGCCATCAGGCCTATCCGCACAAAATTCTGACCGGACGACGCGATCGTATTGCGACCATCCGGCAGAAAGGCGGCCTGCACCCGTTCCCCTGGCGTGAGGAGAGCGAGTTCGACGTACTAAGCGTCGGTCACTCCTCTACGTCCATCAGCGCCGGTATTGGCATGGCGGTCGCCGCCGATCGTGAAGGTCTGGGGCGGCGTACCGTGTGCGTAATTGGCGACGGCGCCATCACCGCCGGGATGGCGTTCGAAGCCATGAACCATGCGGGCGATATCGACCCGGATATCTTGGTAGTGCTCAACGACAATGAAATGTCGATTTCCGAAAACGTCGGTGCCCTGAATAATCATCTGGCGCAGTTACTGTCCGGCAAGCTGTACTCCACGCTGCGCGAAGGCGGCAAAAAGGTGTTGTCCGGCATGCCGCCCATCAAGGAACTGGTTCGCCGCACCGAAGAACATCTCAAGGCGATGGTCGTGCCCGGCACGTTGTTCGAAGAACTGGGCTTCAACTACATCGGCCCCATCGACGGCCATGACGTCAACGTGCTAACGCAGACCCTGAAAAACATGCGGAGCCTGAAAGGGCCGCAGCTGCTACACATTATGACCAAGAAAGGCCGCGGCTATGCGCCCGCCGAGCAGGATCCGATCAGCTGGCACGCCGTGCCTAAGTTTGATCCGGCCAGCGGGATGCTGCCAAAGAGCAAGGAAGCACTGCCGACCTACTCCAAAATTTTCGGACAGTGGCTCACGGAGACCGCTGCGGGCGACAGCAAGCTGATGGCGATCACGCCAGCCATGCGGGAAGGCTCCGGGATGGTCGAGTTTTCTCGCCAGTATCCCAAACAGTATTTCGACGTAGCGATCGCCGAACAGCATGCGGTAACCTTCGCGGCCGGATTAGCGATAGGCGGCTACAAGCCGGTCGTCGCGATCTACTCCACCTTTTTGCAGCGGGCCTACGATCAGGTCATTCACGATGTTGCGATTCAGAAGCTGCCGGTCCTGTTCGCGATCGACCGCGGCGGCATCGTGGGCGCCGATGGGCCGACGCATCAGGGCGCGTTCGACCTTTCGTTCCTGCGCTGCATCCCCAATATGGTGATCATGACGCCGAGCGACGAGAATGAATGCCGCCTGATGCTGCATACTGGCTATCACTATCAGGATGGGCCGGTGGCCGTTCGCTATCCGCGCGGCAGTGGTCTGGGCGTCGAGCCGACGCCGCTGACATCGATGGCGATCGGCAAAGGCATTGTGCGTCGTGAAGGCGAGAAGCTGGCCATTCTGAACTTCGGGACGCTACTGCCCGAAGCGCGTGAAGCGGCGGAAAAGCTGAATGCGACGCTGGTAGATATGCGTTTTGTCAAACCATTGGACATCGAGCTGCTTGAAACGCTAACGGCAAACCACGACGCGCTGGTGACGCTGGAAGAGAATGCGGTGATGGGCGGAGCAGGCAGCGGCGTGAACGAGTGGGTGATGGCGAATCGTCGACCCGTGTCGGTGCTGAATCTGGGCCTGCCGGATCGGTTTATCTCTCAGGGATCGCAGCAAGAGGTCCGCGCCGACCTAGGTCTGGATGCCGCGGGTATTGAGAAAAGCATTCGAGACTGGCTGGCCTAATCACAGGCTAAGCGCTGATTCCTCGCCGACGCAACAGCGTCAGGCGGGGAATCGGCAAAAGAAGTAATAAACCGGGACGGGCTCGTGCGCTAGCGATGGCGCGCATTTACCACGGCAGAGAGTGGCCGAGCAGATAGATGATGGCCGCGGCCACGACGCCAGCAATCACATCGTCTACCATAATTCCCATTCCGCCATGCACGTTACGGTCGAACCAGCGAATGGGCCACGGCTTCCAGATATCCAGCACGCGGAACAGCACGAATCCGGCAGCAACCCAGCCCCAATGCATGGAAGGCAGCGCCATCAGGGTGATCCACATTCCAACGAATTCGTCCCACACGATGCTGCCGTGATCGTGAACGCCCATGTCTTTCGCGGTACGCTGACAAAGGTACACGCCGATACCAATGCTGAGCATGACCAGCAGCGAGTAGAGCTGCCACGGCAGCAGAATCATCAGGTACCACAGCGGGATCGCCGCCAGCGATCCTACCGTTCCCGGCATCCAGGGCGATAAGCCACTCCCCAGCCCGGTCGCCAGAAAATGCCACGGGTTCAGCATTCGCAGACGGCTTTTCGCCTCACGCGAGCCTTTATTTTCACTCACCAAAGTGGTCATAGCCTTTGAGGTCGATATCGACGGGTTCGTCGTGTTGGAAGAAACGCAGCCCTTCGGCCGCCGGACACATCTGTCCGATGCAGGTATAGCGCACGCCGAGGTGGCTAAGCGCCAGATCCAACGCGCCGCGATTGAGCTCCGGCACGGTGAAGCAAAGCTCATAGTCCTCTCCCCCGCCCAACGCCCAACGCCCGGCGCAATCGGCATCCACCGACTGCTGCAGCGCTTCGGAGTACGGCAGCATATCCAGATTGATATGCGCGCCGCATTCGCTGGCGGTGAGGATATGGCGGAGATCGGAAGCCAGGCCATCGGACAGATCGATGGCGGAATGCGCCAGACCACGTAGCGCCTGCCCTTGCAAGATGCGTGGCTGAGGTCGGAGATGACGTTGTAACAGGAAGCGTCGCCGTTCGTCGTCCTCGACCTGCAGGCGATCCTGCAAAATGGCCAGGCCCGCAGCGCTGTCGCCCAACGTTCCTGTCACGTAGATCCAGTCGCCGACATGCGCGCCATCACGACGCAGGGCGCGTCCGGCCGGAACCAGTCCCTGAATCGTCATGGTAATACTGAGCGGACCGCGGGTAGTGTCGCCACCAACCAGCTGCATGTCATAGTAATCAAGCAGTTCGAACAGGCTATCGCTATAGGCCTTCAGCCAGCCGCTGTCGATAGACGGCAGCGTCAAGGCGAGGGAGACCCATGCCGGATCGGCACCCATAGCGGCAAGATCGCTCAGATTGACGGCCAAAGATTTGAAGGCCAGGTCCGCCGGATTGATATCCGGCAGGAAGTGTACGCCAGCAACCAGCGTATCCGTGCTGACGGCCAGCTGCGTTTTATCAGCCACCGTCAGCAACGCACAGTCGTCTCCGATGCCCAGTTCCACGTCCCGGCGCGTTGTTCTCACCCGGTCAAAATAACGGGCAATCAGATCGAATTCACCAGCAACCATATCTCGTCCAGACCGTACCGAAGCTTAAACTTTCGGGACGGGTAATCCGGTCCCGAATGACTTATTTTTTACGCAGATGTGGGGCTGCTTTATCCAGCACGCCGTTGACAAACTTGTGGCTGTCTTCAGCGCCGAACACTTTAGCCAGTTCGATGGCTTCATTGATGGCCACTTTATACGGCACATCATCGCGACGGCTCAGTTCAAAGACCGCCAGACGCAGGATCGCTTTTTCCACCTGACCCAGTTCTTCCAGCTTGCGGGACAGGTATGGCGTCATTAACTCATCCATACGCTCGGCCTGCGTCGCCACCCCGGTCAACAGCTCGCGGAAATAGGTGATGTCAACGCCTTTGACATCCTGCTCGCTCAGGAATTCTAGTTCAACATCGGCAATATCATTTTTAGATAACTGCCAGGAATAAAGCGCTTGAACCGCACATTCACGGGCGCGGCGACGAGCAGCAGGTTTCACGGAAATACCCCTTACTTAATCAGGCTTACTTGATAGCGTGTAATACATTAATCATTTCAAGCGCGGTCAACGCAGCTTCTGCGCCTTTATTACCCGCTTTGGTGCCGGCGCGTTCGATAGCCTGCTCAATGCTTTCAGTCGTCAGTACGCCGAAAGCCACGGGAATGTCGCTGTTCATGGCAACCTGCGACAAACCTGAGCTGCATTCGCCAGCCACAAATTCAAAATGGGCTGTCCCACCACGGATCACCGTTCCCAGCGCCACCACGGCATCGTAACCGCCGTTCTGAGTGCTTTTGGTCAACGCGCGTACCGCTAGCGGTAGTTCGTAGGCTCCCGGCACCCATACCACGGTGATGTTCTCTTCCTTCACCTGGCCGATGCGTTTCAGAGCGTCAACAGCGCCTTCTAACAGGCTGTCGTTGATGAAATGGTTGAAGCGGGCAATTGCAATCGCCACGCGGGCATTAGGAGTAGCAACAACACCTTCAATAACGTTCATAGCTTTCCTTTGACTGGTTTAAGTGCCCCGCAGGGGGGCGGATTCTATCATATTCTTCCGGCGTCGTGTCCGGTTTTGTCAGCCGATATTTTGTACAGCGAGTCGCCTGTAGCGCCGCCTCAGGACTGCGGTTTAAGCGTCAGACGCAGATCGGGACCGACTTGCGCCACCTGCGCCAGCGAAAACTCAGGCGCCTGGGACAACAGAGACAATCCCGGCAAGACGCAGAGCGGACGCGCGGCCTCGCCCAGCAGCTTCGGCGCGAGGTAGAGCAGCACTTCGTCCACCACATTGGCACGCAGCAACGCACCGGCCAGCCGTGCGCCCGCTTCGACCCACACCGAGTTAATCTCGCGTTTGCCCAGCAGCATCATTAACGCCACCAGATCAACCCCTTCGCCCTGCAATGGCAGCGCCAGCTGTTCTACCGATGACGGCCATGCCTGCGCATCGGCCTTCTGACGCGCCAGCCAGGTCGACCCCGGCTGCTGAATCAGACGATGACGGAAGGTGACGCGTTCCTGACTGTCGACGACCACCCGGACGGGCTGACGCAGCTGATCCTGCGGATACGCCTGCTGCATCTCGGGATCGAATTCTTCCCAGCGTACGGTCAGAGAAGGATCGTCCGCCAGCACCGTCGCGCTGCTGCTCAGGATGGCAGAGCTTTCGGCGCGAAAACGCTGTACATCCTGACGCGCCTGCGGCGACGTAATCCACTGGCTTTCGCCGGAAGCCATCGCCGTGCGGCCATCCAGTGACGCCGCCATTTTGAGCTGTACAAAGGGCAATCCGGTACGCATGCGTTTGAGAAAACCGCGATTAAGCTGCTCGGCTTCCGCCGCCATGACCCCATAGCTGACGTCAATACCGGCCTGATGCAGTCGCGTCAGCCCTCGTCCGGCGACCTGTGGATTGGGATCCTGCATCGCGGCGACAACCCGCGTTACGCCAGCGGCGATCAAGGCATCCGCGCACGGCGGCGTACGTCCGTGATGACTACAGGGCTCCAGCGTAACGTAAGCCGTCGCGCCGCGCGCGCGCTCACCGGCCATGCTCAGGGCGTGGACTTCCGCATGGGGACCGCCCGCTTTCTGATGATAGCCTTCACCAACGATCTCGCCGTCGCGGGCGATCACACAGCCGACGTTGGGATTGGGCGCAGTGGTGAAACGCCCCCGGCGCGCCAGTTCCAGCGCCCGAGCCATATAAAATTCATCCGACGGTAGTGTCATTCCCAGCCTCTCTTCTCAACGCCGACTGTGCGGCATGACGGGGTTAATCCTGCAGACGGGCGATCTCTTCCCCGAACTCTCGAATATCTTCAAAGCTGCGGTAAACCGAGGCAAAGCGGATGTAGGCGACCTTATCCAGCTTTTTCAGCGCATCCATCACCAGATTACCCAGCATCTTCGCGGTCACTTCCCGCTCGCCAGTGGCTCGCAGCTGCGATTTGATGTGATTAATCGCCATTTCCACGTCATCGGAGCTGACCGGCCTTTTTTCCAGCGCTTTCTGCATACCGCTGCGCAGTTTGTCCTCATTGAAAGGCTCTCGCACATCGTTGCTTTTGATGATACGAGGCATCACGAGTTCCGCCACTTCGAAGGTGGTAAAACGTTCGTTGCATACCAGACACTGACGACGTCGACGTACCTGTGCTCCCTCACTAACCAACCGGGAATCAATCACTTTGGTATCAACCGCAGAACAAAATGGGCAATGCATAACCTTTCCCGCTCCCTCCGTTTATCGTGAGAATAGTTTACCCTGAATTAACCGCCTAACCCAGTCTCCTTGTGGCGCAACGCGGCCAAGTGGGCCTCCCGGCCATCGGTTTAGATTGGGTTGAGGATCGATCTGCTAGTTTGAGACTCCGCAAACTGGCGCCCGCCGTTCAACGGCTATTGCCTAAGCTGAAATTCGCCTTCTGACCCCACGCTCGCGTCGTCAGGAATGGCATCAACCCCGGAGAAATGTGATGGAACCAGAACCTCACCCTGCTCAGGCAGGACTTCTTCGGTAAGACAGCCCTTTTTCTCGCTGCCTTACCGACCAATAAGTAAGGCAGCGACGTTCACCTATCGTCCCTGCTCATTCTATGATGCCGACGCGCCGGTGGCATTCCCCTGCGCGTCATCACGCTGCGACGTTATAACGTCGTGGCGGAGGGACTGTTATGCTATTGACACGCCTCACCCGGCAGTGGCTCGTTCAAATTAGCCGCCATCTGCCTTCTCGTTTGTTCCACCGCGCGCCGATGCCCGACGGTCAGGCGAACGCCATACCGGAACGTCTCGCCCGTCAGTGTCATCACTACGCCTGGCTGAGTGAGGACGCGCTCTATCAGGCTTTTGACAGCCATCCCGAAGGACTGATGCCTAACGAAGTCCGTCAGGCTCGGCTGACCTACGGTGAAAATCAGATCCCCGGCGAGCAAGCCGCGCCCTGGTGGCTGCATTTGTGGCGCTGCTACCGCAATCCTTTCAACCTGCTGCTGACGTTGCTGGCGCTGATTTCCTACGCCACGGAGGACCTGACCGCGGCGCTGGTCATTGGGCTGATGGTGCTGATCTCGACGCTGCTTCACTTTGTTCAGGAAGCACGCTCGGGCAAAGCCGCCGACACGCTGAAAGCGATGGTCAGCAATACCGCCACCGTCCTGAGATGCGATGAGCAAACCGGACGCAGCGAATATCAGGAAATTCCGCTGGATCAGCTGGTGCCGGGCGACCTCGTCAAGCTGGCGGCGGGCGACATGATCCCGGCGGATCTGCGTGTGTTGCAGGCGCGCGATCTGTTTATCAGTCAGGCCTCGCTGACCGGTGAGTCACTGCCCGTGGAAAAAGTCGCGCACAGCCGTCTGGCGAAAAACGCCCCCGCATTGGAAAGCGATACCCTGTGCTTCATGGGCACCAATGTCATCAGCGGCACCGCGCAGGCGATCGTTATCGGCACCGGCGCCAATACCTGGTTCGGCCAGATGGCAGGCCGGATAACGCTTCAACCCGAGCAGGAAAACGCGTTCCAGAAAGGCATCAGCCGCGTCAGCTGGCTGCTGATCCGCTTCATGCTGGTCATGACGCCCATCGTGCTGGTCATTAACGGCTACACCAAAGGCGACTGGTGGGAAGCGGCGCTGTTCGCGCTATCGGTCGCCGTCGGCCTGACGCCGGAAATGCTGCCGATGATCGTCACCTCGACGCTGGCGAAAGGCGCGGTAAAACTCTCTCGCCAAAAAGTGATCGTCAAACGTCTGGACGCCATTCAGAACTTCGGCGCGATGAATATTCTCTGCACCGACAAGACCGGCACGCTCACACAGGATCGCATTGCGCTGGAAAGTCATACCGACGCGTTCGGGCGCTGCAGCCAAAAGGTGCTGCGTCTGGCGTGGTTGAACAGCGCGCATCAAACCGGGCTGCGCAACCTGCTCGATCAAGCCGTACTGGAAGGCGTTTCCAATAAAGAGCAGCACGACATTCTTTCCCGCTGGCGCAAAGTGGACGAAATTCCGTTCGACTTCGAGCGCCGCCGCATGTCGGTCGTCGTCGCCGAAAACGATCGGGAGCATCAGCTGATTTGCAAAGGCGCGCTGGATGAAATGCTGAGCGTCTGCTCCTCAGTGAGACTCGGTGAAGACACCCTAATGCTGGATGAGGACCGGCTGCTGCGGATCCGTCATCTCACCGACGATTGGAATCGCCAGGGTCTGCGCGTGGTCGCCGTCGCCAGCAAGGTGATCGACGCCGAGCCGCGGGATTATGCCCGCGCGGATGAGTCCGATCTGATTCTGGAAGGCTATATCGCTTTCCTCGATCCGCCGAAAGAAAGCACCGCCCCGGCGTTGAAAGCGCTGAAAAACAGCGGGATCACGGTCAAAATTCTGACCGGGGACAGTGAACTCGTGGCCGCCAAGGTCTGCCGCGACGTCGGCATCGACTGTTCGGAGACGTTGATCGGCAGCCGCCTCGATGAGATGACCGACGAGGAGCTTTCGGCTCAGGCAGAAACCACCACGCTGTTTGCCAGGCTGACGCCGATGCACAAAGAGCGCATTGTGCGTCTGCTGCGAGCGCGGGGACATGTCGTCGGCTTCATGGGCGACGGCATCAACGACGCCCCCGCGCTTCGCGCGGCGGACATCGGTATCTCCGTCGACTCTGCGGTGGATATCGCCCGGGAAGCGGCCGATATCATCCTGCTTGAAAAAAGCCTGATGGTGCTGGAGCAAGGGGTCATTGAAGGCCGCCGAACCTTCGTCAACATGTTGAAATACATCAAGATGACGGCCAGCTCCAACTTCGGTAACGTGTTCAGCGTGCTGATCGCCAGCGCATTTCTGCCGTTCCTGCCCATGCTGCCGCTGCATCTGCTGATCCAGAACCTGATGTACGATATTTCCCAGATCGCCATCCCGTTCGATAACGTGGACGATGAGCAGATTCGCCGCCCGCAGCGCTGGAATGCCGGAGATATTGGTCGATTCATGGTGTTCTTCGGTCCGATCAGCTCTATTTTTGACGTGATGACGTTCGCTTTGATGTGGTGGGTCTTCCAGGCCAACACGCCGGAGATGCAGACGCTGTTCCAGTCTGGCTGGTTTGTTGAAGGACTGCTGTCGCAGACACTGATCGTACATATGATCCGTACCCGTAAGATCCCGTTCATTCAGAGTCGACCGTCATGGCCGCTGGCGATGATGACGCTGCTGATTATGGCGACGGGGATCGCGCTGATTTTCTCACCGCTGGCCGGGTTCCTGGAGCTACAGCCACTGCCTCTGAGCTATTTCCCATGGCTCATCGCCATTCTTTGCGGCTACATGATGCTAACGCAGGCGATGAAAGGCTTCTTCGCTCGCCACTACGGCTGGCAGTAACCACCCGACGCAACGGCTGCGCCCGCTCCCCTTTTTCGGGCGCAGCCCCCTCCTCTTCCTCGCGTTTCTGTCCTGCCACTGGCTGACGATGCTCCGTTTTTATTCCACATCCGCTATTATCTGTCGCAGAACACTGACTTGGCGATGACCCCGACTCGGCGTCCGCCTCCCCACGACGACACGCCCCAGCCTTTAAGGTCTGTTCGCCGTTTCTGAAGGAGACTCTTTCAATGACCATCCGTTTCCGCCTGCTAACTTTACTGCCGACGATGATCGCGCTGGCAGGCTGTGCTCAGCAGCAGCAACTGCCTCAGGTGCAGCAAGAGATCCGCCAATTGAATCAGCGGTTGCAGACGCTGGCTGAACAGGCCGCGGCGCTTGAGCGTCAAAATACCCTGAACGCACACTCCAGCGCGGGCGTTTATCTGCTGCCGGCGGCCAAAAACTATGCGCTGGTGGACAGCGCGATCGGCCGACTGAGCGTCTCTCTCAGCCATGTTTCGCAGGAAGCCAGCGGGACATACGCCCAGTTGCATATCCGACTGATCGACGGTGGGACGCTACCGAATTTCCGCGCACATCTGGATTGGGGCGAACTAGACGCCTCTGGAAAGCCGCTGACCAATGGCGCGCAGACCCAGTCCTTCGCCGTGTCGCAAACGCTGGTTCCCAAATGGGAAGCCGCCATCGCGCTGCGCCTGACCGGCCTGCCGCCTGAACAACTGGGTTTCATTCGCCTGTACGATATCGAAAAGGTCGCCGGCGTTGCGCCGCAGCCGGGCCAAATTTCCTCCCCGGCGCACTAACGAGTGGGTTCGATTGCGGGCATCATCTCGCCCGCGCCTTTCTGCCGCACACCGTCACTCAAGCCCAAAAAAAACCCGCCTTCCGGCGGGTTTTTTGCGTATCGAAAGAGAATGTTACGGTAACAGCGACGGCTGGTCCGCCCCTTCTTTCTCGACTTTCTGCTGAATCATGTGCTCGCGCTTCATGCCAAGCTTCAGCGCCAGTGCGGACGCGACGTAAATCGAAGACACCGTACCAATGGAGACGCCGATCAGCATCGCCAGCGAGAAGCCTGACAGCATCGCACCGCCGAAGATATACAGCATCAGCACCACCACCAGCGTGGTGGCGGACGTCATAATGGTACGGCTCAGCGTTTGCGTCAGCGACACGTTCATGATCTCGTACGGCGTACCGCGGCGGATCTTACGGAAGTTCTCACGGATACGGTCGGAGACCACGATGCTGTCATTCAGCGAGTAACCGATGACCGACATCAGCGACGCCACGATGGTCAAATCGATTTCGATCTGAAACAGCGACAGCACGCCCAGCGTGATGATGACGTCATGCGCCAACGCGATAACCGCGCCCAGCGCCAAACGCCATTCAAAACGGAAGCCGACATAGATCAGGATGCAGATCAGCGCCGCCAGCAGCGCCATGCCACCCGCCTGCGCCAGATCGTTACCCACGCTCGGCCCCACGAACTCGATACGTTTCACTTCGCCGTGCTGGGAGGTGCTCTGGTTAATCACGTTCAACACCTGATTACCCAACTCCTGCCCGGAGTTGCCGACGTTCGGCGACATACGCACCATCACGTCGCGGCTGCTGCCGAAGTTCTGAACCAGAGGGTCGGCAAAGCCGGCTTTCTCCAGCGCCTGACGCATTTCGTCCAGATCGCCCGGTTTTTCCAGATGAATTTCAATCACCGTACCACCGGTGAAATCCAGTCCCCAGTTGAAGCCGCGAGCGCCGATCAGCACCAGCGAAATCACCAGCAGAATCCCCGAAATCAGGAACGCCAGATTGTCCCAGCGCATAAAGTCGATGACTTTACGGCCGTAGTTGAGTTGCTCAACAGTATATTCCTGTGCCACAACGCACTCCTCAGATAGACAGCTTGTTAATGCGTTTACCGCCGTAAAGCAGGTTCACGATGGCACGGGTACCGACAATCGCCGTAAACATCGAGGTCGCAACCCCGATCGTGGTGGTGATAGCAAAGCCTTTAATCGAGCCGGTACCGACCGCATACAGGATCACGGCAGTGATCAGGGTCGTCACGTTGGCATCCACGATACTGGAGAACGCGCCTTTATAACCCTCATGGATCGCCTGCTGCACCGTACGCCCGTTTTTCAGCTCTTCCTTGATACGTTCGTTAATCAACACGTTCGCATCGACCGCCACCGCCAGCGTCAGCACGATACCGGCAATCCCCGGCATGGTGAGCGTCGCGCCGGGCAGCAGAGACATGATCCCGACAATCAGCACCAGGTTCGCGATAAGCGCGGTCGTCGCGATAATCCCGAATTTACGGTAGTAAACCACCATAAACACGATGGACGCGATCAGGCCCCACAGACAGGCTTCCAGACCCTGAGTGATGTTCTGCATCCCCAGCGTCGGGCCAATGGTCCGCTCTTCGACGATCTGAATCGGCGCAATCAACGCACCGGCGCGCAGCAGCAGCGACAGCTGGCGAGCTTCGTTCGGATTGTTAATGCCGGTGATACGGAAGCTGTTGCCCAGGCGAGACTGGATGGTCGCGACGTTGATGACCTCTTCCTGTTTCTCCAGAATCGCGCGGCCAGTGGCATCTTTCTTACCGCTGTCCTTATATTCCACGAACAACGTCGCCATCAGTTTGCCGATGTTGTCCTTGGTAAAGTTGGACATCATGTTGCCGCCGGCGCTGTCGAGAGAGATGTTGACCTGAGGACGGTTGTATTCGTCAGAGCTGGACGTGGAATCCGTGATGTGGTCGCCGGTCAGAATCACGCGCTTGTACAGCACGACAGGACCGCCTTCACGCATCTGTTTCACTTCTGAGTCACCCGGTACGCGTCCGCTGGCGGCGGCCGTTGAATCCACGTTGGAGTTGACCAGACGGAACTCCAACGTCGCCGTCGCGCCCAAAATTTCTTTCGCGCGCGCCGTATCCTGAATACCCGGCAGTTCGACGACGATACGGTCGGCGCCCTGACGCTGAACCAACGGTTCGGCAACGCCCAGCTGGTTTACACGGTTACGCAGAATGTTGATGTTCTGCTGAACCGCATACTCACGGGCTTCGCTCAGTCGCGCATCGCTCATGACCGCACGCAGCGTCGCGTCGCCATTGGCGTTGATCACCAGATCGCGGTGACGGGATGTCAGATAGCTAACGCCCTGATCGCGGGTCTGATTGTCGCGAAAGCGAATTTCGACGCCGTAGTTATCAATCTTGCGGACGGAAGCGTAGGGAATGTTTTTCTCACGCAGATCGCTGCGCAGGGAATCCATGGTTTGTTCCTGCAGCTTGCCCAGCGCGGTATCCATATCCACTTCCATCAGGAAGTGCACGCCGCCGCGCAGGTCAAGCCCCAGCTTCATGGGTTCAGCGCCCAACATTCTCAACCATTGCGGAGTGGCGGGAGCCAGGTTGAGCGCAACGACAAACTTGTCGCCCAGCTCGCCGAGCAGCGCTTCACGTGCGCGGAGCTGTACGTCAGGGTTGGAGAAACGAGCCAGTATCGCGCCGTTTTCAAGCGCAATCGACTTGCTGGAAAGATTCTGTTCTTTTAAGACATTCTGGACCTGGACCAGCGTAGACTCACTGGCGGCGGCACCCCGCGCGCCAGTGATCTGAATCGCCGGATCCTCACCATATAGGTTAGGAAGCGCATACAGCAGACCGACAAGAACAGCCACGATCAGCATGATGTACTTCCACAAAGGATAACGGTTCAACACGGTAGTTCCCTTTGGGAAAAGGCAAAAAATTACAGGGCTTTCATAGTACCCTTCGGCAGCACGGAGGCTACGAAATCACGTTTGATCACGACTTCGTTGTTTTCGTTCAGTTCGATGGCGATGTAGCCGTTCTCGGAGACTTTAGTCACACGACCTACCAGGCCGCCGTTAGTCAGCACTTCATCCCCTTTGCTGATGGAATCCATCAACTTTTTGTGTTCCTTGGCGCGCTTTTGCTGAGGACGCAGGATCATGAAGTAAAAAATCAGACCGAATACGACCAGCATGATGATCAGAGAGTAAGGGCTTCCCTGCGCCGGAGCCCCCGCTGTTGCTGCAACGGCATCGGAAATGAAAAGACTCATGTAAGTTTCCTCTTTATAAAAACGAAAAAGTGATCAAACCAAATAACGTCAAGGGAGCGACGTCCGCCGCCGCCCTCATACTGCTTATACGACTTATACTGCGTCAATCGCCGGCGGAACCGGCTTACCAAGACGCTGGTAAAATGCGGCGACAAAGTCATCCAATTTACCGTCTTCGATAGCCTGGCGTAAACCCGCCATCAGCCGCTGATAATAGCGCAAATTATGGATGGTATTGAGACGCGCGCCGAGTATTTCGTTACAGCGATCAAGATGATGCAGATAAGCACGGCTGTAATGGCGGCATGTATAGCAATCACATTCGGCATCCAGCGGCGCGGTATCATCCTTATGCTTGGCGTTGCGAATTTTCACCACGCCATCGGTCACAAACAGGTGACCGTTGCGGGCGTTGCGGGTCGGCATCACACAGTCGAACATATCTACGCCGCGTCGCACGCCTTCCACCAAGTCTTCTGGCTTACCAACGCCCATCAGGTAACGGGGTTTGTCTTCCGGAAGCTGAGGGCAGACGTGCTCCAGAATGCGATGCATATCCGCTTTCGGCTCGCCGACCGCCAGGCCGCCCACAGCGTACCCATCAAAACCAATGTCTACCAGCCCTTTTACCGACACATCTCGTAAATCTTCGTAAACGCTGCCCTGGATGATGCCGAACAACGCATTGCCGTTGCCCAGCTCGTCGAAGCGCTGACGGCATCGCTTCGCCCAGCGCAGCGACATTTCCATTGAGCGTTTAGCGTAGTCCCAGTCGGCAGGATATGGCGTACATTCGTCAAAAATCATCACGACATCCGATCCCAGGTCGTTCTGGATTTCCATCGATTTTTCCGGGCTAAGGAAGATCGCATCCCCGTTGATCGGGTTACGGAAATGAACGCCTTCTTCGGTGATCTTGCGGATATCGCCCAGACTAAACACCTGAAAACCGCCGGAATCAGTCAATATCGGCCCCTGCCACTGCATGAAGTCGTGCAGGTCGCCGTGCAGTTTCATGATCTCCTGCCCCGGCCGCAGCCACAGGTGGAACGTGTTGCCCAGAATGATCTGCGCGCCCGTCTCTTTTACTTCTTCCGGTGTCATGCCTTTCACGGTGCCGTAAGTCCCCACCGGCATAAAGGCCGGGGTTTCAACTACGCCACGTTCAAACACCAGTCGTCCGCGGCGGGCACGACCATCCGTCGTAAACAATTCGTACTTCACTTAACCTCCAGCACCAGAGAAACAGTCTGATGTCGTTGTTGATGACCTATAAATAGGCACTGCTGGCGGCCTATACCGCCGGTAATCATCGGTTTATTCGCCGACGTGTTCCTGCTCTGCCTCGGGATTGCGCGTGATAAACATCGCATCGCCGTAGCTGAAAAAGCGTAGTTGCTCCGCCACCGCCTGACGATAGGCGTTCATGGTGTGACGGTAGCCAGCGAAAGCGGAGACCAGCATGATCAACGTGGACTCCGGCAGATGGAAATTGGTCACCAGCGCATCGATCACGCGATAGTGGTAGCCGGGATAGATGAAGATGCGAGTATCGCCGAAGAATGGAGCCATCATCGCCTCCGAGCTGGCCTGCGCCGCGCTTTCCAGCGAGCGGACGGATGTCGTGCCGACTGCAATCACCCGATTACCGCGCGCTTTACACGCCAGCACGGCATCCACGACGTCCTGCGGGACTTCCGCATACTCGGCGTGCATGACGTGATCTTCAATGCTGTCCACGCGTACCGGCTGAAAAGTGCCCGCCCCGACATGCAAGGTGACGAAGGCCATTTCGATGCCCTTGTCGCGCAGCGCTGCCAGCAGCGGTTCATCGAAGTGCAGACCGGCGGTCGGCGCCGCGACTGCGCCGGGACGCTGGCTGTAGACGGTCTGATACAGTTCGCGGTCGGCATCCTCATCAGGACGGTCGATATACGGCGGCAGCGGAATGTGACCGATATCGTTGAGAATGGTCAGTACGTCGCGCGGATCGTCGAAACGAATTTCGAACAGCGCATCCTGACGAGACAGCATCGTGGCCGCTACGCTTTCATCCTCGCCCAGCACCAGCTCCGCGCCCGGCTTGGGCGCCTTGGAGGCGCGCACATGCGCCAACACTCGATGTTCGTCCAGTACACGCTCTACCAGAACTTCCAGCTTGCCGCCGCTCGCTTTACGTCCGAACAGTCGGGCGGGGATCACGCGCGTATTGTTGAAAACCAGCAGGTCGCCAGGTTCCAGCTTGTCCAACAAATCGCTAAAGATGCCCAGAGACGTCTCTCCGCTCGGCCCATCCAGCGACAACAAACGGCATCCGCTACGCTGCGCCTGGGGATAATGGGCGATGAGAGACTCAGGGAGTTCAAACGAAAAATCGGCAACACGCATGACTATTCACTTAGCTATCTGACAGAGGGAAAAAGAGGCGGCCTAGTCTAGAGCCGGGAACGACCGGCTGCAAGAAATAAGCGGTCTGTGAGAGGAATTGCACTTATACTGCCGGGATGAATTTTCTCGCCCATCTCCATTTAGCCACGCTGGCCGACAGCTCCCTGCTGGGAAACCTAATGGCTGACTTTGTCCGCGGCAACCCCGACGGCATTTTCCCCGACAAGATCGTCGCCGGCATTCGGCTGCATCGCCGCATTGACAGCCTGACGGACAGCCTGCCGGAAGTTCGCGCCGCGTGCCGCTATTTCAGCGCAGATTATCGTCGCGTGGCGCCCATTACGCTCGACGTGCTGTGGGATCATTTTCTGGCGCGGCACTGGACGACACTGGTCCCCCACGTCACCTTGCCGCAATTCGTCGCCGACGCTCGCAGAGAGATCGAACCGCATCTGCCGGAAACCCCGGAGCGTTTCCGCAATCTAAACAACTACCTGTGGACCGAGCGTTGGCTGGAGCGCTATGCCGAGCTTCCGTTTATCGGCGAAGTCCTGTACCGAATGGCGCTGCGGCGTCCTCGTCTGGCCGCGCTGGCGGGTTCTTTCCAGGAGGTGGAGCGTCACTATCATCAGCTTGAAACACTGTTCTGGCAGTTTTATCCCGTCATGATGGAGACCGTAAAAAGCGGGCGGTTGTCATCAGCAGCGCCGCGCTAACCGGTCGACCTCGGAAAGCAATACCAATTGATGCAATAGGCAAAACCTATCTCATTGATTGGCCGACATTCCCTTTATTCACCCTCGCGAAATACCTATACTCGCTAGGGTTTATTCCCCTCCGCTTTACTCATTTACCACCACGGGAGTTATTATGGTTCTGGTCACTCGTCCCGCCCCCGATTTCACTGCCGCCGCCGTTTTAGGCAGCGGAGAGATCGTTGAAAATTTCAATCTGAAAGAGCACATCAACGGTAAACCGGCCGTCATCTTCTTCTGGCCGATGGATTTCACCTTCGTGTGCCCGTCAGAACTGATCGCCTTCGACCATCGTTACGAAGAGTTCCAGAAGCGCGGCGTTGAAGTCGTAGGCGTCTCCTTCGACTCCGAGTTCGTCCATAACGCCTGGCGCAGCACCCCTATCGACAAAGGCGGCATCGGCGAAGTGAAATACGCGATGGTGGCAGACATCAAACGCGAAATTCAGAAAGCCTACGGCATCGAACACCCGGATGCGGGCGTCGCTCTGCGCGGTTCTTTCCTGATCGACCAAAACGGCATCGTGCGCCATCAGGTCGTTAACGATCTGCCGCTGGGTCGTAACGTTGATGAAATGCTGCGTATGGTCGATGCCCTGCAGTTCCACGAAGAGCACGGCGAAGTGTGTCCGGCGCAGTGGGTGAAGGGTGAAGAAGGCATGGGCGCGTCTCCGGACGGCGTCGCCAAATACCTGTCTCAGAACGCGAGCAAGCTGTAATTTAACAGCCTGTCACGTCAAAAAACCCCGCGGTGGTCGCCGCGGGGTTTTTTATTGACCGCCATTCAAGCCGGATCGGACAATTCGGTCACACCGTCCGGCTTGCGGTCATCAGGCGGCTTTGCGTCGCAGGAAGACGACGTACCCAACCAGCAACAGAGCAATCCACAGACAGCCGGCGTACAGAGAGATACGCGTATCCGGGAAGTAGCCGATCAGGCCGATGATAAACGCCAGGAAAACAATCCCCACCGCAGAAGTCACCGCCCCACCCGGCACCGGGAACGCCAGCGCTTTCGTCTGTTCACGGCTTAGCTTGCGGCGGAAAGCGATTTGGGAGCACAGGATCATAATCCATACCCATACCGTCGCGAAGGTCGCCAGCGAAGCGATAACCAGGAACACTTTTTCCGGCATGATGTAGTTCAGATAGACCGCCGCCAACAGCGCCACCATCATCACCACCACCGTCACCCACGGAATGCCGCCACGGGACAGACGCATGAACACTTTGGGCGCATGGCCCTGTTCAGCCATACCGTGCAGCATCCGCCCTACCCCGAATACATCGCTGTTAATCGCCGACAACGACGCCGTGATCACCACGAAATTCAAAATACCGGCGGCGGCATTAATGCCCATGTGCTGGAAGGTCATCACGAACGGACTGCCGCTGGTGCCAACCTGATTCCACGGATAGATGGACATGATGACGAACAGCGTCCCGACGTAGAACACCAGAATACGCCAGGGGACGGAGTTGATGGCTCGCGGGATGGATTTACGCGGATCTTGCGCTTCACCCGCGGTGATGCCGATGATTTCCACGCCGCCGTAGGCAAACATCACCATTTGCAGCGACAATATCATCCCCATTATCCCGTTACTGAAGAAGCCTCCGTTGGTCCAGAGGTTGTGGATACCCGTCGGCTGGCCGCCGTTGCCTATCCCCCAGATAATGATGCCGATACCCGCCGCAATCATTAGAATGATGGTCGCGACTTTGAAGAAGGACAGCCAAAATTCCAGCTCGCCAAAAACCTTCACGTTCATCAGGTTTATCGCCCCGATGATCAGCACGACGCTCAACACCCAGACCCAGTGCGGCACCGCAGGGAACCAGACGCCCATATAGATACCGAAGGCCGTGACATCGGCAATGGCAACGATCAGCATTTCAAAGCAGTAGGTCCATCCGGTGATGTAGCCGGCCATCGGACCGAGATAATCGCGCGCATAGCGGGAAAAGGAGCTGGCCTGGGGATCGTTGACCGACATCTCTCCCAGTGCGCGCATGATGATATAAGCCGCGACGCCGCCAATGAGATAAGCCAGCAGAACGCTGGGACCCGCCATCTGAATAGCGCTGGCGGAACCATAAAACAGACCGGTTCCTATCGCCGAACCTAAGGCGATAAAACGGATGTGCCGCGCACTTAAGCCACGCTTGAGCTTGGACTCTTGTTCCATATTTAAAGCAACCCTGTTTTACAAACGAAAAAACCACAGGCCGAAGCCTGTGGTGCAAATCCCTCTTGCCGTACTAAGTCCGCGTTGTCGCCGTCTGACGAGCGATAAGCAAATCGTAGGCGGCAGCCACCAGCAACACGGCCAGCGACGGCAACAGCCAGGCCAGCCCTTGTTGACCCAGCGGCAGGTAGTTCGCCCACTCAGGCAACCAGGAAGCAAAGGCCGACGATTTTACGCCATCAATCACGCCGAAGACCAGACTGATCAGCATCGTGGGAGCAACAATGTAGCTGCTGTTATTCCACCAACGCAGGGTAAAGCTCAGCAACACCAGCACGATACACGGCGGGTAAATGGCGGTCAGGATCGGAATAGACAGCTGGATCAGATGGCTCAGTCCCAGGTTGGACACCACCATGGAAAACAGCCCCAGCACAAAGACCAGCGTGCGATATGAAAGCGGCAGATATTCGGCGAAGAACTCCGCGCAGGCACAGGTCAGCCCGACCGCCGTCACCAGACAGGCCACAAAAATCAGTATCGCCAGGAACGCGCTGCCCATGTTGCCGAACGTATATTGTACGTACGCGTGCAGAATCTCAGCGCCGTTCTGAGCGCCTGGGATCAGTTGACCGCTGTTGGCGCCGAGGTGGAACAGGCTCAGATAGACCAGGGCAAGGCCAAGCCCGGCAATCAAACCGGCCATCACGGTATAACGCGTCAGCAGCTTGGCGTCGCTGACGCCGCGCGAACGGGCCGCGTTCACGATCACGATACCGAACACCATCGCGCCCAACGTATCCATCGTGATATAGCCATTCAGGAATCCGCTCGAGAACGGCATCGTTTGATACGCTGGCGCTGGCGGAATAGACGAACCGGCAGGCCACAGCAGCGCGGCAATCCCGAGGATGCCTAACGCGACGATTTTTACCGGGGCCAGAATATGTCCGACGGTATCCAGCAGGCGGCCGGGATAGAGGGAAATACCGATAACGATGGCGAAGTAGACGAGGCTATAAACCAGCAGCGGCATGCCGCCGGAGCCGACCAGCGGCGCAATACCGGCTTCAAAGGAGACGGTCGCGGTGCGCGGCGTGGCGAACAGCGGTCCCACGGCGAGGTAACAGACCGTCGCCAACACAATACCGGCTTTTCGACCAATCGGCGTGCTCAGGGCGTCGATACCACCGCCCACACGCGCCAGCGCGACGACGGTGATGACAGGCAGCCCCACGGCAGTAATCAGGAAGCCTAGTGCCGCGATCCATACGTGAGGACCCGCTTCCAGTCCGACGATAGGCGGGAAAATAATATTACCCGCGCCAACAAACAAGGCAAAGGTCATAAAACCTAATGCCACGATATCTCTGGTTTTTAAACGATAATTCATAACGTATGTCGTGTTGCCTGTAAAACGTACTGAAAAGAGACCGGAACGGGGTCGTCGCCGGTATGAATCCGCTCTTGATTTCGGATGGTGCGCAGAAGTATAGGAATGGTTATTTTCCACACAGCGTTTGTGGTGGCTAAGTAAACCGTTTATAGCGAAAAAATACAAGGCGAGAATATAAAAGCAGAATATCGAACTGAATTATTTGTAATATCCAGTGAATGTGATTAGTTTTTCTTTATAGGCTAACACATGATTTGTGCATTCTATCCCCTTCCAGAGCAATAATATGGCACTTTCATGCCGCCCTGCGCGAAACATAGTCATAATCAAAACTTATTGATATAAAAAACGCCGATATCCAATATCGGCGTTATAAAAGCAGAGGGTATAGGACGTCACCACACTCGTTTCGCAATCTCCACGACGCGTTTCAGCTTATCCCACTGCTCGTCTTCAGACAGGGTATTCCCCTCTTCGGTAGAAGCAAAACCGCACTGCGGGCTCAGGCATAGCTGATCCAACGCAACGTACTGCGCCGCTTCAGCAATCCGATGCTCCACGTCAGCCACCGTCTCCAGCTCGCCGGTTTTAGTGGTGATCAATCCCAGCACCACCTGCTGATGACCCGGACGAATAAAGCGCAGCGGTTCAAAGCCGCCAGCCCGCTCCGTGTCGTATTCCAGAAAAAATTCATCCACATTCACTTCACCAAACAGAATACTGGCGACAGGTTCATAGCCGCCTTCTGCAATCCAGGTGGAACGGAAATTGCCCCGACACACGTGCAGACCAATCACCAAATCGGCCGGTTTGTTGGCCAGCGCCTGATTCAGCACGCGCGCATAGGTGCTGGCGAGAACGTCAGGATCTTCCCCGCGTTCGCGGATCTGGCGCTTCTGGTCTTCGGAACAGAGATACGACCATACGGTGTCATCCAGCTGCAGATAGCGGCATCCCGCCTTGTAAAATGCCTGGATAGCGTCGTGCCAGGTCTGAGCCAGGTCGTCAAAATAGGCGTCTAACGTCGGATAAACAGTGCTGTCGATCGCGTCGCGGCCGCCCCGGAAGTGCAATACGCTGGGGCTTGGGATCGTCATTTTGGCTGAGACGTCTCCCGCAATGCTGTTCAGATAGCGAAAATCGTCCAGCATCGGGTGGCGCGGGTTGAATCTGACCTTTCCGGTGACTTTGATGCTACGGGATTTGGTCTGAATACCATTGAACTGGATACCGTGATCGGCTTCATAGCCCTCAACCCCTTCCAGCCCTTCGAAAAAGTCGAAGTGCCACCACGACCGGCGGAATTCTCCGTCGGTAACGACCTGTAATCCCACGGCTTTCTGACGCTCAACGGCATGCAGAATTTCGCGATCTTCCACTTCGCGTAGCTGCGTCGCCTCGATCTCACCTGCCTGCCATTGCTGGCGCGCCTGCTTGATCGCTGCCGGGCGCAGCAGGCTGCCTACGACATCTGCACGGAACGGAGGTTTAGGTTGTGTCATGTTTGACTCCTGAGTCGCTGCTGGCGGCGGCTGACCGCAGCAGACAGGGTTAATGAGAGAGCGTGGAATATCACGATTAAAATAGACATCCAGACGGCTATAATGACCTCATCCTGACATGAATCGCGTCATTCGACAATAGAATAGTTTTCATTCCGCGTAACAGCGTTGCATGGAGTAAAAGGAGCAAGGAAGCGCTTTTTGCAAGTCATCGCTTTACCGACGACCCGCAGAGTTACAACGGAGAGGGCGCCGAGTGGGGCTGAGAAGAAGGCGATGTCACAATCAGGCGGTTGGGCAGCGTAAACAAAAACCGGGAACCAGCCCCCAGATCGCTGAGGATTTCCAGTCGGGTATCGTGATGGCTAAGCGCGTGTTTGACAATAGCCAACCCCAGACCGCTACCGCCCGTCTGGCGCGAACGCGCCTTGTCAACGCGGTAAAAACGTTCCGTCAGCCGGGGCAAATGCTCCGGCGCGATTCCCGGACCATTATCGCTGACCTGGAACTGCGCGCCCTGCGACGTCTGTTGCCAGGTGACCTCAATGCGAGTCCCTTCCGGCGTATGGTTGATGGCGTTATAGACCAGATTGGAGACGGCGCTGCGCAACTGTTCTTCATTCCCAAACACTATCAGCTGTTCGTTAACGCGAAAAACAATCTCGTGCCTCCCCTGACTCAGGGTCTGTGCCTCGCGCTGCAACACCCGCAACATCAGCGGAATGTCGACCTTTTCATTGAGGTTGATGGCCGCCGCCGCTTCAATTCGGGAGAGCGTTAGCAGCTGTTTCACCAGACCATCCATGCGCCGCGTCTGCTCTTGCATGGTATTGAGCGCCTTCGCCTGCGGCGGTCCGTCCATCGGCCCGTCATGCATCATCTCAAGATACCCTTGCAGCACGGTCAGCGGCGTACGCAGCTCGTGGCTCACATTGGCGAAGAAGTTACGGCGAGCGCCTTCCAACTGATGCATCAGCGTGACGTCGCGCACCACCATCATCGTTTGGCCTTCGGAATAAGGCATTAATCGAAACTCGACGTGGTGGCCGTTATTAAGCTGAAGCGTGAGCGGGCGATCAAACACCTGAGACTGCATATAGCGGGAAAATTCAGGGTAACGCAGGAGGTTAAGCACATTCTGTCCGCTGTCGTCGGGCCAGCGCAGCCCCAGCAGATGTTGAGCCAGTCGGTTGCACCAGATGATCCCGCCCTCTTCCGTCGTGATGACGATAGCGTCAGGGAGCGACTCCGCTCCGCTGCGAAAGCGTTTGATCAGCACCGCCAGCTCGCGTCGACGACGGCGGCTGCGCAGCTGCATTTGATACAGACCGTAAAGCAGCGGCTCCCAACTGCCGCGGCCGGGAGGCGGCGTCATGCTGCGGTCGATCCAAAGCCAGTGAGAAAGGCGCAGCTGGTTATAGTAGTTCCAGCACAGCGCGGACAGCACCGCCACCAGCAAGAACCACGACAGGTAACCGTAGATCAGTCCCAGCAGCAGCGCAGGTAGGCAGAAAATCGCCAACTCCGCCGCCAGCCTTTTCCAGGATAAGCGTTCTAACACGTGAGGTTGTCTCCACAACGACCGGGATCAGTAGCGCGTCGAGAATCGGTAACCGGTTCCCCGTACTGTCTGCACCATTTTGTCGTGCCCGCTGGTTTCCAGCGCTTTACGCAGGCGGCGAATATGAACATCGACAGTGCGATCTTCAACATAGACATTAGTGCCCCAGACATGGTTCAGCAATTGTTCCCGACTATATACCCGTTCCGGGTGGGTCATAAAGAAATGCAACAGCTTGAATTCGGTGGGCCCCATATCCAGCGCCCGATCTTCGGTGGTAACGCGATGGGACGAAGGATCCAGACTGAGGCCGCGCATTTCGATCACTTCTTCGACGGCCATCGGGGAGATTCGGCGCATGACCGCCTTGATACGAGCCACCAGCTCTTTGGGGGAGAAGGGTTTGGTGATGTAGTCGTCCGCGCCGACTTCCAGACCTTTGACCCGGTCTTCCTCTTCACCGCGCGCGGTCAGCATCATGACGGGAATATCGCGGGTCAGCGTTTCACGCTTCATGTGTTTGATGAACTGCAAACCGGAACCGCCGGGAAGCATCCAATCCAACAATACTAATTCGGGATAAGGTTCCGACAGTCGATTGACCGCGCTATCGTAATCTTCGGCTTCTACGGGCTGATAACCGTTCTGTTCCAGAACGAAACACACCATCTCACGGATAGGCGCTTCATCTTCTACTACCAAAATGCGTCTTGCCATCGTTAATCCTGCCGTTAATCGTCGCTATTGGCGTGCGGTGGGGATTATGCGTCAGTTTTATGACAGATTTATGATAACGCGCTTCCCCTGACATCCCCGATTAACTGACCGCATCGGGGCGGATATTCCCTGAGACAGCCCTAAACTGTCTGTCTATAATCGCCGATAATCGTAACACTCAGCCAACCCCGACGCCTCAACAGGACGCCCCATGCAAATTATCCATACCTCCGACTGGCATCTTGGACAGTACTTCTACACCAAGAGCCGGGCCGCGGAACATCAGGCGTTTCTGCGCTGGCTGATTGAGCAGGTGGAGCAGCATCACGTCGATGCCGTCGTCGTGGCCGGCGACATTTTCGATAACGGCACGCCACCGAGCTACGCCCGGGAAATGTATAACCGCTTCGTCGTCGAGCTGCATGAGACCGGCTGTCAGCTGGTTATTCTGGGCGGCAATCATGATTCCGTCGCTACGCTTAACGAGTCGCGACTGCTGCTCTCTTGCCTGAACACCCAAGTCATCGCGAGCTGCGAAGGCGATATTGAAGAGCAGGTCATCGTCCTGAATACCCGCGAGGGCGAGCCCGGCGCTCTGCTGTGCGCGATCCCGTTCCTGCGGCCGCGCGACGTGCTTACCAGCCAGGCCGGGCAGTCGGGCGCAGACAAACAGCTGGCGTTGCAGGAAGCGATTGCCGACCACTATCAGCGCAGCTATCAACTTGCCGTGCGCCGCCGCGAAGCAATGGGCCTTACGCTGCCGATTATCGCCACCGGACACTTAACCACCGTGGGCGTTACCACCACCGATTCCGTGCGGGATATCTATATTGGGACGTTAGATGCCTTTCCCGCTCAGTCGTTTCCGCCGGCGGACTACATTGCACTCGGCCACATCCACCGCCCTCAGCGCATCGCTCAGACGGAACATATTCGCTACAGCGGTTCGCCCATCCCGCTGAGCTTTGACGAGCTGAATCACGAAAAATCGGTGTATCTGGTACATTTCGAACAGGACAAACTGGAAGATGTCACTCCCCTGACGATCCCCACGACTCAGCCAATGCAGTTGGTCAAAGGCAGTCTGCCCGAGATCGAGCGCCGGCTGGCCGGTTTTCGTGAATACGACGGTGAGAAACCGGTTTGGCTGGATATTGAAATCGCCACGCAGGACTACCTGAGCGATATCCAGCAGCATATTCAAAATCTGACGGACGACTTGAATGTAGAAGTGGTACTGTTACGCCGCGCGCGCGAACAACATCTGCAAATGCTGGTCCAGCAAGAGAAAGAGACGCTGGACGAGCTGCTGCCCGGCGAAGTTTTCGAGAGGCGGTTGGCGCTGGAACCGGATTTGGAGGAGCCTCAGCAGCAGCGTTTGCGTACGCTGTTCACTCAGGTGCTGCAAGAAGTGGAAGACGATAGCCAGGAGGCAAAAGCATGAAGATTTTGAGTCTACGGCTGAAAAACCTCAACTCGTTGCAGGGCGAATGGAAAATCGATTTCACCCGCGAGCCATTTATCAGCAATGGTCTGTTCGCCATTACCGGTCCCACCGGCGCGGGCAAGACCACGCTGCTGGACGCCATTTGCCTGGCGCTCTACCACCAGACCCCGCGCCTGAAAGTCACCCCCAGCAACAACGAACTGATGACTCGCCACACCGCGGAATGCCTTGCCGAAGTCGAGTTTGAGGTGAAAGGCACCGCCTATCGCGCATTCTGGAGCCAGCGCCGCGCGCGCAATGCGCCGGACGGCAATCTACAGGCGCCAAAAGTCGAGCTGGCGTACTGCGCGGACGGCAAAATCATCACCGACAAAGTCAACGACAAGCTGTCGACCATCGCGCAGATTACCGGTCTGGATTTTGACCGTTTCACCAAGTCCATGATGCTGTCTCAGGGACAGTTCGCCGCCTTCCTCAATGCCGACGCCAATGCGCGCGCCGAATTGCTGGAAGAGTTGACCGGAACGGACATCTACGGGCGGATCTCAGAGCGCGTTTTCGAGCAGCATAAAGCGGCGCAAAGCGCGCTCGAACAGCTACAGGCGCAGGCTGGCGGCATTGAATGCCTGAGCAGCGAACGGCGTGCGGAACTTGAACAGCAGCTCAGCGAGCTACAGCAGCAGGAGCGGGACAACGCACGTCATCGCGATGACATCACCGCCCATCAGCGCTGGTTTGAAACGCTGCAAGAACATCAGCGGGCGCTCGCATCAAGCCAGGAGAAACAACGATCGCTGCAATTAGACAGAGTCCAGGCAAAGCCCCAACTGGAGCGTCTGGACGCTAGCATTCCTGCAGAAAAGCTGCGCCCGATCTACAGCGAACGCCAACGTTATGTGCAGGAAAAGACGCATCTGGCGAATCTTCTCGCCAAACTCGATCTGCAAATGACGCAACAGCAGAGCACGCTGGCGCAACTGCAAACGCAGAAAGAAAACGCCGCTACGCGTCAGCAACAGCACGTCGAAGAACGCCAGCGTCAAGAAACGCTGATCGGCGAGCAGGTCCTGCCGCTGGACCAGCGTATCGCCACGCTGCGGGAACAACGCGACCAGCAGCAGAAGTCTCAGGACCAGCAGAAGCAGCTGCAAAAAGATCTGATCGAAAACCAGTCCAAACTGCGTCAGGAGCGCGAGCACGTTCAGACGCGGCTGGCCCAGATCGCCGAATTCAGACAGCAATACAGCGTTTATCAGTATTGGGGCAGCCACATTCCGTTATGGGAAGCTCAGTTTCCCCAGTTGCAAGCGCTGCGACAGGAGCTGAAATCCCAGCACACCAAGACCGCCGAGCAGCAGGTCCGCGCCGATTATTTCCAGCAGCAGCGCGCGACGCTGACAGAAAAAGAACAGGCGCAGCGGACGACGACGGAAGGCGCCCGGCAAAATTACGAACAGCTGCAACAACGTATTCAGGAGCGTGAAGCCTCTCTGTCGACGGACGCCCTGCGTCAGCAGTTAAGCGATCTGGCGGCTCAACGTCAGGACCGTCAGCAGTTCGCCACCCGTGCGACCGTCCTGCAACGTCTGCTGAGCCAGCATACGCTTCTGGAGTCACAGCTTCTGGACGATCACCACCGCATCCAGCAGTTGGAGCGGGAACAGGAGCAGCAGCGTCGTGAGCATCAACAACGCGTCGGCCACCTCGACGATCTCGATAAACGGCACGAACTGGAGCAGCGCATCGCCAATCTGGAAAGCGAGCGTAAACAGCTGCAGCCCGGCAAAGAGTGCCCTCTCTGCGGCTCCACGCACCACCCGGCCATCGAGCGCTACCAATCGCTGCGTCCGTCCGAAACCCAATTGCGGCTGCATACGCTGCGTCAGGAGGTCGACGCGCTGCAGGCGAAGGTGGTGCAGACCACCACCCAGTTGCACCTGTTACAGCAGCAACGACAGCAGCAGCATCTGCGGCTGAATCAGGTGAACGATGAAATCGCCGTCCTGCGTCGGGAGTGCCAAAATGTCAGTGAGCGCTTGCATATCGATTTTGACCTGAATCAGCCGGAAGCGCTGACTCGCTGGCAGGAACAGTGCGACGAGCAGGAGAAAGCGTTGCAGTCTCAGCTTGCCGAGCGCGAACACATTCGACGACAGATTCAGGATAGTAAGGATTTACTGACCTCCGCGCAGCAGTCGCTGCAGCAAACTGAACAGCAGCTGGCGCTGAATGCGCAGCAGCAAGAAACGTTGACCCAGTCCCGTGAGGAATTACAGCAGGCACAGGAAAAAACCGAGAAAGAGCGGGTGCGTCTGCACGACGCGCTGAGCCATAAACTGGCCGAGTTCCATCTCGTCGCGCCCGCCGATGCCCAGCAAGAAGAGTGGCTGAACCTCCGTCGGCGCGAATGGCAGCGCTGGCAGGAGAACGAACACGAACAGCACGTCTGTGAACCCAAGCTCTCTGCGCTGAGCGCCGACACCGAACATACGCAGCAGCGTCTGAAAGAAACGGAGGCATCACTCGCTGCCTTGCAGCAGCAACTGAAAGCGACGCTGCAATCGCTGGAAACGGCGCAGCAGACGCGCTGGAATCTATTGGGCAATCAGAGCGTCAAAGATGTTCAGGCGCAACTGCGTCAACAGGCGCAGGATGACGAACGCGACCTCCGACTGGCGCAAGAGAAATGGCAGTCGGCTCAGTCGCAGCTCAGTCGGATGTCCGGCGAGAAACAGTCGCTGGAACAGCAGTTGCAGCGCACCGAAAATACGCTGACGGAAGCGGCCAGCCGCTTTACCGACGCGTTGCAGGCCAGCCCGTTCAATGATGAAAACGACTTCGTGCGCGCGCTGTTGAGCGAGGAGGCGCGCGAGCAGCTCACGGCGCTGAAAGAACGATTCAATCAACGTCAGCAGCAGGCCGATGCGCTCCACGCGCAGGCGGAAGAAAAACTGACCCAGCATCAGGCGGCCAGACCGGCATCGCTACCGGAAGACCTGGTCTATGCCGACGTGCTGCAAATGCTCGTCGAGATCGGCAACCTGCTGAAAAACGGCGCGCAGCAACAGGGCGAGATCCGTCAACAGCTGCAAAGCGACCAGCAGTTGCAGGACAAACAGCGCACCTTGCTGGAAGAGGTTGCGCGGCGCAGACAGCAGTGCGAAGACTGGGCGCAGCTGAATCAGCTGATCGGATCTCAAAAAGGGGACAAATTCAGACGATTTGCACAGGGGCTGACGCTGGATCATCTGGTGTATTTGGCCAACCGCCAGCTGTCGCGCTTGCACGGACGCTACCTGCTTCAGCGTAAAGCCTCCGATACGCTGGAACTGCAGGTGGTCGACACCTGGCAGGCGGACGCCACGCGAGATACCCGCACGCTCTCCGGCGGCGAAAGTTTCCTGGTCAGCCTGTCGCTGGCGCTGGCGCTTTCCGATCTGGTGAGCAACAAGACCCGCATCGACTCGCTGTTCCTCGACGAAGGCTTCGGGTCGCTGGATGGAGACACGCTGGACTCCGCGCTGGACGTGCTCGACAACCTCAACGCGACGGGGAAATCCATCGGCGTCATCAGCCATGTCGAAGCAATGAAAGAACGTATTCAGGTGCAAATCCGCGTGAAAAAACGCAATGGGCTGGGAATCAGTCAGTTGGACAGTCAGTACGCGGTCAAATAATCCCTGCATCACTCCCACACCCACCCGGCGGGCGACGACAACCTCGTTTTTATCTTAACGTCGCCCGCCTCAGTCGTTATCATGCGCGCTGACATTAATCCTGCGCGCGTCTTCTTTTTGCGCATCAGCCTGGAATAACAGAATGCTGTGGTTTAAAAATTTAATGATTTATCGCCTCAGCCGCGACGTCCGTTTGTCCGCGGATGAGATGGAAAAGCAGCTGGCCTCATTCTCCTTCACGCCGTGCGGCAGTCAGGATATGACCAAAAGCGGTTGGGTGACGCCGATGGGTTCCCACAGCGATGCCTTGACGCATGAAGTTAACGGCCAAATTCTGATCTGCGCCCGCAAAGAGGAAAAGATCCTGCCGTCGCCGGTCATCAAGCAAGCGCTGGAAGCCAAAATCGATAAGCTGGAAAACGAACAGCATCGCAAACTGAAAAAAACTGAGAAAGACGCCCTCAAGGATGAAGTGCTGCACAGCTTACTGCCGCGCGCATTCAGCCGCTTCAGCCAGGTTTGGCTGTGGATTGATACGGTCAACGGCCTGATTATGGTCGATGCCGCCAGCGCCAAAAAAGCGGAAGATACGCTGGCGCTGCTGCGCAAAACGCTCGGTTCTCTGCCCGTGGTGCCGTTGACGATGGAAAGCCCTATCGAGCTGACGATGACCGAATGGGTCCGCTCCGGCACAACGCCGCAGGGCTTTGCGTTGCAGGACGAAGCCGAGTTGAAGGCTATTCTGGAAGACGGCGGCGTGATTCGCTGTAAGAAGCAAGACTTGGTCAGCGACGAAATTGCCGCGCATATCGAAGCGCAAAAGCTGGTGACCAAGCTGGCTTTGGATTGGCAGGAACGCGTTCAGTTGATGCTGTGCGACGATGGGTCGCTGAAACGCCTGAAATTCTCCGACGAGCTGCGGGAACAGAATGACGATATCGACCGTGAAGATTTCGCGCAGAAATTCGATGCGGATTTCATTCTGATGACCGCTGAACTGGCGGCGCTCATCGCTAACCTGATCGAAGCGCTGGGCGGAGAAGCTCCGCGTTAATGCCCTCCGCTTCTTCGTCAACACTCCCCCGCCGAAAGGCGGGGGAATGACGATTACAGTTTGAAGTGTCCGACCGCCGAATTCAGCTCCTCGGTTTGCGATTGCAGCGAAGCAAACGCGGCGGCAGATTCCTGAACCAACGCCGCATTCTGCTGCACCATCGAGTCCAGCTGCGCCATCGCCTTGTTGATCTCCTGAATCCCGCGCATCTGCTCTTCCGATGCATGGGTGATCTCTGACATTACCGTGGTCACCGTCGACACGCCGCCAACGATTTCATTCATGGTGCTGCTGGCCTGGCGCACCTGTTTCGAACCTGCGCCTACGCTGCGTACCGTCGATTCGATCAGCTCCTTGATCTCTTTTGCCGCCTGGGCGCTACGCTGAGCAAGCGCTCGCACCTCTCCTGCAACAACCGCAAATCCTCGCCCCTGCTCACCGGCTCGCGCGGCCTCGACCGCGGCGTTGAGCGCCAGAATGTTGGTCTGGAACGCAATGCCGTCGATCACGCCGATGATGTCGCCGATTTTACCGGAGGCCACCACGATATCATCCATGGTCACAATCACGTCCGAGACCACTTTGCCGCCGCTGCGGGCGTCTTTCGCCAGTATCAGTGAGCGCTCATTCACATGCTGCGCCGATCCCGCCGACTGAGTGACCGTCGCCGAAATCTGTTCCAGCGCCGACGCCGTTTGCTGCAGGCTCGCCGCAGACGCCTCGGTTCGAGAGGACAAGTCGTTATTGCCCGCAGAGATTTCGTTGGCCGCCATCTGTAGCGAGGCGCTCACGTCGCGAATTTGCAGCATAATCATGCTGAGTTTGTCGACGAACGTGTTGAACGAGCGGGCGATTTGCGCCACTTCGTCATGACCGTCATCCGGCAAGCGACGGGTCAGGTCATTCGTCCCATTGCTGATGTCGTCCATAGCATCACGCACCTGCAACAGACGTCTCAGAGACGAATTCACCATCAGGCCCACGATCAACGATCCCAGCAGCGCAATGACCACCAGCGTAATCACCGATGTCAGGAGCAGCGAGTGCATCCCCGCCGTGGCCTGCGCCTTATCCAACGCCACCAGCACATACCAGTCCGTCCCCGCGACAGGCTTAGCCAACACCAGCTTGCTGACGCCGGAGAGGGTGACCTCGACAGGGGTTTTGGCGGACAACACGCGATCCAAGGCAATATCCGGCGCGATATCCTTCAGCGGCTTCATCGTCAGCTCGGGGTTGGGGTGAGCGATGATGGTGCCGTCGGCCTGAATGAGCAGACCGTAACTCTCGGTCGTAGGATGAATGGCGTTGACGTTGGCAATGACGTTCTTCATCGCCATATCGCTGCCTACCACGCCTTTGAGGGTGCCGTTATCAACCACTGGCGCCACAAACGAGACCACGATGGTATTCGTGACCATGTCCACGTAGGGAGCGGTCACCAGCGGTTTTCCTGCCTTGACCGCCTGCTGATACCACGGCCTCACCGTCGGGTTATAGTCTGCAGGGATACCGCCTGTCTCGACGAACTTCGCCGTTCCGTTGGCGTAGCCCATGTACACGTTGATGAAGTCGCCCGAATGGGTAATCTGTCGGAAAATCGGCACGGGATCGTCGCTACCCGCGGCGACGTCGTACAACGAAGCCATCATCTGTTTTTTAGATTCCACCCAGTCGCCGATAGCCAAACTATGGCTTTCCGTGACGGCGGACAGCATATTATTAATAGATTTGTCGTTATATTTCCCTGCTACCTGGTAATTCAGGAAGGTATTAATCATCAGAGAAAATACGATAATTGCGGTACATACAGCCAAAATACGAGCGCGTGTAGTCTTGAGCATAATAGTCAACCATTCGTAATAAGGATTTGAATATCCAATATAATTTCCTCAATCAAATGCAGAGGCTTTCTTTTCTTTATAGACTCGGCCAGCGTTTTGCGTCCCCCTCCTGTTTAGCACCCTTCTCTCCCGCGCCGCTGCGGGGCCTCTCAGCAAAATACAACGGGAGGCAATTTATTCACAGCGTTATGTCCTTTTTTTAATATAAGAAAATAGCATCAGAAATCAGGAATGGCGTAGCTGCGCGATCCATCAATAAAAATAGAACACCTTGTGCCATAGGCAATTTTTATATTTCAAATAAGCACATAAAGTTTTTATTTATCCTGCCGATAATGCGCCGCTTAAAAATAGACAATCACAGATTTATATATGATGCATAAATAAATTTACGACGTCCGTTAATGAATTTAATTATACGAAGAATAACGCATCAGCGCGTGAATAGACGGAATGTCATTCCCTCAATAACAACGTGTAGAGAAAAAGAAATACCTCCTGGCGGCAGGAGAAGAGAAGCAACAACAGGGGAAATACCGTACGGCCTGATACCTCAACCGCGGGACAGCGAGCACCTTTTCTGACGGTGCCCGCCTTTCAGACGATGTAAATTAGAGATATTTGCACAGATAAGCCGTAGGTTCGGCAACCTGCAGATTAAACTCGCTCTTCCCCGGGACGGAGAACGTTTCTCCTGCGGAGAACAGCTGCCACTCCACCGTCCCCGGCAGAAGCACGTTCAACGCGCCGCTGATGACCGTCATTTCTTCGGCCTGACCTGTCCCGAAGGTGTACTCGCCTTCCGCCATAACCCCTACGCTCGCGCGGCTATCGGCGCTGTTATCAAAGCCGATCGATTTTACTTTTCCTGAGAAATACTCGTTCACCTGCAGCATACAAACATCCTCTTATCGAACAGTCATCATGTTATAAAAAATCATAGGGAAAAAGACCGTACCGGCTGTCGCCCGCGATGCGGATTCAAGCCGCCGCCAGTCTGAGCGCCTGCAATACGTCCGCCACGATGGACTCGGGCGTCTGTGTCGCATCAATGACGTGGTGCGCGACAGACTGATAGAACGCCTCGCGTTCAGCCAGTACCGCCGCCATTTCCGCCGCAATCGGGCGTCCCGTGAGCGTGGGCCGTTGCTCGGCCTGAGGATCGGCAACCAACCGTTGGGCCAGTAACCCTGCCGGCGCATGCAGGTAGATGACTCTTCCCTGCTCTTGCATAAAGCGGCGATTTTCGTCCAGCAGGACGATGCCGCCGCCGGTGGCAATGACGCTCTCAGGCTGCGTTACCGCCTGAAGCGCCGCGCTCTCGCGACGACGAAAACCGGGCCAGCCTTCCTGTGCGACAACATCAGCCACCGTCAGCTGGCTGGTTTCCTGCATGAAAATATCGGTATCAACGAACTGATAGCCGAGCGCGCGCGCCAGTTCCCCGCCCACGGTAGTCTTGCCACACCCTCTGGCGCCAACCATAAAAATCGGTCGTGTCATGTAACGACGAGTCCTTAATTAATCATAGAACCTATCCCACAAGGCGTTATTGCCGCCGCCCATTTGGACGCCACCAGCGCAGTGAAACCGGCGCGCACACGAGAGTGCGAAAAGGTTTCAAGCACGGCCAGGCCCGAATGACCGCTGACATCGCCCGCAGAGAATAGGCTCTGAGTCGACGGCCATCACATCAGCCGTCTTCGGTCATACCAAGAGTTGAATCATACAAGCAAAGCGAGGGAATAAGAATATCGAACCGCCGCAACGCGGCGATGACACGGGCGTCAACGCAAGAAAGTGGCGAGGGGAAAGCGGCTTGTCAGCCCGCCTCGCCCTCTTCGGGACGGTTGATCCTCGCGACGGCATCGCGGCTGGCGTCGGCGCGAGCTTGCCCGGTCAGCTCAACCAGTAGACCGGCGCGCATCTCCAGTAAACGATCCGCCTGACCAAAGTAATAATCGTCATGGCTGATCGCGATGACCGTTTTGCCTTCGGCCATCAGGTACGGTAACAGCACCTGATAAAACACGCGTCGGAACTGGGGATCCTGATCGGCGGCCCATTCATCCAACAGCAGGATTTCTCGCTGCTCCGCCAGCGCCAGTAGCAACGCGACCCGCTTACGCTGCCCCTGAGACAACGACAGATTTTCGATTTGGGTCCCGTTCAGCTTCAGTTTGTGCTGCATATTGAGACGCTCTACCCAGCGTTCGATCAGCCTCGCGGGCGGCGCTTCGCCTTGCGGTCCCATCAGGCGGTCAAACAGGTGACAATCGGTAAAGACGGCGGAGAACAGCGCCTGATAATTCGGCAGCGATACCCGATTGCCATCCAATAGAATCTGTCCACTGACCGGCGTGTAAAGCCCGGTCAGCAGCATCGCCAGCGTGGACTTGCCGCTGCCGTTGCCGCCGATGATAAACACCTGCTCGCCACGTTGAATACGCACGTTGATCGGACCAATATCAAAGCCGGATTGCCCATAGCGGAAGCAGACGTCGCGTAGTTCGATACATTGCCAGTGCGACGGGGCCGCGAACGCCGGAAACCCTTCTTGATAAGGATTTAGCTTGAGTCGACGCAGTTTATCAAACGCCACCTGTGCGCTGAGCAGCGTCGGCAACGCGCCGACCGCCTGCAACAGCGGCGTGCGCAGGAATAGCAGCGTCAGCGAATAGGTCGCGGCCACCGTGTTGTCCGCCCAGCCCAGACCATTCGCCATAAAAAACGCCGCGCCAATCGTGCCCAGCATCATAATATTCGACCAGTTGATGGCGCTGAGATGATAGGAGTCAGCCCGCACAATATGGTGCTGATATTCGTTGGCATGCTGCTGATAATCCTCTTCGTACAGCCGCTGAGCGCGGTCCCGATTCAGTCCCAGCTCCTTGCACCCCGAAATGACCCGCTCATAGTCTTCATGCAGGCTATCCTCCATTTCCCTCACGCGGTTGAAATGGCGGTAAACGCGCGAGACCAGCCAATATCCGCCCCAAATCGTGATCGTCACCCACAGCGTAGTGAACAACATCATCCGCGGTGACAGCCACGCCAGATAACCGGCTGCGCCGACGGTCAGGACGACGCCTTGCACCAGCTCCGGCAGTCGAACAAAAGCAATAGTGATACTGCGGATATCGTTAGAGAGGCTGGCGAGCAACTGAGCATGGCCAATGCGGGTAATGCGTTCCACGCCCGTATCCAGAATACGTTTGATGAGCTGTCCGCGCATGCGGCTCACAAAGTGGTGCCCTAACAGCGTCAACGCCAGCTGGGCCCCCAACGTGACCAACATCAGAAACAGAAGTAAGCCCAGAAACTGCGGCAGCACCCAGAGGTCTGAATGCGTGGTGGCAATGAGCCGCTGATTGATGAACGCGATCAGGCCGATTCCCAGCGCCGCGCTGGCCAGACTCAGCAGAATGACGGCGAAAAAAGGCCAGCGATATTGCCGGTAAACAAGGTGAATCAGCTCCATGGGATCCCGCATGATGAGAAGTTGGATGCAGCCAGTGTAGTTAGCGGCAAAACGATATCAATCAGTTATTAAAGGCGGCTGCGATTAGCACCGCCTTTTTCACCAACCGGCTCACGGATCCTGGGACTTAATCCGGGATCAGCCAGGCGGCTTTTGCGATGTCGACGACGTGCCTGAGCTTGGCCCACTGCTCCGTTTCGCTCAACACGTCATCCCCATTTTGTGAAGCGAAACCGCAGGTCGGACTCAGCGCCAGCCTGCGCAGCGGCATATACAGGGATGCCGTGTTGATAGCCATCATGACCAGCGACGGGTCTTCCAACTCGGCCTGCCGACTGTTTACAATCCCAAGCACGACCCTCTGATGGGTAACGTGACGAAGCAACTCCAGTTCCGCCGGGCGGTGGTCGTCATATTCCACCATCAGGCAATCCACCTGCGCGTGCGCCATCGCATAAGCAATGGCATTGAGGCCATCGCCATAGCGCCACTGACCGGAAAACTCGCCCCGGCACAGATGCAGACTAATAGACATGTCTTCCGGTTTGTCCACTAACGCCTGATTCAGCGTACGAATGCACAGATCCAGCAGATACTGCGGGTCGTTCCCCATCCCCTGCTCATGCGCAATGACGGCGTGGTCGGAGAGATAAGCCCACATCATGTCGTCCAGCTGCAAATAGCGGCAGCCCGCCTCATAAAATGCCCGTATCGCCTGTCGATAGGCGTGGGACAACGCGCTAGCGTAGGCCTCAATCGACGGATAACAGCCGTTATCACGCAGAGAGGGATGCAGCAGCATGGTCGGGCTCGGTAGCGTCTGCTTGGCCAGCAGTTCGGATTCGCCACCAATGGCCTGATGCAGAAAGCGAAAATGCGCCAGGAACGGGTGAGAGGCTTCAAATTCAATCTCTCCCACGATCTCAATGCCGATCTCGCCCTTCTTTCGCCCGCCGGACGGTTCGGGGAGTCGTTGGATTCCCGAAAGATGTTCGAAGAAATCGGTCTGCCAGCAAGCGCGCCTCAGTTCACCGTCAGTCAGAACACGCAACCCGCAGGCTTTCTGCTGATCTATCGCATGCTGTATTTCTGTGTTTTCGATGTAGGTCAGTGCGTCGCGAGAAAGCCGCCCCAGCTCCCAATCCTGGCGCGCTTGCCGTAGCCGTGACGAGCGAACGAAACTGCCGATGTGTTCGGCATGGAAAGGCGGGGGCTGCTTGTGAGTGTTACGACTCATGAAAACGGATCCTTTTGATTAACTGTCGTGATTTGCGCTTCTCTGCGCTCTGTTTTTCACTTAACGCCATCACCAGGGTCACATTGTCGGCAGACATCGCCTTTTTCCGGCAAACACTGCCGCTCGACCCTCGGTCGGTGATGAAAAAACATGGCTTAACTTATTGAAGTTACTGGCAAGAGTCACTTTAAGTAATTATTTTTTTTGAAACATTTAGATCCGGTTTTTCACCGAGTCCATCACAGGAAGATTCGGTATCGAAGAGTGAAAATGGGAAAAACGTCGAATACACCGGGGGCGAATAAGGCGGTCAGGCAACTTATTCAGCGCAAGGATACCCGAATAAGCGCGTTGAAGTCGTCGGACTTCCGGGGGCAGGCGCCGTTTTTGTTCGTTTTTGTTTTTAAAAGATGAATGGCGCAGAAAGTGTGATGCGGAAGGCTGGCGATAAGGGGGTTCACCCGGGCCATAACGTAAAAATAGGCGGACCGAAAAGTGCGGTCCGCCGATAACAACAAGGTGCGTAACATGAAGATTTGTCGGTGGCTAACGACATACGAAACAGGGCACATCATCAAAACGATAAATGCAGATATTCCGGTCGCTGTTTGATACGCAGTAAAGCGAATCCGGTGCGAAAGTCCATACGTCAGAAACAACGCCTGATTAACCGGAATGGGCTTTATCCAAAAACGTGCGACACCCGCAGCAAACTCGGAAAACAACGCAAGCATTGTTATGAGTTTGTCGAGGAAACCTCAGAAGAACCTATCATCCCCCAGGCCATCTCTTCCGAGCCAGCCCCCATCATTTGCTGTATCTTTTCGTAAATTTCGGCGGCGGAGAGGCCTTTATATATTCCTTTGCTGTAAAAGCTGAACATATCGCTGTCCGCACTGCTGCTGTCTTGCCCCATTTTGACGAGTTCCTCGGTGGTGACCGGCTCGCCGGAAAAGGCGTCGTGCGCCTCCCAACTGCCGTCGGGGTAACTGATCATCGACACCAACGTGCCGCCGTACATGGGGATCCCATTCATCATTTGCAGAGAACGTTCCAGCGACTCGGACTGCACCTCTTCTCTGTCGTCCTTCGCCTGCTGGGCTTCGCGAGACTGCAATTGAGTCTCCAACTCCTCCAGCCGCTCGTCGGTCGATTGAGTTGAATCCGATGCGCTCACGGTGCCCGTGGTGAACGCCTGCGTGGCAACGTCGCTAAAGCTCGCCCCCGACTGGCTATTGTTCAACGGAAAGCCGCTTGTGCTATCCGCGGTGGATGAGCCGCTCTTATTCGCCACGCTAATTGATGTCACGAGGGGATAATAGGGCTTTATATTTTGACTGTGTGTCTCAATACCAGATATAGCCACGATACGTCTCCTTGTTATATTTCAATTAATGCCGTCATACCGTAAAAATTACGAGTTATCGTAATAACAAACACCAATACATTGAAATAGCGTTCAAATGCCGTCATCCCGACAGCGATTATTGGAAATGCAAATAGGCTCCTGGTGGCGAATATCAAACACTAGAGAAAACAGGCTCAGCGATTGCCCTGTAATGAAAGGCGTTCATCGATCGGGGACGGCTGAGGTCAAAGTCAAAAAAGTCTGTTCCCTAAAATATATCGGCTAATGTATTTTTTGGTTAAGACTAAAAAAGAATAAAAATAGGGAATTCATGGCACTTGCCACTATTTCACCCTTGCGCGATATCCCCGTTGAAAACGAATGTCATGATTCCGTCACGCACCATTGTTATTTTTTACAAACGACTACCCGCATAAAGATAATACGCTATGGGCTCGTTCGCCATTTCGACTCGCCACTTTTTTTGTCTTGATGTCCCCTGCGCACTGAGCACCTCCCGGCAAGCGATGTCCGCCACCCTCGCCGACTGGTGTCTGGTCTGGGAGCCGAGCGATTGCTCAGGCAGCGGCACGACACATCCCTGTGGCGCTTCACGGGTATCACCATCCGGATGACGACATTGCGAAAATGTTTGGACAGGATCTCAACATGGACTTTCCGACGTTGGACTTTCAGCGTCATCACCTGGAGTAACGTCATGAGCCACTATGAACTGTTTACGCCGGAGTACGACATTCTGCTCTCAGCGCGGACGATAGCGGATCAGCAAGCGCTACCGCCGGAGGTCTATCGGGAGAGTCTCCAGATACTGACCGAGCACTACCAGCGACTGGTCAGGGAGACTCACCGACTCATCAGCCGCAGCGATCGCGCCGAACGGGAGCTGACTCAGCTCAACAACCAGCTTCATTCGCTGGCAGTTGAGCTGGAATACAGAGCCACCCACGATCCGTTGACCGATGTCTTCAACCGCAGCGCCATCATCGATTTAATCGAACACACGCTGGAACAAGCGCCAGCCGGGCTGATTGTGCTGGATATCGACCACTTCAAACGCGTCAACGACACCTACGGCCATCCGGCGGGCGACGCGGTCATCTGTGCGTTGATCGCCCGGATACGCCATGTGCTGCGCGGGCAAGGCAGCATCGGCCGTGTGGGCGGTGAAGAGTTCACGATACTGTTGGAGGATTACTCGCTGGCGCAAACGCTGGATATCGCCCGGCAGATTCATCTGAGCCTGAATCAGCGGCCGCTGGAGCCTCTCCCAACTGATGTCGTCACCGCCAGCTTCGGCATCAGCTGGGCGCCGCCGCTGACGCATTTCGATACCTTGTATGGCTCGGCGGATACCGCGCTGTACCACGCCAAGCATCAGGGGAAAAATCGCGTGGAGCATCTCCCGCTGGGTGTGACGTCCTCGTGAGCAGCGTTAATGAAGTGACGCTGATAGCGTCATCGAGCAGGAAGACGGTGAAGCCTGAAGGTCGACGACCGTTGGCTTATGGGCATCCATGAATAACGCCTCGTCATCGCTGGCATGGCGTCGCGAAATAAACGATTTATGATGGAATAGCGAAATAAAAGCGCAGCGCCATGCCTTTTCCATTTTCGAGAAGCGAATAGGAACGAAATGAAACATCACGTTCATTGAATAAAAAATGGAAGGCTGAAGTCATAATAAAATGACGGGAAGATGATACGTGGAATAAATAAGAAGAGACGCTTCCTGAAATCGATAACGTTATTTCAGGAAGCGAAGGCGCGGCAATTAGTTTTTCTTCACGAACTCGGATTTCAGCTTCATGGCGCCAAAACCGTCGATTTTGCAGTCGATATTATGGTCGCCTTCCACCAGGCGGATCCCTTTCACGCGCGTGCCGATTTTCAGCGGCGTAGAGCTGCCCTTCACTTTCAGATCCTTGATCACGGTGACCGTGTCGCCA
The DNA here is from genome assembly GCF_003515985.1 of Lonsdalea britannica. Classification (GTDB taxonomy): domain Bacteria; phylum Pseudomonadota; class Gammaproteobacteria; order Enterobacterales; family Enterobacteriaceae; genus Lonsdalea; species Lonsdalea britannica. The sequence continues at coordinate 2,066,724 of NZ_CP023009.1, read as the reverse complement.
TCGGCCAGCAGGTTGCCATTAGCATCGCGAACGACCAGTCCTTCTTCCTGCTCCGCGGCCTCGCCCGCCATTGACCAAACATGCCCACACTCAGGACAGTTCAGCATGTCGTTGTCCTGCCAGGTGTATTCAGATTGGCATTTTGGGCAATTGGGTAGCTGTTGCATGATAAAATTCCTAAAAATAAAAAATGTATGTAAAAAACCAATGAAATCAATAGCAGTATATTCAGCTGAGCATATTTTAACGTTTTAAGGCCCCACTGAGTAGCCATCTTTACGTAAAGGTCTTTCGGACAACACGAAAACCGGGGCCGCCAACACAGGTTGATGGCCCCGGAAAAGGGGGGAAATAAGAATTAAGACAGAGCGTTAGCGGCATCAATGCCTCATTGCGCCGCTAAAAGAAACTGGCTCTATCCGCCGGATTGCGCGCAAACGCTATTTGATTACCGAACCATCCCGCAGGATAAACATCAGATTTCCGTCCCAAAACTCGGCGATAAAGATGTCGTCTTCTTGGAGTTCATGCTTGCTGAGCTGTTTTGCCAGCCAATCCTCATCTTTTTCAATTTGTTCCAACTCTCGCCGTCTGATTTCGCCGTCTTTCATGACAATCACCGACGGCATTTCGTTGTCTTCGCAGACGACCGTCAGCTGGCCGCTGGGCTCGATCTGAGCGTAGGTGATTTGTTGAAATGAACGAATCCCCTGCGAATGGAGCTGTGAGGCAACATTGAGGATATCGATTTTGTTCTTCTGTCGCAGGATGTTTTCCATCAGAAAACGGCCTTTTTTGACGATCGGCAAAGGATCGCCAATAGCGATAGAACGAAACAGATGAAAATGCTTGCTGATGAAATTCAGCAATGAAATAAGTCCTACGCCGATAAATAATACAATGATGTATTGATAGAGTGGGATGCTGTCGCTATAAATGACCCCGCCGATAATTCCCCCGAGCACGAAGTTACCGATGAAGTCCACCGGCGTCATTTGCGATAACTGTGTTTTACCTGAAACATTCAGGTGCGTGATGACAATAGTAAAACCAATAATGAACTTGATTAATACGAAGCAATAATATTCCATCTCTGCTCTATTCACAGCGTCTGCTGCGCCTCAGTTTTATGACCGAAGACAGTATAATAGAGAATGAGAACTTCGCCTGACTTCAGCCCTGTCGGGGATTAATTCATACTCAATCATGATCAACCATAGCAAGATGACGAAGTAGTTTATTAACGATGAGAAATCATACGTGAATACGTACTGTCGGTAAGAAAAGACGTTGAGCGGCTACGGCAGAACGCCGCATGAAAAGGAAAGCAGGGACATGCCAACCCGACAGGCGGGTCGGCATGAAACATCGCGGGGTAACGTTAGGCTTTCGCTTTGTAACGCTCAGCCAGGCTGTTAGCCGCAACCATCGCGTTGTAAACATCCTCTGCCGTGACTTCCATCGGCATGTTGCCCATGGTGTCGTCTTTGTGGCAGGCGATTTCCGCCACTTTACGCCATTCGGCTTCGACAAACGTTTTGAGTCCCATATCTTCCAGCGTCAACGGCAGGCCAGCCGTTTTGATGATACGAATCACTTCATCAAACTCAGCGACCGGCGCGTTTTCCAGCACCAGCTGCGTCAGCAGGCCAAATACCACTTTTTCACCGTGCTGGGCTCTGTGCAAATCGGGAACGACGGACATCCCGTTGTTCACCGCATGGGCCGCCGCCAGACCACCGGATTCTGCGCCGACGCCGCTCAGATAAATTGTCGCTTCGATCGCCTGTTCCAGCGCGGGCGTTGCGACCTTGTTTTTGATGGCATCCATGGCGGATTCAACGTTTTCACTCAGCAGCTGATAACACAGTTTTGCCAGCTCCAGCCCCGTTCTTGACGGTTTTTTCAGAACCAGGTTGATGCCGTCCGCCTGATAGCAGGCGCGCGCTTCAAAATAGGTCGCCAGTGCATCACCCACGCCTGCCGCAAAGAAACGAACCGGCGCGGAAGCAATGATAGCGGTATCCGCAATCACCGCATCCGGGTTCTGAGGCAGGAACAGGTAGCGGTCGAATTCGCCGTTTTCTTTGTAGATAACGGATAGCGCGGTGCAAGGCGCATCGGTAGACGCAATGGTCGGGAACAGGATGACAGGCAGTTTCTGATAGAAAGCCACGGCTTTAGATACGTCCAGCGTTTTACCGCCGCCGACGCCGACAATAACATTCGCTTTCTGGCTGTTGACGATGTCGCCCAGGCGATTGATTTCAACATCAGTACATTCGTAATTAAATTTCTCAGCGGTACATTTCATCCCTTTTTCCAACAGGGGCGGGACAGCATCATCTTTAACTTTCTGCAGAATGAATTCATCACAGACGATTAATGCGTTATCCCCGAAATCTTTTACGAAATCATGGAGCTGATTAAGAATACCGTTGCCGATAAAGAATTTTTTAGGAGAAGTTATAGTGCGAGGCGTTTTCATTATCTGAAGCTCCTGAATCATTAAGTTTTGCCGTGCCAGTTTGATTACCCATACGGCAACCTGGTGTCGCGATATAATAACACCGCCATTATGAAACTAAAGTAATCATTTTTATCGAGGCCATGTTGTCGCAAATCAAAAATCGGCAAGATAGGGAAAATCAGGCAATGAAGCCCTATCAACCCCACTAAAATCAATAAATTATTCCATTAAAGATGGATTTCAAAGTACGTCATACCGCACAACAAGACCGCCGACAGCTAACTAAATGTTTTTAATTAAAAAACTAATTACAAAGACAATGAAAGAACAATAAACAAACAATACCTGATGAAATTAGTCAGGATTTTAATATAAAAAACAGGCACTAATTTTTAACCAAAACATGTCCCGAAATAGCCTCTTCTCTAAATCCCCAAATAACAGAAATAACGCTTTTCCCGCGATGAGTCCTCTATAGAAATCCCCTTTTTATTCTTTAAAAAATAAGTCTCATTTCAGCCGCTATTATGCTTTTTCTCTTCCGCCGGATTGAGGGTAAATAAACCCTTGTTTTCGATTTTCTTTGCACGACAAAAGAAAAACAAACCGGTGATACCCACACCTAAAGCGGTCAATGAGTCGCCATCTTATTTCCACAACGCTGAGCGCGATCGGTGTTGTCTTGGCGGATCATCTGCGTGGTTATCAAGAGCAGCGCAGCGGTTATCACGTAAAAAGGAGAGAGTTTATTGCCATCAGGCAGACGCAGCGCTTCCCTTGGGCACGCAACAAAGCATCGCGACACCATGAAAACGACGAGAAGATCAGAGGAAGGGAGCGGACGAGGAACGTCAGGCTGGCGGGCATCGCGGTTTGCGAGTCCGCGATGCCCTATCACCAATCACTTGTCGGCAAACGGGGGAAATCCACTCGCCGACCGTACATCCATTATACGGTTCGGCCAGTTCCCCGGGTCACCGCCACAGCGTGAGAAACGTTGCGACGATGGGTGATTGGCGCGCCTGTTTTTTTTAGAATTTCTCCCAGTTATCTTCGCCCGTCTTTTTACCGCCGGTAGTTGCAGGCAGCGCTTTGACGCTGGAAGAAGACGACGTTTTCTTCGTTAGCGTCGGCCGTAACAGCGTGTTTTCATTCGTGGGAAGTTTGAAGGAAGAGACGGCATTCGTCAGGTGATGCACCTGTTCTTCCAGCGACGCGGCCGCAGCAGCGGACTCCTGAACCAATGCCGCATTTTGCTGCGTCACGCCGTCCATTTCCGTCACGGCTTGTTCTATCTGACCGATGCCGCGGCTCTGTTCGTCGGACGCCGTGGCGATTTCACCCATCAAATCGTTGATACGCGTAATGGAGGTGATAATGGCGGTCATCGCCTCTCCGGTCTTGGTGACCTGATCCGACCCCATGCGCACGCCGTTCACCGATTCGCTGATCAGCCCTTCAATCTCTTTCGCTGCCTGAGCGCTGCGCTGCGCCAGATTACGGACCTCACCAGCCACGACGGCAAATCCTCGGCCCTGCTCTCCGGCTCTGGCCGCTTCTACCGCTGCGTTCAATGCCAGTATGTTGGTCTGGAATGCAATGCCGTTGATGACGCTGGTGATATCTTCGATTTTCTTCGAACTGGAGGTGATGCCCAGCATGGTTTCCCCCACCTCTTTCGCCACCTTCTCCCCTTCCTGCGCGGCTTTGACCGCGTCCTGAGTCAGGCTCGTCGCCTGATAGACGTTCGCCGTATTCTGCTTAACGGTCGCGCCCAGTTCTTCCATGCTCGCCGCCGTTTGCGCCAACGCGGACGCCTGCTGCTCAGTACGGGAAGAGAGGTCGATGTTACCCGCGGCAATTTCCTGAGACGCGTGAGCGACGGTATAGCTCGAGTCGCGCACCTGCCCGATAATCTGCACCAGAGAGAGACGCATCTGCTCCATCGAGCGCATCAGGTCGCCAATCTCACCTTTCAAATGCGCATTGACCGTGGTTTCCAGATGACCATTGGCAATCTGGCTGCAGTGATCCTTGGCGATACCCAGCTGATCCAGCACAAAGCGTTTCAGCAGGATCATCATCCCGGCGATGATGGCGATAAACACCACGGCGAAGATCACAATCAGCGTCATTGAGAAGGTGAAGTTACTCTGCGCATCCTGATTCAGCGTTTTGGCATATTGCTCACGGAATTCCAGGAGTTTATCCAGCGCGATTTCGTACTGACGATCCAGCTGTCTAACAACGGCCAGCTGCGCATAAAACTTAGGTTCGTCATTTTTGGCCGCCGCATCCAGCAAAGGCTGCAATCCATCCTGACGATAGGCGAGATAAGTCGTGCGATACGCGTCGGCCAGTGGACCTTCCGACGGTTGTTTAGGTGCGTTGAGATAAGACTGAAACGCCGCATCCGCTTTCGCCATAACGGCATTCACGCCTTCCAGCATCGACTGAGAATTCTGACCGCCCCCTTTTTCCATATCCTCCATATATTCCATGATACGAACGCGCAGGGTGCGGCTGTGGTTGATGGGGTCAATGACCGACAGCACGACGCGTATTTCTTTATTCACACTATCCAGCGAATCGTTGCTGCGTATCAGCATCCAGACATTCGATATCGTACTCGCGAAAAATATAAGTAAAAGTGTACCAAGAATAATGAGAGAGAAGCGTTTGATTGACATGATGAGTCCTATAAATGAGCAAAATGACGATATTGCCGACATCATTACTATCGGCAGAAAAAGCGCGCAGTTAAGCTCAATTGGACTGTAAACATGAGTTGGAGCTGACTTTTTATCAAAAAACCAACCAAGATCAACCAAAACACAAAAAACCATTGATTAAAAAGAATAATTTAATTAAATGGATTTTGATGATTCAGTCTTAAATACTGAACGTTACGCTGAAATCATGCTGAAAGGCATGGAAAATCACTCCCATATCACCCTTTGATGACAAGGAGAAGATGAGCCATTATTTGATCAGAAATAAAACAAAAAGATTGATGCCGGGAAACCTGAAGAACCCCGCATTATCGTGAAGGTTTATTCATCTTTAACCTAGGGTATTATTCAACATACATTTATAAAACCCCGCCTTTTTTCAGCACAAACGCGAAGAAATGACGCAGAAAGACAGCATATACGATCAGCATCGCGCCCTGCTTCAACGAACAATCAACGCATCGGCAAAGTGTGGCCTGAAGGGCGAATAAAGAAATGACACACTGAGAATCCCAAGCATATCGACACATCTGCAAGCCATGTAGAAAGAGAAAATAGCCTTTGCCCACTCTGCTGGCCGACGTACTGATTTTGGTCATCGGCGCCTGCAGCGTGGGGCATCGTCAATGACCGGAATACCGTGGTTGTTGTGTGACATAACCGCGTGAGTCTATTTCTGAGCACCATGCCATGCGAACAACGCTATTCCAGGCAAACAGTTATTAACCACTCAATTTAACGGGTTATTTATCGCCTTGATATCGAAGATGTTATGGTATTAGTAGCAGGGTTAAAATTCGTTTTATCAAAACACTGCGTCAATCGGAGGATTACGCAGTATAAACATTCAAACAAAAGGAATTGCATAATTGAATAATTTGCATGCTTACACAGCCAACCCCTTAGACGCTGTCTACTTTGAAGATATTCCCTATATCCTTCACCCTGAACACGCTTACCAGTCTCTGCAACACATCGCGCAACCTGAGGCCAACATTGACGACGCCAGGCTCCCGATGGGACTCAGGTTATCCGCGGATAAACATCAACTCTTCCATCACTACCGCTGGATGGCCTATCGAAGCGTGCTGGAGGAGATACGCAACGGAACGCTATTGCTGATTAGAAATACGTTTTATGGCGTAGAAATCATGGGCGTTCTTTCCGGTGGAAACAGGCTCAATGAGAGACTGCCTATTTTTCTTAAGGACAGACTGAATTATCTGATCAATAAACAGCTTAAAAGGCCTGCCTATTGTTACATGCCGCAACCCTTAGAAGATACGCTCACGCAATTTGTGCAGCCTAAGGCCAACGAAGAGCGACAGGAGCCGCAAAGAATGGCCATACCGGCGCTCATCTTTACCACCAGACATAAAATGGATGATTACGAAGCGGATGACATGAAGTGCGGCGATCTCGATATTGAGACGCTGAAAAGTCAATATAATATCGATGTCAATAATGTATCTTCCGTTGTGGATCCCGTAGATCTTGTAAAAAAACAGATCAGCCCAGTGCTCCCGCCATCTCTAGATATCGATCCCTGTGTGATAGATCTGCCTACTATACCTATACAAAATGAAAAGGTGCCCCAGGAAAAAGCGGCCGCGATGATGTTTGATGAATTCAGGAACTATGCTGTGATGTTTTCTTTTGCTGGGAAATATAAGCATATCATCATCGAGATGATCAACCACATGCAAGAAAACACGGGTACTCCCTTTAGTAACCCCTTTCTGGACTGTGCATTGAAAGAGCAAATACTGGAAGACAATTCCAGCAGCAGTACACTTCTAAATATCAAAAAGACGCTGAAATCCGCAATCGATTATGACTATGGGTGTAGTGGTCAACGAAAACTGGCCACCGCGTTAGAGTTTTTCCAGTATCGGTTTTCCGATTCGTTTGGTGGTAACCCACCATTATATTCGTGCGGTCTTAGTGCACTGTAATATCCAACGATATAGTTCGTTATGGCGTGAGCTGCATCGCTGAAGCTTACGTAACCCGTCACCGGCACCCATTCGTTCTTCAGACTCCTGAAGAAGCGCTCCATTGGGCTGTTATCCCAGCAGTTTCCGCGCCGGCTCATACTCTGTCTGATTCTGTATCGCCACAGTAACTGCCGGAACTGCCTGCTTGTATAGTGACTGCCCTGGTCGCTGTGGAACATCACCCCAGCGGGCTTACCGCGAGTTTCCCATGCCATTTCCAACGCCTTCATGGTGAGTCTGCTGTCCGGCGAGAACGACATTGCCCAACCCACTGGTTTTCTTGCGAACAGGTCGAGAACAACGGCGAGGTACGCCCAGCGTTTACCTGACCAGATATAGGTCACATCACCGCACCACACCTGGTTGGGCTCCGTTACGGCGAACTGTCGCTCAAGATGGTTCGGGATAGCAACGTGCTCATGACCGCCACGTTTATACCGGTGAGTCGGCTGCTGGCAACTGACCAGTCCCAGCTCTTTCATGAGCCTGCCGGCAAGCCAGCGCCCCATCTGGTAGCCTCTCTGGGTTGCCATTGTGGCGATGCTTCTTGCTCCGGCCGAACCGTGGCTGATGCCATGCAGCTCAAGTACCTGACTGCGTAATATAGCCCGTCTGCCGTCTGGCTTTTCAGGACGGTTTTTCCAGTATTTGTAGCTGCTGCGATGAACCCCGAACACATGGCAGAGTGTGGCCACAGGATAACGCGCCCTGAGTTTCCCGATTATCGAGAACTGTTCAGGGAGTCTGACATCAAGAGCGCGGTAGCCTTTTTTAATATTTCGTTTTCCATTTCAATACGTTGCATCTTCTTCCTGAGCTCACGTATTTCGATTTGTTCCGGCGTTATCGGGGAGGCTTTTGGTGTTTTGCCCTGACGCTCATCACGCAGTTGTTTGACCCATTTCGTCATCGTGGAAAGACCTACATCCATAGCCTTGGCGGCATCAGAGACGGTGTAGTTTTGATCGACAACCAGCTGAGCAGATTCGCGTTTGAATTCAGGACTAAAATTTCTTCTTTTCATTGGAGCACCTGTGTTGTTCTGAGGTGAGCATATCACCTCTGTTCAGGTGGCCAAATTCAGTAAACCACTTCAGTCAGAACCGGACATAAAAGAGATAAAGAAGAATCGGACCTTAGCGCTGCCGCTTTTGTACTTGCAGCAAGGAGAGCCTTTCCTGACGCGATAGTTGAGTTAGTTCATCTTTCTGATAAGACTGTAACGCCGGTTGAACTGACCACTAAGGTGCTGCATAACCGGCAGGAAAAGCTTCTTGATGCCCTGAACTCTATAGGTCAGGGGGTATTTCCCGCCGAATCATCATCCCGTGTTTGTCCTTCCTGCCCGGCATTTTTCGTCTGCGGATTGACACCGCCAGGCGAACTTCAAAAAAAATTCTAAAATAATTTACCGCTTTGGTAGCGCTGCATCGATTGAGTATTAGAGCCAGACACCGTCTGGCCAAACTCAAGGACATGCACAAGATGAACAGCCAAAATATTAACAATATCGACGATGTCGGAGAAGCGATTCGCGAAGGCCGCGAACTGCGTCCGGCAAATGCCTACCGCATCCTGTTTGCGCAGGAAAATCTGGATTTTCACGCAATTGAGATCAATGACCCAGTTCCACTGGGGCGTCAGATTCTGATTGCCGCAGGCCTGCGTGTAAATGATGGTTACAGCCTCTTCGCTATTCTTCAAACGGGCGACTTTGAAGATCTGCGACTTGATGAACCTTTCGATTTACGCGGTCGTGGCGCTGAACGGTTCGTGGCCTTCCAGACCGATCGTGATTTCAAACTTACCGTAAACGACAGCCAGGTATCGTGGGGAAAACCTGCAATTTCGGGAGCAGCACTTTATGAGCTGGCAAAACCAGCCGATGGCGATGCTGTATTTATGGTTATCCGTGGCGGTGATGATCGCCAGATTGAACCGAATGAGGCGGTGGATCTTACGACTCCGGGCATTGAACACTTTGTAACGGCGCCAAAGCGTAAACCAAAGATTGATATCGTCGTTAACGGGCGTGAAGTTCAGGTCAGCGATAGTCATCAAACTTTCGAGCAATTTGTGGCTATCGCATATCCAGGCGAAGCCCCAACTGCAGAGATCGTTTATTCAATCACATATCGTGGAGCGGGCTCAAAACCACACAGTGGTGAGTTAGCTGCGGGTGCCTATATCAACGTGAAAAACGGGAGCGTGATCAATGTCGGTCGCACTATTCAATCTTAATAGCGATCTGAAGCGCTTGCGCGAAGAAGGTTATCACGTACAAATTGTGGGTGGCTTTCTGGTCATGCGTGACGTTCCGTACGTTAACGCGCAACGGGAAGTAAAAACCGGCACGCTCATATCGAGTCTTTGCCTGTCTGGAGACGCTACTCAAAAACCGGAACCACACACTATTCACTTTGATGGAGAATTTCCATGCACTTCCCAGGGGGGGCGCATCCAGGCTATTTTTCATCAGAGTGAAGCGGTAAATCTTGGGCATGGACTGTCTGCTCAGCACTTATTCTCCAGTAAGCCTGGGCCTGAAGGTTACAGTGACTACCATCAGAAGATGTCCACCTATGCGACGATCATCTCTGGCCACGCCGCAACCCTCAAACCTGGCGTTAGCCCACGTGTTTTTAAAACCCCTGATGAGGAGGAAGGGGGCGTCTTTAACTATCTTGAAACTGCATCTGATCGGGTCGGGATCGGGGCATTAACTGCACGGCTTGAAGGTCAGCACATTGCCATCATCGGTGTCGGTGGTACAGGTTCCTATATACTGGACCAGATAGCTAAAACACCAGTCAGTGAGATACGTCTCATCGATGGTGATGATTTACTTCAGCACAACGCTTTTCGCGCCCCCGGCGCCCCGTCGATTAACACTCTCAGGGAAGTGCCGAAGAAAGTGGATTACCTGGCGGGAATTTACGGTCAGATGCACCGTCGTATCGTGACGTATGCAGTACAGATAAGCCAGGATAGTCTTACTCTCTTGGACGGAATTACCTTTGCCTTCCTTTGTATGGACGCAGGAGAGCCAAAACTCTTAGCGATGCAGAAGCTGGAAGACATGGGCGTGTCATTCATAGACGTGGGAATGGGGCTCGAGCTGGTGGACGGATCGCTGGGTGGCATCCTGAGGGTGACGACCAGTACTCCAGAGAAACGAGATCATATTCGCACACGTGTGTCTTTTAAGGAGAGTGGCGCAGAAAACGTTTACGCTTCAAATATTCAAGTCGCCGAGTTAAACATGTTGAATGCGGCACTTGCCGTCATCAAATGGAAGAAACTACTCGGGTTTTATCGTGATCTTGAAAATGAACATAACTGTTCATATACGACTGACGGGAATATGTTACTGAATGGTGACTTACTATGATACGACATAACCAACTGACCCCGTGTTTCGTGAAAGGGATTCCGCGAGAAATTGAACCAAGTATCCTGTATGTTTCCATGGAGTATGGCACAGTGATTCACAATTGCTGTTGTGGTTGCGGGCATGAGGTTGTAACGCCTCTGACCCCAACTGACTGGAAGCTGACTTACGATGGCGAGACCGTGTCGCTGTGGCCATCAGTGGGAAACTGGAATTTACCCTGTCGATCTCACTATGTAATCCAGTGTAACCGCGTACTGAAAGCACCTCCTTGGGATAAAGCCAGAATCGATGCAGAGATGCGTCGAGATAAAGCGGCTAAGAAGCGTTATTACGCGCAGACTAATGCGACGGTAGCATCTGAAGAGCTGAAACAGGAGCCAACTGAGGAGCCGTCTGGGATGAGAACCGAGCCATTATCTCTTTGGAATAGGATAAGGAAGTGGCTGAGTTAGGGCAATGACTTTAACAGTGCTCAAAACTATCAGACCTGAAAAGCATGACTCTGGGCAGTTACATTCAACTTGTTCTACAGGCGAGTTCATCGGTCTGGCTATGGGCCGGTATGCTGGAATGTCATAAAAGCATACCGGTACAAACCGCAGATAATGTTTTTAACGTGATCTGCTCTCAACTGCTTAATACCCCAAGATATGAGTTATCCAGTCATTAGATTTGGGAACAAAAGCAGCTACGGCCATAATGACAAGCAATTTTAGCGCATTTAACAATGGCAGCTTAGTGCCAAGAGCAGACATTGATAACATTGAGATATGTTAATTTATGGGGAGCAGGTCAATTGACTGCAGCCTCCAGTTTTGGCGGATAGGTGGCCACTGTAGTTCTTACCAATCATTGAACTCTCCATGGACTGAGTGACCGCTGCCCTGCCAAGGTCGGAGATTCAGCAGAGCTGATCGCAATGGTAAGCAAGTTTCGTTGTGCCCATACTGCTAAAAGACCGCTACTCCAGGTTGCGTGCGAACAGGATTGTTCCGAGTCTTCAAAGCCGCGTTATAGCAGAACCAGCCAGGATAGATAACGTGGTTTGGAACTACTGTTGGGCTGGCTCATGCAAAAAACCTACTGGCTTGAGCACACAGATTTATGCAGCAGCGTCTATTGAGAATCGAACACTAAAGGCTCCGGCGCGATCGAGTTTTAGTGGATTGGTCAGTGCTTTCGCTCCTACGACGCGATAATATTTAGGGAAAATAATTCATATCAAACAGAGAGGTTGGGAGTGACCAAGAGGGATGACTTCAAAGCAGCCACGAAATTAGCGCTTGCCCGTCGGGCTGCACATTTTTGCTCCAATCCGCGTTGTCTCAAGCTCACGATCGGGCCGCACTCCGACCCAAACAAAGCTTTGACTTCGGGTCACGCTGCACATATTCATGCGGCCTCCGAACTGGGGCCACGCTACAAGACCTCGCAGACCGTCGCAGAACGAACATCCATAGATAACGGTCTGTGGCTTTGTCGGGAGTGCGGAGTCATTGTCGATGGTGACGACTGCGCTTACGACGCGGACTTGCTTCGCAAGTGGAAACGAGACCACGAGAATATGGTATCAGAGGTCCGCACCGAAGGATATTCACGCAGCCTTGCCTTGCTTCAATCTGGGCGCATGGAACCACAGATAGCGAAGGAAATCGTCTCTGCAATGACGGACCGTCGTTCGTTATGGGCCACATTCGATGCCGAATGTCCCGACCACGTACGACAGTCGCTTGATGAACTTCGTCGACGATTCACCACTATTCGGGGGAATCTCCTCGACGGAACAGCACTTGATGAAATACTGCTGTCGCTAACCAAGACGATTCTGATTTTCTTCGACGCGATGAAGTCAGTCGACCTTAGAACATTACGATGTAGTTCAGGTAATCCTGAGTGGCTCAATTTCAATGACGCACTGTCAGCACTTCGGAAATCCATAGGAATGCAGATTGCCAACCTTGCAAATGCCTACGGCATTGCCTTGTGCAAAGATCTTCAGAGTATTGCGCCGAACAGAATCTAGCCATCCTTTCACACAGGGGGCCCATGAAGGCCCAAATAATGCAAGCCCGGGGCTTGCCAGCCTTGTTTGAGGAAAATCTTAGTGAATCCAGAGCAGATCGAGTTCAACAAACTTTTGAGCCAAAACCAGAAAGAAGCCAGCATAAAAGCATGCTTGCGAGCCGGCGACGATAAACTTAAGTGTTCTGGGAAAATTATCCACGCCCACTCTATCCAACGGGGAAAAATACTCGAATCTATCGCAGATGTAAGCGGAGAAAACGAGGGGAAAATATACCACCTTGGCTTAGCGCCGGCAGAGGACATGCAATCTATGCAGCCGGAATTTAAGCTACAAGGAATCAAAAAATTCAGCACCTTCACCGGATTCTGCGGCGGCCACGACAAAGCCATATTCCAACCGATTGAAGATGTAGCGTTCAGTGCAACGAACAAGCAGCTGAACATCTACGCCTATCGGGCTGCAGCCAAGGAATTACACTCCATCCTTGAGTCAAAGGCTTTTTGCGAAGTTCTGCTGGGTGACAAGTTAAACGTTAATGACTTTCCAGCGCACTTCCAGATGACGCTACCGCAGATCAAGTCAGGCGAAATCAAGGTCCCTGACTTCATTCTCGAAGCCATGTTGCAAGGGGAGAAGAACCATCAAATTCGGGTACTGCACATGCAGTGCGAACACAGCATTTCTGAACTGCAGCAAATCTGCGAAGAGTTGACAGACACTATCGAACGCGAGGAGTCGTTGGGATTCGAGCACGTCTACCATGTCCTCGACGGTGCTTTCCTTGTAGCATGCTGCGCGTCGTTTATCCCATACTTCGACCATGATGGCAATCGGATCATATCCAAACAGGAGGAGCAGCGAATGGCTCGATCAAGCGCAGCGAGCAATGCTGAAATAAAGAACGTGATGCTCAACGTTTTTCCGGAAGGCGATAAAACCCATGTCATCTTCACCTTCTCTAAGGGTAACCAGAGTTTCAAGGCGTCGATAGAACGACTGCTCAAGCTAGAGGATGAAGCGCTGAAGATTGGCCTTTCAAACATCGCGCTCAACTACGTTGAGAACTCCGCCTACGGTCCGAAGTACATTAACGATAACTTCAGCCCTGAACAGATCAAACACATTGCGGAGGTGTTCGCGGTCTCCGTATTCGACAGAAGTAAGTTTCGAAGGAGCGGTATCAATCTATTTGTTGGAAGACCAACCGCTGCGACCAAGTAACTTACCCCTAGAGGTTTTTTTCTGCGCTTGGCATATCCGCCTAGGATTTATTGCACACCTTGCGCAAAGGGCTGGCCACATTGTCGCTATTGGCCAGTAGTTTTCCCTTGTGATCCGTCAACTCGGCCGTCGCCCCCCACAGTGTTAGGCAATCCTGACCTGCTCCCAGTTGATTATTACACGTCAATGTTAGTCCTACATCCCTGCGGTTATGGCAAATGCCAACTTCCGCTGTTCGCTCAAGGCTGACATGGATCACCTGCTGGCTATGCACATCCTGAAAGAACCAAATGTCCCGTCGAGTTTATTCAACCGGATATGCTTTAATTGACTAAGTGGCTTCACTTAATGCTTTTTCTCAATCAAAAGGTATGGATGGGACCAATCAGTTACTTCTTCGTATGAAACAAACCCATCGTGCTCCAGCGCACAAACGCCCTTATGGCTGGCTACGTAATCGTATACAGCCTTGCTTTCCAGCCCCTGTAACATGTGTGACAGCAGCTTTCGGCGCATCACATCTGACTTCCTGCGTTTACCCGCTGCCACATCTTTCCAGGTAATGTTGAATGGCTGCCCTACTGCATTCGTAACACATTTACCGTAACGATTGGTTTTGGCTGTACCTTCATAGTGATCCAGCAGCAAGCCTAAATCGTCCCTTAGAGGCTTCAGAAGGCGTTTCCAGCGTTTCAGTACTCGCTTCGCTTCTGTCTTACCTAGCTCACGATTCAACAAGCGTCGGGTACTGGATTTTAGCGATAATGAGACGAACCCGGCATTGAATACGCTGGAAAACCTGAATTGCTTCACCAGCTCCTCCGCAACACGCAATACCCGGCAGATATATTGAGTTTCCAGAACTTCCAGCGACTCGGCCGAAATGCCGAAATCCTGCAATTCATGTCGTAGTATCTCAAGCTGGCATCCCTTGATATCATAATTATGCCCTCGTGCCAGACACGCCCACTTCATGCCAGAAGGCAGACTTTGAAAGCCAGTGCCAATCTCAAAGGATCGCCCACCAATGTACGCAGTCTTATAAGATTGACTGTAAGAAACCGTCAACGGTGACTCTTTCACCAGATCCACGCCTGTTTCAGCCAGTCGCGACAGGAAGTTGAAAATGAAAATTTTGTTCTTCTTGGTAGGGTTCTCGTTATAGTAATCCAGCAGTGCATCCAGATTGATTTCCAGCGGTTCAAGGCTGTTCCAGACCCCCACTACCCGTTCCCTGAAGGCAACGTTTGGGATATCGCGTTTCGACTGTTTATGTTTGGCACGCTGCCCACGATCAATGGCAATCCCAATTAGTTCATCAAATGAGTAGCTTTTACGCTTGTTGAAAATGTCAGTCAGATAATGGTAACGATCCTGACGGCTAAGGTATGCCCCGCGGTCGTTGCCAAACAACTTACGCAGAAAACGTTGAGAAACAGCATATTCCCGGCAAGAGTTTTGAGCATTGGAATACCCGGTTAGTTTGATAATCCCCGCGCTTGCCAGCGCCTCCATTGCACGATCATTGGTCGGCCCACTTTTCTTAAATACGCCGGGAAGTTTCTCCCGTCCTAGCTCAAATGGTACTGGCACAGAATAAGACCATTTTTTATTCGCCTTAATTTTTGCCTTTCTCCTGTTCTTACGACTACAGGTAGCGACACAAATAATATGCTGAAGAAATACTGCTATGTTATGATAATAAGGACGACGCAAACTCTTCACACCATTATAAGGAATACTGAAAACAACTTCTTTGAAATAATCCAACGTTGAATCCGTGACAAGAATATTATTTTTCGTGATATATGGCTTCATAATTCACCTGTATATAGAGATCAGAGCCCCATGCTCTGACCCCATTTATTTACAACTGAATTACTCAAAAAACCTTACGTGAACCCAACAAGGTTCAGATGATTATTATTAGATGATAACATTGGAGGCTGGAGCCTCATGATAGCTGATGCTGGATAATGGCTATAGTATGTAATGACATATATACAATAATATAGAGATAGAGTGTATACAGTGCATAATAGACACAGCTATATACCTTGTAGAAGAAAATAGCGAATAAATATCAGCTCAGCCAGAATGGGATTAGCGGATACGTAAAACGCTACCGGTTATTAAGCGGTGCAACTCCATCCCGGTAATATTCAATAGCGGTTGTAGATACATGTTATTTTCTGAATTTTGATCTTTTGATACCTCGACTTTGCTCAAAATGCCGAACCTTGCAATTGTCAGAGTCAGGGAAAGCCATCGCCGGTTTACCCCTACCATTGTACGAGGCACGAATCTGACACAAAATGACACCGGTAGTTAGCCGGTCTGTCACACCAAAGTCTGGTAACGATAGGCGGTTTAAAACCTTCATTTTTCAGGTTTCTGATTTAACATGTCCGCAATTGCTATACCAACAAACGGCATCCCTGCCCTGCCAACATTATCCCTTCTTCAGACGCGATTGAAGCCACTTCTGCCGGTGCTCAAATTGCCAGTATTGCGGTTGCGCCAGAATTCCAAGCTTCTCCACCACTAGCGGTAACAGAGTCCATATACTCTCTGAATCAAACAACTCTATACGGTACTGCTTCATGAGTTTATCAACGCGCTTGTCAGCAGCATCTTTCGTTGGGCTGACGCGCTTACCATTCAGCATCTCAGATGGCTTGTAATCAGCTCGGGCAACTGGATAAGGAACATACTCACCGAGTAATCGGGCAAAGTCAGGTTCAAGTCCAGGATCTACCAACGCGTTGCGGTCATAAAATGCGAGTTTAGATACCAAGTTATCCACCTTTAGTAGATTGCTTAACATGAGCTTTTGCTTGCCAGGGGACAAACGTAGCTCAAGACGCAGGAAACGGCGGAACTGGTGCTCATTAAGCAAAAGGAAAGCTTGCTCAAACAGTTTATCAATACTTATATCTGGAGCATCGGCCTTTTCATATATGGATGCCACGATACGCCTAGAGCCAAGTCTCAGTCCTTCCTGCCCACCGTGTAAGTCATGAAACTCCCCTCTCCAGACAGAAGCTAACCCAATCAAATAGTCATGAAGCTTCATTCCCACTACATCCAGTGCGTAATGGACAGTTGTTATCCAAGCGTTGCGTAACCCTATATACAGATACTGGCCGATACGCCCTCTTTTCCCCAGCCACACAAACAAATCCGTTATCTGTTTCGGAGAGTAATGCTGAGGACTGAGTTCCATTCGCTGAAATCCACGTTGACTACTGGTTGGGTCAAAATGGATTACCAGCATTATAGGGTGTTTGCGCGTTTTACCTTTCAGGCGAATTTCTACCACACTGCGATAAAGTCCATCACACTCATCCTTGCCAGCAGGACGCACTTTTATCAGGTAGTCACCTCCCGAGACAAGGCCAAGCAACCGCTGTTTGAGTTCAAGATTTTTCTTCCAGCCATGCATGTCCGTGACCCAAGCTAGTTTATCTAACCCTCCGTATACAGACTGACCTGCACTATTCACGCCCAGAGGAACTTTGCCACGTAAAGATGTCACCCGTTCACGATTAAATTGTTGCATCATATTCTGCTCCGATAGCTCATAGCAGTAACAGTGATCCCCCTTCATATGCAGGTATCATCACTGTAACTGGTTATATGGTTATATGGTTATATGGTTGGTATGTCAGGGGTTGTACGAGGCTTACAGATCACTGCGTATCGCTAATTCCGCGTAACAGAATCCAATTTTGAATTTCATTTGATCCCCAGCCCACAGCCCGACCGCTATCACCAGTCAGTTTCATAGATTTTGGAAAGTCTCCTTTAGCTATGAGTCGGTACAACGTCGCAGACGAGATCCCTACTAGGTGAAGAACTTCTTTTTTGCGGAGAATACGGTTGGTGTTCATGCTTTTGCTCCTTTGAGCTGTTTCAGGAGCGGGGTTATTTACAACCACCAAAAAACGCAAGGATTCACCTAACGCTGCCTTCGTTGAGCACGTTAAGGGCATCGTTCATGTTTATGTCATTCGGAAGTACCTTTTTCTGTTTCCGAAACGGCCACATAAATGAGTCATTTCCGCTGAGGCTCAATGATGACATTTTGTACAGATAACTTTCATGGAGGTGACTATGATTGGTAACCAAAGCAACAAGGCTGATGCTAAATGCCACCGGGAACGTAAAAGCAGTAACGAGGTCTTTGGATTTCTGGAGAAGAAGCTTTATCTGGGAGGGGATACCCGGCAAAAACTGGCACTGATTGTCAGGAAACTGACGGGAGCGGGTTTTAGCCCGTATAAATTCGATGCAGAGAAAGCGGCGGATGTGCTGAGTGCCTGCGTGAATCACATGTTTAATGACCTGCTCAATGAGGGAAAGCTAAACGGTTTCTATGGGCTGGAGGAACACCCCATGATGGTCCCGGCCAGGTCCCCTAAGGCACTGGAAATCTACACTGTATACCAGCTCGTTAAAGGTCGTTTTGACAAGCTACATACGGGGGAAGTAGATCGTGAGAAATATGCTTCGGTAGCAGAAAAACTTAATGAGTATGGAATATCGAAACCCCGGTTAAAACGACTCTCTGACGGTAAAGAATGGACGCGTGAAGATGTTGCGTGGATGCTTCAGCCTGAAAATATCAATGCACTGATTAATATCCAGAATCAAAAGTATGCGCGGTTGAGTGCCGAAGATAAAACTGCAATCGCTACCGGAGACGTCTCAACAGCTAAAAACACCTGATGTGTTTGCTGGCACTGATTTTCATCCCCTCACCACGACAGTCATAGCGCGTCGTCGTGGATATGTCGCTGTGGCCTGCCAGCTGGCGTACGGTGTTGATATCCACGCCCTGCTCTAGCAAATGGGTGATGAAGGTGCGCCGCATGTCATGTGGGGTGAAACGTGCAATACCTGACGTCTGCTGTAAATCAGCCAGGATACCCGTTAACCCGGTCGTAGTCAGCGGCCGGCTTGCGACCTTACCGTTGCGCTGAATTCGGCTGAACAACGCACTGTCAGCCTCGTCTGCGCCAACTTTCAGCCACGCGCGGATAGCACTATCCACCGCATCCGCCATGTGAATTTCACGGTATTTACGCCCCTTTCCCCGTCTGACCGTGAGAACACCATTGTCATAGTCCCGGCGCTCAAGTTTGACCAGTTCCCCGGCCCGCAGGCCTGTTCCGCAAAGTGTCAGCACAATGGCGGTATCACGACAGCGCCGTACCGGTTGCGGATGCTGTTTTGCGGCCTGAATCAGCGCCCGAATCTCCGACTTGTCTAACGCCCTTCCCTTACGCTGGATATCGCCGCTCACACGCTTAACAGACCGGATACGGGCCAGCGTTTCGGCATTCATGCAGTTCAGGTTAAAAGCTGTCTGCGCTACGCCCCGTAGCGCGGATAACGCCATGTTCACCGACGACACGGCGTAACCGTCATCCAGCAGTGCCGCCCGCACTTTAGCGACGGCGGCGAAGTTAAGTTGTTCCCACGGATAGTCTGCTGCATCCGCACCGCGTTTAAGTATGCTGGCGCTGCGGTTTAACAAGCTGGTGATACCTCTCCGCCCCGAGGGAGCCAGACCGCCAATATACGCATCAAACACGGTTGTTTGCACCATAGGCACAACCTGACGTAACGCTGTCCTGCTCATGCGCCTAACCCGCAATAACGTACATTAAACCAAGTAACTTTCAGCATCACACCAGCCCCCGTTCAGCCATTGATACCGTTTCAGTTCCTGCCACGATAAAGTGATCAAGTAATCGCACATCCAGCATTTCCAGCAACTCCTGAAGCTTTTTGGTCAACTGGATATCACAACGGCTGGGTTCAGGCTCGCCGCTGGGGTGGTTGTGGACAAGGATGGCTGCGGCGGCGTTATGTTTCAGCACACGCTTGATAACTTCACGGGGGTGAACGCTGACCGAGTTTAGCGTACCCCTGAACAGGATTTCGCGGTGCAGCAGCTGATTCTGATTATCGAGCAGGATGATGCCAAACTCTTCATGTTCAAGCGGTGCCAGCTCAACCATCACGTACCGTCGTACATCATCAGGAGAACAGAGCTGAACGCCACGCTGGTAATAACGGCTGATAATGTCACGCGCCTGGTCGAGGATACGGGTTTCACGTTGGGTAAACATGGTCATATCAGAACTCCCGTTCAATGAAGTAAATGGCGTCGGGAAACAACTGGCGGCGGGTTACGCCAGTACGCAGGGAGAAAGCTTTACGGGGCATAGTGGTTCGCCCGTTGCTGTCGAAGAAGCAGAGCGTTTCTTCATCTATTTTGACCAGAAGGGACCAGTGAAACTGGTCGCTGAGCATAATCAGGCGCGAGTGGTCAGTGACGTCAAGAAACCGCTGCATTTCCCTGAACAGTCGCCCGTCTGATAAACCCCGCTTCCCGGTAAAGGGTCTGGTGATTTGAACCGGGAACTGGCGGCTGTAATGTCCTTTCTGCAACACCTGAGCTATCAGCCAGTCTAAACGGTCTTCTTCAATCCCTTCAGTCAGCCATTCATGCAAAGGCCAGCGCTGCTGAAAAGTCTGAATAAGCCGATTCATTAACGGGCGTCGTTTCACCCTGCCGTCAAACAGCCAGCTAAGCATATTAACCACGCAATAAGCACCGCAAAGACAGTCCAGCTCACCTTGTTGAGACGCACGTATCCCTCTGTCAGTCGTCACAGATAATTCCCCATAAAGTATTGATAGTTAGTGCAGGAGGATTAGCTTTCCCACAGGACGGTAATGGTGTAGACGTTCATGGCCTGATACTGAATAAAGTTGGATTGCCAGAGTTCAAACAGCTCCCTTCCGGTGTTAACAGGCAGGTCACCCACATGTGCCAGAAAGACATATTGCTGACTCCAGCTAAAATCAATTTCCTTTTCCAGTTCGGGGTATACCGTCCCCATATAACTGAAGTCGGTAATGTAATCAAAATACCATTCATGATTGCGTGAAATAAGCCGTATTTCGACAGGATGATAACCCCCATGCTCAGCACTGTAAGTCAGATCTTTAAATAATAAACTAACAGCTGTTATTCTGGCTTTATGCGGCGGCGGACTTCCCGCCTCATTTAATATAATGTTTATTAATTCCTGAGCGACGGGCATAGCAAGCCCTTCCTGATGTATTTTATTCATTTCAATCACATACATCATTTGACTGGTAAATCATTAATTTCATTTAATAGATTATTAACTGAATCAAGCCTTAAAAAACATGGTCAGACTGGCATTCTTTAAATACAACCATCCCTCCAGTGAAGGATTACTATTAAAAGAACAATTAGTTAAATGATAACTTGAATGACTGGCTAGCTGCTAATAATAACACTTTCCAGTAATGGCATTATATCAAACCAATACATAACGAGCAAATAGTTTCACAGGGAAACTATTATTGCGTAAATTAGAAAAGAAGAAAGCAACTCAGGGAATAAGCGTTTCAGCGCGAACTATTACTTCGAAATAGTCTCCAGCAATTGTTTACGCTGCTCTTCCGAAAACGTCAGTAACTGGTGCGCCAGTGAAATCACTTCTGTTGGCAAAGCTGGCTGGGTTAACGCAAGATCATCAGCCACCTGTTCAAGCGCCTGCTTCAACAAGCGGTCACGGGAATGAGGCTTCATCGTTTTGAACAACTGAACCCAGAGATTAAGCTGTTCGTCAGTACCATAAGGAGAAACGACAGATTGAGTGGCTTGCTCTGCCCGCTCACTTTTCAGCGACATTCCCGCAGCGCGAATATGGTACTCAAAGCCCTTATGCCCTGTTCTCTTTCTCCTGATTTCCGGGTGCATAGCGGCAAGCTTTTCCAGACGCAGGCGGCAGCCCTTTGCCGTCCCCGGCATCCCCGGTTTTCCTGCAAATGCCTGTGCTGGGAGCCACTGCTCACTGCCATCAATACTGCCACTTTGGTTCTTATCAGCAGGCAATACGTCCAAAATATTTTTCATTAACTTAATCCATAATATCAATACGTTAAAAAGGAAAACCAATAAAGACCACAAAGAGAACTTGATAAGTTCCTTTTATTCGCATTTAATATCCCTGTACTGATACAGAGGGGTTAACACTGTGAATAACCACGTAGCATCGCAAAAAAAGCGAACTAAAGGAAGGGCTAAGGACTGGCACAGGGCCGACATTGTGGCTGCACTACACAAACGTGGATTAAGTCTGGCGCAGTTATCCCGCGATCAGGGATTAGGCTCCCGTACACTGAACAATGCCTTCAGTCAGCACTATCCGAAGGCAGAACGGTTGATAGCAGCGGCATTGGGCATGGTGCCCGAGGAGATATGGCCCAGCCGTTATTTTGATAAACAACCTTCAATACATTCCGGCAAGGATTAGCCATGGCTACCACCATCACTTCGGTAACAAAAAGCTTTGAGTACTTCTTTCATTCCCTTTACCCCACTGAGTTTGTAAAAACACTACGCCTTAATGAGTGCAGTGAAAGGGAACTTCTACCATTGGTTCGCTGCTACCTTTTAGGCTGTTTCTCCGATGATGTTTCACCAGAAGTGCAAGGAAAGCTCCCAGGCTCTATTACGGGGAACGGCTATATCGACTTTGTGATTGATGATGTGGCTGTTGAGTTCGCCGTCCGTAAACCCACCGCAGCCAAATCAACGGTATCCGCCACGGTTAATAGCACTGAAATGAAGAAATTGATGAAGTATGACGGCAAAGCATTGCTGGTATTGTTCGACTTCTCTACCACTCCCTATTCGGAAGCCCAGATTGAGGCTTTTAGCGACTGGCCTTCTCTCGGCAAGGGCAATCATAAAAAGTCGGCGTTCAATGTTGCCTATTTTTATGTTGAAAAACGCAGGCCGCTGACATTCGGGAAAATCACTAAAAACATTCGTATTAATTGACAAGGAGTAACTATGAAAAGAGTCATTTTAGCCACCCTGATATTGAGCACATCAGCCCTGGCTACCACTACAGAGTACATTAAACCAGACGGTTCACTCTCACTGACAGCAGGCGGCAATGGTATTGAATTCAGCATTAATGCTGCAACCCAAAATACTTCCGGCATCTGCAATATGGAGGGTTCAGCGCAATCTATTACTGCTGGACAAAATCAGAAACATCGCTGGATTTATAACGATAAATCGAGCCAATGCGTGGCTGTTATCAGTGAACAGAGCAACGGAAAAATCAGGGTAATAACCAGGGGATGTGAAGGTTATTGCGGACTGGTAGCTACAGGCGCAATGGATGGGATTTACCGGAAGAAATAACGATAAAATAAGGAGAGCGTAAACGATGAATATAATGACTGGTGCTGCCATCGGTGCCATTGCTGTTTGCATCTGGCACGTCATGCAACTTACCCGTCGCGTCGAAAAGCTGGAACTATTAATAAAGCCAGATATCGATCCACCATAAGCCGCCAGTAAAGAAAATGAGCCTGATAGTGAGTGAAGAATCTCATAAAACACTCAGTCTAAAAATGGATGAAGAACTTTATGAAAAGACTCTAAAGTTCATTGCTCAGAAAGGGATAAAACACCTTGATATTAAAATAGTTCAATTCCACTTTCGTACAGGCTATTTTCTCGCGGCCAGAGTTGTTGAACGCATTCGCCTGGAACAAGGTGTTACCGGAAAAAACATTAATAAGGACTAACTCAATGAATATGCGATTAGCATTACTGTTCATATCTGCAAGCCTGCTGGTTGGTTGCGGAGACAAGACACCTGAATGTAACAGTGATGATGCCAAAAGTCTGGTTGTTAATATTGCTCACAAACAGATAAAGAAACAATTCGAGCAGCTCAGAAACTCTCAGATGGAAGGGATGGTGCCCGATAATACCGACAGCCTGATATTGAAAGTTATTAATGTCAGAACATTAGCTCATAACTCATCAATAGATACTTATCAGTGTGCTGCCAGTCTTCAAATGACCCTGACAGATGAGCAATCTAAATTACCTAACACAACAGAAATACCAATGACCTATAACATCCAGGAAATGGATGATGGTAAAGGGAGATTTTATATAAAAGTATTTGGCTTGTAGTCTACAAAGCAAACATGAAATATATTATTGAGATATAAAAATCACTACAACTCTCTT
Organism: Lonsdalea britannica; assembly: GCF_003515985.1. Taxonomy (GTDB): domain Bacteria; phylum Pseudomonadota; class Gammaproteobacteria; order Enterobacterales; family Enterobacteriaceae; genus Lonsdalea; species Lonsdalea britannica. The sequence goes on along the minus strand of NZ_CP023009.1, from coordinate 2,042,773 downwards.
GTGATTAATACCACACCATCGCGCCATGTGACATCACCTACATAAGTGAAATATATGCTCTATATCTAAATAATACAGAGCATATATATTTACTCAACATCCCTCATAAAACCATTATTGCAAAAATCAACATTGCGAGATAACCCTAAATATAAGACCACCTTCCAATGATTTACTCCATATGAATCTTTAAAATCATTTGACTGAGACAATAACAAAGATGATACATCTTGATATGCTCCTCTTCTTCTGTAAGCACGTCTCAAGCTTGCTCTCATTCTACAAATTTCTGAAGCTGATTTTCTTTTAAATCTAACTTTAAGGTTAAGGTTTGAAAAATGTCGTCCAAAAATCCCTGAGAAATAAATATTTCCAGCATGACCAACTGATGAAAAATTAATTTTTATTTTATTACCAACGGCGATAGAAATACCAATGAAATTTTCACCCGGGAAAATATCATAGTATGGATGTATGAATATCCTTTGGTTATTACATAAAAATTTAGACTTCTTGTATATTGTATTGCAGACCGAGCATATCGGTATTAAGTTTTTTGATAACACTGAAAACTCAGGGTAAGTTTCTTTAGGCAGATAATGGTCTAAAGTACTAGGCTCACTAATTCCGCAATATGGGCACTCATCAAAATCCGGCAAGTCTGGATTAAACAATCTCGCAGAGATAGCTTTAAATGATTTAGTTTTCACATTATAGGCATGTAAAATGGAATTACTTTGGTCGGCAGATAGTCCTATTGGTCGCAAGTTTTCTAAACTAAGTTTATTGGATTCATAGTTATCATAAGAATTTTTTATTCTAGATAGAATATTGCGAATAGGATTGGCATATTTATCAGTTTTATCCTCAACTATAAGATCAAGATTATTTTTATCGTCTTCGATTGGTAGAGGTATATTTCTCATAACCCCTCCATTAATTTAAGTTTGTAAGAAATGATTTTGCAGTCATCCCTAGCTTTTTGCCAAAGATTATTTCAATATCTTTTAGTGTATATCCTTCCGAAGAAAACCTTGATAGGATTGAATAAAAATTAGACTCTTCAAAAGAAACATTAAAAACATCTTCAGTTAATGTGGATATTTCTTCGCCAAACGATTCTTTTTTCAGTTTCCCAACCTTAGGCTTAAGACAATTTCCTCTTAAAACTTGAACAAATTTTGATGGCGTTTCCTGTAAAATCACCGGGGAGTGGGTTGCTATGATAGAATATGAGTTGAAATTAGTTAAAATAGATCTAATTGAATGCATAAATGAAGCAATAAGAGATGGATGAAGATGAGTTTCTGGTTCATCAATAATCACCAAAGAATTGTCTTTTATATGTTCAAATATATTTGCTAATATTGATAGAACAATTTTTTGACCCGAACTAAGCCTATCAAACTTCTCTAGTAAAACATTTTGATCCAATTCAGAAAACGATTGATCGGAAACAATAGGCTTTATGCACTCATTCCATTGTTCAATTCTTTTTTCAGCGATAATTTTTTCATAAGCAACTTTGAACTCATTGGTAATCTCAGAGATATTTTTCAGCCTATACTCAGTTGAATTTTCTATTCTCTCTCTAAGACCACAGTATTTATAGCCAAATATATGTCCTTGCTCTTCAATCTCTTTTTGCTCAGCTTCATTTTTACCCGGAATTTCAAAATTATCGAAGGCAGAATAAGATACAACCACTACATTCCCAAAATCAGGTTTTGTTTTATTGAACCTCTTTTCCCTAGCTCTTATAAGCTCACTTTTATCATCAAAACCGTAGCCTGAAATTGTGCGTGCTATATCAGAAAGAAGTTGTGTTTTACCTGTGCCATTTCTGCCTATGATTACATTTATATTAGATGGTATAATACTTTTGCTCTGTTTCTGAAAAGAAAAATTCAGATTATAGGGAGTCGAAAAGCCTTTTAATGTGGTTGAAAAATCAAACACATGGCAATTTTCATCATTAGTTTCCACTTGCCTACTAAAAATTTTCTTAGCAAATTCTAATGCCTGTTCTGCGGGACTGAAGCGAACTGCGGAAGTTTTGAATTGTGATAGTTCATTAAATGCATCAAAAATAATTCTGTCATAAGCACAATCATTCAACGATTCAAGAATCAGTTTTTCATATTCAAGACCTAAGTCTCTAATATTAAGGTAATATTGTTTACTTTGCCCAAGCGAACAAAAATTATCAGGGAGTTTATCACATCCATTATCAAACAGTACACGTCCAATCTCTAAAGAACTATCTATAATTTTCAACTCACCAATTGGCACTAATTTATCGTTATAAAAGAATGACAACAAGAAAGTAGACTTATAGGAGTAATCATCCCAATCAGTGGCTTGCAATAATATATAACTCTCTAAATTTATTTTATTCTTTTCATTAAGAAATATTTTCATATAAAAACCTGTTCCTATTTAGGATATTTAAGTATATTAATCAATTGAGTTAAAAATACATTGATTAACTATTTATTTTCAACAACCGTTTTAGTCAAGCTATCCAAATAATCCGCCCACACCTGCAACCACTTCCGACACTCAGCATCATATTTATACAGATTATAAATCCCTTCCACACCACCGCGCGTATGTCCCAGTACAGCCTCGGCAACTTCATTCGGACACTGTAAACGTGATAATCCAGTGCGCACTGTACGACGCAGATCGTGAGGCGTCCAATGAGGTATATCAAGCATTTGACCGCTTTCACGTAAACGCCATGAGTTTTCAGTCAGGTACTTCTGCTGGATAGGCTTTTTAGTCGCCTGCGAAGGAAACAGATATTTATCGGAGGTGAGGCGTAGAACTTTGAGAAAGTCGATCGCTTGATCGGATAACTGAACGTAGCGCTCTACCCCGGTCTTGGTTTCGCGCAGATGAATGGTGCCTTTTTCAAGATCAACATCATCCCAGGCCATGTTGCAGACTTCACCTGTTCGGCATCCTGTCCAGAGTGTCAGCCGCAGCACGTTTTTAATCGTTGGCGTATAAGCCGAACCCGGAAGCCACTTAAGAAACTTTCCAAGCTCGACCTCGCTCAGTACCCGTGTCCCACGACCATTTGTGAGCTTGATTCTGGTCTGTCGTAAGCTGGATTTTGCTAACAACGCCGGATTCGCAAAACTGTCATCAAAACGACCAAGACCAATAGCAAACTCATAAGCGAGTGAAAGTTCCCTCAGAACATTACCAGCCTGTACGGTTGCGCCTCGGGCTACAATACCATTAATTAAATTGATGACATCCTGCCGCGTAATCTCAGCAGCATTTCGTGTTCCTAAGCTTTTAACAGCGTCACCATAGAGAGTACGACGAACCTCGGCCTGCCCTTTCGGCTTTCTGGCACCGGGAATGATTTTTCCGTCCTTCGTTTTTCGATCCTCAATACGTTCGGTAAGATACAGTTCAACTAGTCCCTGTACGGTCAATTCAGGGATCTTAGCCTGTTCAGCTTCAATCGCACGGTGGAGCTTATCTTGCTTAAGCTCTGACGCAGGGCACCGTCCTTCCTGTCGGAGGAGCTTTAATTCGTGGAGTTTAAGACGTGCAGCGGCGAGAGAAGTCTGCGGGAAGTTACCAATTTTAACCTGAGCAAGCTTGCCAGTCAGAGGACTTGTGTAACGGTAGAAAAAAGACTTAACCCCAGTTGCACCACAGGAGACACGTAAGCCTCGATTTTCGCCTACATCAGCCTTATCTTTATCGCCTGGCTTCATCATTTCTACCGCTTTAAACGAAAGTGGCTTTCCCTCTTGTTTTCCTGCCATAAAGACTCCGTTATCATGCACCTTATGCAGTCATGAACATAAATGTAGGTTTCGCTGTATGTGCCCATATTTTACCAAGCTATAGGTTGGCAAGCTACACTTTAACCTACATTTAAATGTAGGATTTCATGATATCCGATGAGACAACGTGAAACCTAATGATAATCATAAAAAACACTAACTCATTAAAAATTAAGAGAATGGACATCACAAGCCGATGAGTACAATGAAAAATCTAGACTCGCACACCCCAATGATGCAGCAGTACCTGAGGCTGAAAGCAGAACATCCGGAAATCCTGCTGTTCTACCGCATGGGCGATTTTTACGAGCTGTTCTACGATGACGCCAAGCGGGCATCGCAGCTGCTGGATATTTCATTAACCAAACGCGGTGCCTCTGCGGGAGAGCCTATCCCGATGGCGGGCGTTCCCCATCATGCGGTGGAAAACTATCTGGCCCGGCTGGTACAGCTGGGCGAGTCCGTCGCCATCTGCGAACAGATTGGCGATCCTGCGTTAAGTAAAGGGCCGGTAGAGCGCAAAGTCGTGCGCATCGTGACGCCGGGCACGATTAGCGACGAGGCGCTGCTTGAGGAGCGTCAGGACAATTTGCTGGCGGCTATCTGGCAAGACGGTCGCGGATTTGGCTATGCCACGCTGGACATCAGTTCAGGACGTTTCCGACTGGCGGAACCCGCCGATCCTGAAAGCATGGCCGCCGAAATCCAGCGCACTAATCCGGCCGAATTGCTCTATCCCGAGACGTTCGAGCTGATGTCGCTGATTGAGCATCGCAACGGTCTGCGCCGCCGCCCCCTGTGGGAGTTTGAACTGGATACAGCCCGCCAGCAGCTTAATCTACAGTTCGGTACGCGCGACCTGACGGGTTTTGGCGTCGAACAGGCCAAGCTCGGACTGCGGGCCGCCGGATGTTTGCTGCAATATGCCAAAGATACGCAGCGCACTTCCCTGCCCCACATTCGCGGCATCACGATGGAACGCCAGCAGGACGGCATCATCATGGATGCGGCGACGCGACGTAATCTGGAGCTGACGCAAAACCTGTCCGGGGGCCCCGAAAATACGTTAGCGGCCGTACTGGACTGTACCGTGACGCCGATGGGCAGCCGAATGCTGAAACGCTGGGTGCACATGCCGAGTCGTCACATTCAGACGTTAACGCAGCGTCAGGAGGCCATCGGCGCACTGCAAGATCTGGCCCTCGAATTACAGCCTTTCCTGCGTCAGGTCGGCGATTTAGAGCGTATTCTGGCGCGGCTGGCGCTGCGCACGGCGCGTCCGCGCGATCTGGCGAGAATGCGCCATGCTTTCCATCAGCTGCCGGACATTCATGCCCTGCTGTCTTCTGTCAACGCCGATGCGGTTCAGCGGCTTGCCAGCCAGATAGGCCAGTTCGACGAGCTGCGCGATCTGCTGGAACGCGCGGTAGTGGAAGCACCGCCGGTTCTGGTGCGGGACGGCGGCGTTATCGCCACCGGCTACCATGAAGAGCTGGACGAATGGCGCAGCCTTGCCGCAGGCGCCACCGACTATCTGGACAAACTAGAAATCCGGGAACGCGAAAAGCTTGGCATTGATACGCTGAAAGTCGGTTTCAACGGCGTACACGGCTATTTCATTCAGGTGAGCCGCGGACAGAGTCATCTGGTGCCGATGCACTACGTGCGTCGCCAAACGCTGAAAAATGCCGAACGCTACATCATCCCAGAGCTGAAAGAGTACGAAGACAAGGTTCTCACCTCTAAAGGCAAGGCGCTGGCGCTGGAGAAGGCGCTTTATGATCAGTTGTTCGACCTGTTGCTTCCTCATCTGGCCGAGCTGCAACAAAGCGCCAGCGCGCTGGCGGAACTGGACGTCCTGACCAACCTGGCGGAGCGCGCGGATACACTGAACTATGTCTGCCCGACGCTAAGCGATCGTCACGGCATCAAGATCGCTGGCGGTCGTCACCCCGTCGTAGAGCAGGTGCTTAGCGAGCCATTTATCGCCAACCCGCTGTCGCTGTCCCCGCAGCGCCGCCTGCTGATCATCACCGGTCCGAATATGGGCGGGAAAAGTACCTATATGCGTCAGGCCGCGCTTATTGTACTGATGGCCCATATCGGCAGCTATGTTCCGGCAGATCAGGCCGTCATTGGCCCGGTCGATCGCATCTTCACCCGCGTCGGCGCGGCGGACGATTTGGCATCCGGTCGCTCCACCTTCATGGTGGAAATGACCGAGACCGCCAATATTCTGCATAACGCGACGGAACAAAGTCTGGTGCTGATGGACGAGATTGGCCGAGGCACGTCGACCTATGACGGCCTGTCGCTGGCGTGGTCATGCGCAGAAACGCTGGCAAACAAGATCAAGGCCATGACGCTGTTCGCCACCCACTACTTCGAGCTGACTAATCTGCCGGAGAAAATGGAAGGCGTCGTCAATGTCCATCTGGATGCTCTGGAGCACGGCGATACCATCGCCTTTATGCATAGCGTGCAGGATGGGGCCGCCAGCAAGAGCTACGGTCTGGCCGTAGCAGCGCTGGCCGGCGTGCCGAAAGAGGTGATCAAACGCGCCCGCCAAAAGCTGAAAGAGTTGGAAACGCTGTCCAATAATGCTTCAAGCAGCCACATCGACGGGGCCCAGTTAATGTTGCTGGCTCCCGAAGAGCCGTCTGCCGCGATGGAAGCGCTGGAGACGCTCGACCCCGATATGCTGACTCCGCGTCAGGCGCTTGACTGGCTTTATCAGCTGAAAAAGATGCTCTGAGTCGATAGCAAACTCTCATACGGTCGTCGCAAGGCGGCCGTGACTTGCCTCTCTTCGCCAACATCGCCCGTGACTCGTTATCTCCCCATTTCCATACCTGTCCCGTTAGAACAGAGATCGGCAAACCGCTTGGGTATTAATCATTCAGAGGCGCGTAAACCCGTAGGTGCGGGAGACCGAGAAATAGGGAAACCGTTGAGCGCGAAAAGAGAGGGAATCTCAGCGTAGAGCGAAGCCAACAACAGGCTTGAAGGTCAGAGAGTCAGAGAGTCAGAGAGTCAGAGAGTCAGAGAGTCAGAGAGTCAGAGAGTCAGAGAGTCAGAGAGTCAGAGAGTCAGAGAGTCAGAGAGTCAGAGAGTCAGAGAGTCAGAGAGTCATTATCCCACTCGCCGTGGCTTACCGCTATCTGCATGGGGACATACTTGCCTTAAGCCTGCAATGCCTCAACGGCTCAACGGCTCAACGGCTCAACGGCTCAACGCTGATTTTACGCGGGGTTTACGGCAAACAGGTGGTATTGCTGGGAAGAAAGCAGCGGACGTCCCCGCTCATCCAGTACCGTCAAATCGTTATTTTTAGCCAAAAAGTAACGTTTGCCGCCGTGAGTATTCGTGAGCACCAGTTTATCCGCGGTGCGCAGCCATTGACCTTTTTCCCATTGCCGCTGGAAATGCCCTTCGCCGTCAATGCTATGCGTATTTAAAACGAAGCTGCCGTCGGCGTCGAGATACAGCGCAATATTTCTGCTATCGGGCAACGTGCCACGGTAATGCTGCGCCATCGGCTGCAGTGACTCAGACTGAACGACTGTATACGAATGACAGCCGATGAGTCCCGACAGACCGAACATCAAAACACCACTGATGATCAGCTTATGCATCATAATCTCCCTACTTTTCTGCGCGTTATGCCCTACGTTCAAGGTCTGTGTCGCGTGAATTCCACGTGAAGTCGGCACTCTGCACTGCCACCCGCTCCGCGCAGAAATGAAGGGACGGATGGCCTGATTGAATAGCGATCATCCCTATTGCCGCGCGATTTGCCAGTCATCAAAAACGACTTCCAGATGATTCTGGTCGTCTGACAACCAGATGGTGCCTTCCTGCAATGTGGCCTGCAAAGACATGTTGCGGCGGACTAATGTGGTCAGTTGCATCAGCTGTTTATCATCCAGAAAACGTACCGTCAGATGGGAGAGCTGCGCCGCTTTATCCGCCATCGTCTGCCACCAGACTCGAGCCGCACGCTCGTTGTAGGCATACAGCACGACCTCACGCGACAAGCTGCACGCTTTCTTTAAGCGCTTCTCGTCCGGCAATCCCAGTTCGATCCATTGTTCAATCTGCTGATCGTCACTGTGTCGCCAGATTTCGGGCTCGTTGTCCGCACACAGACCTTTCGTAAAGCGCAGTGTCTCGTCGGCGTGGCAAATCCATGCCAGCAGCCGCAGCATCATCCGCTGATCGGTTTCGGACGGATGCTGCGCTATCGTCAGCGTCGCATCGTGGAAAAAATGGCGATCCATATCGGCAATATTCACTGCCGCTTTGTACACCGTTGCTTTTAACGCCATGTTTCACCTCTTGGTTTGGGCCGACAGTGTACTGGAGAACCGCCACGCCTCACACCCCGGGTTTTATATGACGCCTAAGGCATAATACTGATAACCCGTAAATGCCTATGCTATAGTCGGCTGGCAGGATAGCGTTCATTTTCTTCGTAGGCTGATACCTCCGGTGACGTCAATATGAAGGCTACCAGGCTGAGCTCTAAGGGAGGGTATAGTGCAACAATACGGTGAATTAGTACGTCGTCTCTATACAGAGATCGCCAGCGGTAACCTAGGTTATCTACCCGATGCACTGGGTTGTGTATTGAAAACCCTGGACCAAATTGCCCTAAATGGCGATTTGCCGTCCTCAGTCAGGGAACAGGCGGCCTATGCCGCCGCTAACTTATTGGTGAGCGATTATGTCAATGAGTAATGAATATCAACCCATCAATTGTGATGATTACGATAATCTTGAAGCCACCTGCCAACAGCACCTGACGTTGACGGTGGAATTACGTAACGGTGAAGTGGTGTCCGGGAAAGCCAGCGACATTATCTCTCGCAAGCACGTCGAATATCTGCTGCTTGATGATGCGGGCCACGTCAGGGAAGTTCGGCTTGACCATATCCTCAGCTTCAGTCATCCCGAAATAGGGAAAGTCGTGGTTAGCGAACCCTGACCGCACTTCATATCGCCAATTAAACGGACAACTGAGTTGTCCGTTTTCATATTAAGAACGCGTCAAGGACGACGAAGACGCAGGATGCCAGACAATACGCCAGGCGGCGTCTTCCGACTCAGGGCGCCCTTCACGCGTAACAAAGGTTCCTACCGCCGCGATAAGCTGTTCGCCGTAGAAGATCAGCGGCGTGCGTTCTCTCATCCAGGGTGCGACGCCTAACTCCTGCCACAGTTTTTTTAACTGACGCCCATGCCCGCGCCCGACGATGTGAAATGTTCCCTGCGCATGAAAGCGCACCGTCACCGCTTCGTCGGGATGAGGACGGCGCACCGCGACACCCTGGGGTCCTAATGCCAGCGCTCCCAGTTCAGAGGGAAGCGCCAAAGGCGCTGACGTCGGGTCCCAGGCCAACACCGTATCTCTGACTGACGGCCACTGCGGCAAAACATATAAACCATCGCGAAAACGCCGGATCTGCCACGGCCCCAGTACCAACTGCGGCTCAGCATCCCGGCGACTAAGCGCCACATCTTGCCACAACCGCTGCAGCTGTTCCCGCGAAGGCATTCGTACGCCTTCTGCCGCCAGCCAACGCCGTAACAACGCGGATCGCCGCAGCGGGCCGTAAGACTCAAGAGCCGTAATCGACAACCCGCCGTCGGCGCGGCGAAGCGATTGCAGCGACTCCGCCAGCAGTTCATCCAGTAACTGCTCCTGTTCCGCACAGAGCTCCGCGCTGCGGGAGACCGCGGCGGGGAAATGCGGCCAGCGCTGCGTCAAAACGGGTAACACATGGCGACGAAGGAAATTACGATCAAAGCGATCGTCGCTATTGCTGTCGTCTTCAACCCAGCTCAGGCCATGATGCGCCGCATACTCGGCAAGTTGAGTGCGGCTGCAGGCCAGCAGCGGCCGTAAATGCGTCTGTTCGCCGAGTCGTGTTACCGACGCCATCGCCGACAATCCTGCGGGGCCACTGCCCCGCTTGAGCGCCAGCAGGAAGGTTTCACTTTGGTCGTTTTGATGTTGTGCGGTCAGCAGCACCTCATCCCTATGCGAATGCTCACGGATAGCCTGATAACGCGCCTCACGCGCCGCGGCCTCAATACCGCCCTGCTGCGCATCAACCTGCACCGGCAGAACGCTGAAAGGTACATGCCAGTCTGAACACAGCCCCTCGCAGTGCTGCGCCCAGCGGTCGGCGAACGCGCTGAGGCCATGATGGACATACGCCGCCCGCAGCGAGAGCCCATATTGTTCTCTTAACCGCACGCACAAATGCAGCAGGACGGTGGAATCTAACCCGCCGCTGTAGGCGAGCAGGTAGCTGCCGCCTGACGTCACCTGACGTGCGACTGCATTTAACAGGACATCATCGCTGCGCGTCGCGACACTATCGTTCATACAACTCCAACGGCAAATCATCCGGATCGGCAAAGAAAGTGAACCGTCGCCCGGTCTCTTCATCAATGCGAATAGGCTCGCAGTTAACGCCCCGACGCGTCAGCTCACCGACCGCCTGATCGATATCATCCACGGCAAAAGCCAGATGCCTGAGTCCCTGCGCCTCGGGACGACTCACGCGCGAAAGCGCATCAGGGAAGGAGAACAGCTCGATAACGTAGTGGCCGTTCAACGCCAAGTCGCCCTTCCAGGAGTCTCTGGCGGCACGATAAATCTCATGCTGCAGAGTGAATCCCAGCAGGTCGCAGTAGAAACGCTTACTCCGTTCGTAGTCAGACGCAATGATAGCAATATGATGAATTCCCTGAAGTTTCAGCATAGCGACTCCCGACAAACGCGGTGTGAGGAAAGGATGGGGGTCATCATAACAAAAAAGTCCGCGGTCATTGCTGACCACGGACTTTTTAGGACGGAGAGAACGATCAGCAGTAGCCGTAGTTCATCAACCGCTGATAACGACGGTTCAACAGTTCCTGTTCGTTGAACGCATCCAGCTCGCGCAGGTCAGCCAGCAGCTGAGACTTAAGCGAAGCGGACATGGCGTCCACGTCGCGATGCGCAGAACCCAGCGGTTCAGGGATCATGGTGTCGATCAGGCCCAGCTCTTTCAGACGCGGAGCGATAATCCCCATCGCTTCTGCGGCCAACGGCGCCTTGTCCGCGCTTTTCCATAGGATTGAAGCGCAGCCCTCTGGGGAAATCACGGAGTAGGTGCTGAACTGCAGCATGTTGACCTTGTCGCCCACGCCGATTGCCAGCGCGCCACCGGAACCACCTTCACCGATCACGGTGCAGATGATGGGCACGCTCAGCTCTGACATTTCGCGCAGGTTACGGGCAATCGCTTCAGACTGACCACGTTCTTCCGCGCCCACGCCCGGATAAGCGCCCGGGGTGTCGATGAACGTGATGATCGGCATTTTAAACCGCTCGGCCATTTCCATCAGGCGCAGTGCTTTGCGGTAACCTTCCGGCGCCGGCATACCAAAGTTACGACGAATTTTTTCTTTGGTTTCACGGCCTTTCTGGTGGCCGATAACCATCACGGGACGGCCATCCAGACGCGCAATGCCCCCCACGATCGCTTTGTCGTCAGCGTAGGCGCGGTCGCCTGCGAGCTCATCGAAATCGGTGAAAACGCGTTTGATGTAGTCAAGCGTGTAAGGACGCTGGGGATGACGCGCCAGCTGAGCAACCTGCCATGCGCCCAGATCGGCGAAGATTTTACGCGTCAGTTCTACGCTTTTTTCACGCAGACGCTTAACCTCTTCGTCCAGATTTATATCCAATTTTTCGTCTTGACGGCTGACGGCGGTCAGAGAGTCAATTTTCGCCTCCAACTCTGCAATCGGCTGCTCAAAATCAAGAAAATTCAGACTCATAGTAATCCTATATTAGTCAAATTCCAGTTCTACCTGTTCATTACCCACTACGGTGCGCAGATCGTTCAGGAGCACGTCGGTCGGGGTCACGCGCCATGCCGCGCCGAAGCGTAGCCGAGCTCGCGCATCCTCCCGCTGGTAATAAAGATGCACCGGAATCGTCCCTGATCGATGGGGATCCAACGATTGACGGAGACGGTTTAACAACTGGTCATCAATTTGCCTGTCAGTCAGCGAGATAGCAAGTCCACGCGCATATTTTTCCCGCGCTTCGCTGATATCCAAAATCTCGCGAGCGGTCATTTTAAGCCCGCCGCTGAAATCATCAAAACTGACCTGTCCACTGACGATCAAAATACGGTCTTGCTCCAGCAAATGCTGGTATTTATCCAATGCATCGGTGAATAACATCACCTCCAGACGACCGGAGCGATCGTCCAGGGTACACAAACCGATGCGGTTGCCTCGTTTGGTCACCATCACGCGGGCGGAAAGCACGAGACCCACCGCAGTGGTGATTTTGCCCCGATCCGTTGGGTGCATATCTTTCAAACGCACGCCAGCGGCATAACGTTCGATTTCCTTCAGATATTGGTTGATGGGATGACCGGTCAGATACAGACCCAGCGTTTCCCGCTCACCATCCAGTACGACCTGTTCCGGCCAGGGAGGAACCGTGCTGTAGGACTGCTCGACCTGCTCATGCGTTTCCGCCAGCACGCCGAACATATCCACCTGACCGATTGCCTCCGCTTTGGCATGCTGCTCGGCCGATTTCATCGCATCCTGCAATGAGTTCATCAGCGCCGCGCGGTGCGGGCCAAGACGGTCGAACGCGCCGGACATGATCAGCTTTTCCAGCACGCGGCGGTTCAGCTTTTTGATGTCCGCGCGCGCGCAGAGGTCAAACAGATCGCGGAAATAACCGCCCTGATTACGGGCTTCGATGATGGCCTCAATCGGCCCCTCGCCCACGCCTTTGATCGCGCCGATGCCATACACAATTTCACCGGCGTCGTTGACGTGGAAGTGGTACAGACCGCTGTTGATATCCGGCGGCAGGATTTTGAGCCCCATACGCCAGCATTCATCCACCAGTCCGACGATCTTGTCGGTGTTGTCCATATCCGCCGTCATGACCGCAGCCATGAATTCCGCCGGATAATGCGCCTTCAGCCATAGCGTTTGGTAAGACACCAACGCATAGGCGGCGGAGTGCGACTTGTTAAAGCCATAACCGGCGAATTTCTCCACCAGGTCGAAGATTTTCATCGACAGTTCGCCGTCGATGCCCATCTTCTCTGAACCGGCTTTAAACACCGATCGCTGCTTGGCCATCTCTTCGGGCTTTTTCTTACCCATGGCACGACGCAGCATATCCGCGCCCCCAAGAGTATAGCCGGAGAGCACCTGGGCAATCTGCATCACCTGTTCCTGATACAGGATGATACCATAGGTCGGTTCAAGCACCGGTTTCAGCGACTCGTGCTGCCACTCGATATCCGGATACGAGATGGCTTCCCGGCCGTGCTTACGGTCGATAAAGTTATCCACCATCCCTGACTGCAACGGGCCCGGACGGAACAGGGCCACCAGCGCGATCATATCTTCGAAGCAGTCAGGCTTCAGACGTTTGATCAAATCCTTCATGCCGCGGGATTCCAACTGGAATACCGCAGTCGTTTCCGACCGCTGCAGCATGTCGAAACTTTTCTTGTCGCTGAGCGGGATAGCGGAGATATCGATCGGCTCCAGCCCCATCTTCTCCTGACGCGGATTGATCATTTCCAGCGCCCAGTTGATGATGGTCAGCGTACGCAAGCCGAGGAAATCGAACTTCACCAGCCCGGCATATTCCACATCGCTCTTATCGAACTGGGTGACCGGATGCTGCCCTTCAGGATCGCAATACAGCGGCGCGAAGTCAGTAATTTTGGTCGGCGAGATCACCACGCCCCCGGCGTGTTTACCGGCGTTACGGGTAACCCCTTCCAGTTTGCGCGCCATGTCGATCAGCGCTTTAACTTCTTCATCGGCCTCGTAGATTTCGCCCAGCTGCGGCTCTGCGGCGAACGCTTTTTCCAGTGTCATCCCGGGATCGGGCGGCACCAGCTTAGAGATGCGATCTACGAACCCGTAAGGGTGACCCAGCACGCGACCTACGTCTCGGATGACCGCTTTCGCCGCCATCGTACCGAATGTGATGATCTGCGATACCGCATCACGGCCGTACATCTCCGCCACGTGGTCGATCACCAGGTCGCGTTTTTCCATGCAGAAGTCGACGTCGAAGTCGGGCATGGACACACGTTCCGGGTTCAGGAATCGTTCGAACAGCAGGTCGAAGGCCAGTGGGTCAAGATCGGTGATTTTCAGCGCATAGGCGACGAGCGAACCGGCGCCGGAGCCTCGTCCCGGCCCAACGGGCACGTCGTTATCTTTCGACCACTGGATAAACTCCATCACGATCAGGAAGTAGCCGGGGAATCCCATCTGGTTGATGACTTGCAGCTCGATTTCGAGACGTTCGTCATAGGCCGGCCGCTGCTGATTGCGCTCTTCTTCATCCGGGAACAGGAACGCAAGACGTTCCTCAAGTCCCTCCCGGGAACGCATGACCAGATAATCTTCCGTCGACATATCGCCGGTGGGGAACTGCGGCAGGAAATACTCACCCAGTCGGATCGTGACGTTACAGCGCTTGGCGATTTCAACGCTGTTGGCCAGCGCTTCGGGAATGTCGGCAAACAGCTCGCACATTTCCTCTTCGGTGCGCATGTACTGTTGAGGACTGTAGTTGCGCGGACGTTTGGGATCGTCCAGCGTATAGCCATCGTGGATTGCGACGCGAATTTCGTGAGCATCGAACTCGTCGGCGTTGATGAAACGCACGTCGTTGGTGGCGACGACGGGCAGGCCGTGCTGGGTCGCCAGCGCCACCGCCGCATGCAGATAGCTTTCTTCATCCGCTCGGCCGGTACGGATCAGCTCCAGATAGTAACGCTGCGGGAAGTGCTCCTGATAAAAGGCCAGACATTGTTCCACCAACGCCAGATTACCGCGCAGCAGAAATTTACCGATGTCGCCCTGACGACCGCCGGACAGCAACAGCAAACCTTCCTGATGTTCCACCAGCCAGTCGCGATCTATCGTCGGACCTGCGGCACCATAGCCGCGCTGATAGGCGCGGGAGATCAACAGCGTCAGATTCTGGTAGCCGACGTTGTTCATCGCCAGAATAGTGAGGTGCGCCAGTTCGTCGGCCAACTCCTCGCTCTGCAGATAAAAATCTGCGCCGACGATCGGCTTGACGCCAGCGCCATGCGCGCCGCCGTAGAATTTCACCAGACCGCACAGGTTGGAATGGTCGGTGATCGCCAGCGCGGGCATGCCCATTGACGCCGCTTTTTTCACCAACGGTCCGACCTTAGCCAGCCCATCGATCATGGAATAGTCACTGTGAACACGCAGGTGAACAAAACGTGGTTCGGCCATCTCCAGATCCCAGTATTGATTAAATCGAATGTCGCCGGCGACTCATGCGTTCACCGGCATCACATAGCCTGCGCTGACGTTACGCCAGCCCCAACGCCCGCTTCACCGGAGCAAAGCTGCGGCGATGATGATGAGTTGCGCCGTGCATCGCCAGTTTTTCCAGATGGAAAGCGGTGGGGTAACCTTTATGCTTCGCAAAACCGTAATGCGGGAAGAGCAAATCCAGCGCTTCCATTTCCCGGTCACGCGTTACCTTCGCCAGAATCGACGCGGCGCTGATCTCCGGCACCCGGCTATCGCCTTTGACGACCGCTTGTGACGGCATCGGCAACACAGGACAGCGGTTGCCGTCGATCAACACATAGTTTGGGGTCACAGACAGACCGGCCACGGCGCGCTGCATCGCCAGCATGGTGGCGTGCAGGATATTCAGGCTATCGATTTCGTCCGGCTCTGCCCGGCCCAGGCTCCACGCCAGCGCTTTTTCTTTGATTTCATGATACAGCGCCTCGCGCCGTTTCGCGCTGAGCTTTTTGGAATCGGCCAGACCCACGATGGGTCGAGCCGGATCGAGAATGACGGCGGCAGTCACCACAGCGCCCACCAGCGGGCCTCGCCCAACTTCATCCACACCGGCAATGCAGGTTGCCTGCGGATAAACGAAAACATCATTCATGATTTTGCCAACTCCAGTACCGCCTGAGCCGCCTGCTCATCGGCATCACAACGGATCTGCTGATGCAGATGTAAAAAGGTTTCTTGTAGTTCGTGGACCTGAACGCTGTCCTGCAGCCAAGGCAACAGCGCCTCAGCCAATTTATCCGGCGTGCATTCGGTTTGCAGCAGCTCTTTTACCAGCTCACGTCCGGCCAGTAGATTGGGCAATGAGACCCACGGCGTTTTAACCAGCTTACTGGCCAGCCAGAAGGTAAACGGCTTCATCCGATACCCCACCACCATCGGACACTTCGCCAGCATGCACTCCAGCGCCGCCGTGCCCGAGGCCAATAGCGCCGCATCGCTGGCGATCATCGCCTCTCGCGCGAAACCATCTAACAGGCGAACAGGTAAATCGGGCGCGACCTCATTTTTAATCTCTTCGAACTGTTGCCGTCGCTTGGCATTCACCAGCGGGACGACAATTTCCAGGTCGGGACAAGCTTCGCGCAAGAGTCTGGCCGTCAGAAGGAAATCTTTGCTGAGCATTTCAACTTCTGCGCCACGGCTCCCCGGCAGTATCGCCAGACAGCGGACATCAGGAGCAATCCCCAACGTTGACCGGGCGGCCAGTTTGTCGGGATGCAACGGCATCGCATCGGCCATGGTATGTCCGATGAAACGGCAGGGAACGTCGAAACGATCGTAAAACGCCTTTTCAAAAGGCAAAAAGGCCAACACCAAATTCGTGGCTCGGCCGATTTTGAAAACGCGTTTTTGGCGCCATGCCCAGACGGACGGGCTGACGTAATGAATGGTCTTGATCCCACGCTGCTTCAAACGCCCTTCGAGCGTGATATTGAAATCGGGCGCATCGATACCGACGAAAACATCCGGCTGCAATTCGGTGAAACGCTGGGTCAGATCACGGCGAATTTTCAGCAGGCGCGGCAGGCGCTCCAGCACCTCCACGATGCCCATCACCGCCAGTTCTTCCATCTCGTACCAGACTTCACAGCCTTCAGCTTGCATGCGGGGACCGGCTACACCGACAAAGCGCGCATCCGGGACGTGGGTTTTAATGGCGCGAATTAAGCCAGCGCCAAGAATATCGCCGGAGGTTTCTCCGGCGACAAGGGCAATAGTCAGGGGACGGGTCATAAGCGTCAGCGGATAATGCCGCGCGTAGAGCGGGTGAAGAAGTCCAGATACGCCTGAACCGCAGGATGGTCCGCGGCCAGCGCTTCAATATCCGGCTTAACCTCATCCAGCGTCTTACCACTACGGTAGATCAGCTTGTAGGTGTTACGTATGGCATGCAACGTCGCTTTATCAAAACCACGGCGCTTCAGCCCTTCGATATTAATCCCGAACGGCGTGGCGTGGTTCCCCTGAGCAATCACATACGGCGGCACGTCTTGAGCAACGCCGGAGCAACCGCCCACCATGACGTGCGCACCGATGACGCAGAACTGATGCACGGCGGTCATTCCACCGATGATGGCATAATCATCAACAGAAACATGGCCGCCCAGCGTCGCGTTATTCGCCAGGATGCAGTGATTCCCCACGATACAGTCGTGGGCGATATGCGTATTGATCATCAGCAGGTTATCGCTGCCGACTTTAGTCAACCCGTCGTCCTGCGCTGTGCCGCGGTGGATGGTCACGCTTTCGCGGATGCGGTTGCGATCGCCTATCTCAACGCGAGTCGGTTCACCAGCGTATTTCAGATCCTGGTTAACTTCGCCGATGGAAACGAACTGGTAGATTTCGTTATCGTTTCCGATACGGGTCACTCCGTTAACCACGACGTGCGATTTCAGCACCGTTCCCGCACCGATCTCAACCTGAGAACCGATCCAGCAGAAGGGGCCGATGTGTACGCCGGCACCGATGACGGCTCCGTCTTCAACAATCGAACTGGGATGAATAAAGGCGGTTTGATCAATCACGTTATCATGCCTCCCGACGACGAGCGCACATCATCTCTGCTTCACAAGCGATTTCACCATCGACTTTCGCAACGCCTCTGAAACGAGCGACGCCACGACGTTCTTTGATGAATTCCACTTCCAGTACCATCTGGTCGCCCGGCTCAACAGGACGTTTAAAGCGCGCATTGTCGATTGCAGCAAAGTAGTACAGTTCGCCCGGTTCCAGTTTACCCACGCTTTTGAATGCCAGAATGCCGGTAGCCTGTGCCATGGCTTCCAGAATCAGCACGCCAGGGAAAATCGGTTTACCTGGAAAATGTCCCTGGAAAAAGGGTTCATTAAAGGAAATGTTTTTCACTGCACGTAAAAATTTACCTTCTTCGAAATGCAGTACGCGGTCTACCAGCAAAAACGGATAGCGGTGCGGCAACAGTTCCAGAATCTCTTCAATGTGCAGAGTATGGGTGTCAGTATTCAAAATACTCTTCCTGTCTTAATAAAAACGTCATCAACAATGCAAACCGCGGCTCCCCAATAGAGGGAACCTCACACGGTCTGCCAATAACAAAGCAAAACAGCTTTGCCCGTCCCTGCAGCAAAGCTCGGTAGAACTGAAACCCACGGACTTAACTTTTATCGAGTTTTCGCTCTATGGTCTTCAATCGCTTGCTCATGTCATCAATATTCATGACCAAAGCCGCCGTTTTTCGCCATGCTTTATTCGGCTGCAGTGGTATGCCCGAGGAGTATACACCAGGCTCGGTGATAGGACGCATAACCATCCCCATTCCCGTCACCGTGACTTTGTCACAAATTTCCATGTGGCCATTTATCACGCTGGCGCCGCCGATCATGCAGTAACGTCCGATTTTCAGACTTCCCGCCATGATGACGCCGCCCGCGACCGCGGTATTGTCGCCAATCACCACGTTGTGTGCAATCTGGCATTGGTTATCGATGATGACGCCGTTGCCGATGATCGTGTCATCCAATGCGCCGCGGTCAATCGTCGTATTCGCGCCGATTTCCACGCGATCGCCAATAATGACCGTGCCTAGCTGAGGGATCTTCACCCAGTTGCCGCGATCGTTGGCATAACCGAAACCGTCCGAGCCGATGACCGCGCCTGACTGAATCAGGCACTGCTCACCCAGCACGACATTGTGATAGATCGTGACATTGGCCCACAAGCGGCTGCCCGCGCCAATGCGTGTATTTTTACCGATAAAACAGTTAGCGCCAATCACGGCGCCATCGCCCAGCTCAACGCCGGACTCAATCACGGCATTCGGCCCGATTGATACGCCTTTACCCACTCGCGCATCCGACGCAATCGTCGCGGCAGGCGAGATAGCTTCAGCCGGCGCCGGCGTCGTATCCATCACCTGCGCCATACGCGCATAGGTCAAATAAGGGTTTTTCACCACCAGAGCGGCGGTATGACAGAAAGGCAAATCGGCTTCGGTCACCACGACGGCCGAAGCCTGGGTGGTCGCAAGACGATCGCGATAACGGCTGTCAGACAAGAAAGTGATCTGACCTGACTGAGCAGAATGCATTGATGCGACAGCGGTGATGACGATATCGCCATCACCGTGCAACTGTGCATCCAACTGTTGTGCTAAAGCATCCAGTCGAATTGAGAACATCGAATTATTTAACCTGTTTCAGCACGTCGGCAGTAATGTCTTTCGCGTTGTCCGCGTAGGCGACAGCGTTGGCATCAATAACGATGTCATAACCCTGTTTGCTGGCAACACTTTTAACAGCATCCTGAATACGGCTCAGGATTTTGTTACGTTCTTCCATCTGGCGACGACGGTTGTCCTGATCAAATGCCTGCGCTTTAGTAGAGAACTGTTCGCGCTGTGCCATGACGTCTTTTTCCATCTTGCTGCGTTCGCTGGCTTTCATCGTCGAGCCATCACGCTGCAGTTTCTGCATTTTCTGCTGCAGATCGCGTTCCATATTCTGAAGCTCTGACGCACGGCCGCGGAATTCACTGTCCAGCTGCTTGGCGACGGTTTCGCGTTGCGGCAATTGCTGGAAGATGCTGGATACGTTTACCACTGCAATTTTATCAGCAGCTTGAACGCCTGCTGATGCAGCTAATGCCAGGCCAAGACCTGCGGCACACAACCACTTTTTCACTATAAACTCCTCACGCTAACCTATTTGTGTCTTAACACACTCGTATATGCACAACAGGCAGCGCTGTGACGCTCCATAGAGGCCGGCGTCCTCAACTCTGCCTGCCGTGCGGCTTGCCTGCATACGTTCTGCTGGCCTCAGATTACCAAGTTTTGCCTATATTGAACTGGAACTGCTCCGATTTATCCCCGTCGTATTTCTTGATCGGCTGGGCATAGGAGAAGACCAACGGCCCCAGCGGAGACATCCACTGCAGCGCAATACCACTCGATATACGGAAATTACCCGGTTTGCTGTAATCCGGTATGCCCGCGGCAAGCGTCTCCGGGGTGTTTTCCCAATGGGTATCCCACGCGGTACCGCCATCGACGAACAGTGACGTACGCACGGAGTTCGCGTATTTTTCGCTGATGAACGGCGTCGGCACGATCAGTTCGGCACTCAGCACCATGACGGCGTTACCGCCCACGGCATCATCGAGGTTGTCTTTATCGATCGGACATCCGGCATAGGACGACTCGCTGCCATTACATTTGTAGTAGGCGGCTTTCGGACCGATGGTATTAGACTGGAAGCCACGCACGGAACTTGAACCACCGGCGTAGAAGTTGTCGTAGAACGGCATCTCTTTACCGCCTAGCCCATCGCCGTAACCCAGACGAGAGCGGCCCATCAGCACCCAGTTACGATTTTCGCTCAGCGGCAGATAGCTGGTCGAATCCAGGGTGACTTTATAGTACTCGTTGTCCGAACCCGGAATCGTCACCTTGCCATTCAGCGTCACGCGGCTACCCGACGTCGGGAAATACCCGCGGTCGAGGTTGTTGTACGTCCAGCCCTGCGTCAGGAAGAAGTCATCAGCCGAGAAGTCCGCACTGTCGGAGCTGCCGGTGACGACACCCGGTTCAACGCCGGACTTATAGAGATAGCGCCACATCGCGACCTGCGGTTCCATATCGGACAGGTCGTTGTGCACGTAATCGAGGCCCAGACGCAACGAGTTGTTCTCGTTGATCGGGAAGCCCAGCGTCGTGCCCGCGCCATAGCTACGGTTGGTGTAGTCGGACAAATCGGCGTCATACGCCTTAAAGTCGTTATAGAAGATACGACCGCCCAGACTGACGCCGTCCACCGTAAAGTACGGGTCGGTCATCGACAGTTCGATATAGGTCTGGTAGTCGTTCTTCGTTCCGGTGATCCCGACAGAGTTCCCTGTACCCAGCCAGTTGTCCTGCTGGACCCCGGCCTGGAAACTCACGCCGCTTTCAGTACCGAAGCCAATACCAAAGTTCAGGCTACCGGTGTTGCGTTCTTTCACCTTGTAGACCACGTCGACCTGATCCGGCGTGCCGGGAACGCGCTGCGTTTCCGTATCCACGCTTTCAAAGTAACCGAGACGGTTCAGACGTTCTTTACCCTGGTCGACCAAGTCATTGCCGAGCCAGCCGCCTTCCATCTGGCGCATCTCACGACGCAGCACAGAGTCTTTGGACGTGTCGTTGCCTTCAAAGCGGATACGACGAACGGAGAAACGGTTGCCTGCATCCACGCTGATGTTCAGACGTACCGTCTTATCGGCATCGTTGATTTCCGGCTGCGTGATGACGCGCGGATAGGCGTAACCGTAACGACCCAGCAGTTTCTTGATGCTCTCTTCCATCCGGGTCACTTTCGTGCCGTTGTACAGCTCGCCCGGCTGGATTTTGGTCAACCCTTCGATTTCAGCGGAGTGACCGGCCAGATTGCCGCGGACATCTACGCCAGAAAGCTTGTACTGATCGCCTTCCGTCAGGTTGATGGTGATATAGATGCCTTTTTTATCCGGCGTCAGGCTGACCTGAGTCGAGTCGATGTTGAAACGCGCATAGCCGCGATCGAGGTAGAAGCTGCGCAGCGTTTCAAGATCGCCCGACAGTTTCTGCTTCTGATATTTACGATCGCCGACCACGTTCCACCATGGCACCTCGTCGCGCAGCTGGAAGCGTGAAATCAGCTCATCGCTGCTAAACGCTTTATTGCCCACGATGTTGATCTGTTGGATTTTGGCGGAGACGCCTTCGGTGAAGACCAGTTTGAGATCGACACGATTACGCGGCAGCGGTGTGACCACGGCTTTCACCGTCGCACTGTATTTACCGACGCTGTAGTAGAAGTCTTCCAACCCTTTTTCGATGTTCGAAATCATCGTGCGGTCAAGCGCTTCCCCCACGCGAACGCCGGACGCTTCCAGGTTCTCTTTCAGCATGTCTTCCTTCACCGACTTGTTGCCGGAGAAAGTGATGCTGGCGATGGTGGGACGTTCTTTCACCTGAACGAGTAGCGTGTCGCCATCTCGCAGTACTCGAACATCTTCGAAGTTTCCGGTCGCAAATAAAGCACGGATAATATTCCCGATATCTTCATCGCTGACGTTATCTCCGACACGGACCGGCATGCTGAGCAATGCCGCACCGACGGCAACCCGTTGCAGGCCCTCGAAATGAATGTCTTTCACTACGAATCCGTCTGCACCGTATACGGTGGCGCTACTGAACAGTAGCGACGCTATGAGCAACTTTTTAATCGCCATCGTTGTTATGCGTTTTTCCTAACTTAATCCACACCTTAAAGGCGGGAGAAATCATTGAAAAGTGCGAGTCCCATTAACATCATCAGCAGCACTGTGCCGATGCGATAACTAAAGTCCTGCACACGCTCGGAAACCGGCCCACCTTTCAGCTTTTCTATCGCCAGAAAGAGCAGGTGACCACCATCTAATACCGGCAGCGGGAACAGATTGATGATCCCCAGATTGACGCTTATCAGTGCCAAAAACATCAGGTAATAAATCAATCCATAATCAGCTGACATTCCTGCACCCTGAGCGATAGATATCGGCCCGCTCAGGTTATTCAGCTTAACGTCGCCAGCAATCAGTTTCCCTATCATGCCAACCGTCAACTTCATCAACTGCCACGTTTTGTCAGTGGCTTCGTAAACGGCGCTGAACGGCCCATACTGGCGAACGGTTTTATACTCTTCAGGCAGCGGCGTAACGCGCGGGACAACACCGGCAAACCCTTCAACCCTGTCTTTTCCTACCGCTTTGCTGTCGGGGGTCAGGGCGATTGACACCGTTTCCCCTTCCCGCTCTACCGACAACTCAACGCGCTCACCGGGGTGTTCGCGGACGGCAATAACAAACTGCTGCCAGCGCGACAACAGTTGACCATCGACTTTAACGATCCTGTCCCCAGCTTGCAAACCCGCTTTTTCAGCGGCTGAGTGAGGCTGTATTCCAGCCAACACCGCTTCAACCTGCGGCCCACGGGGTACGATGCCCAGAGAAACCGCCGGATCCTGCTTGTCTGGTTCAAAACTCCAACTGCGCAGATCCAGTTTTTTCTGTTCGATAAGCGACGACCCAAGCGGCGCGGTGCCTATCGTCATATCCACGTCGCCGATCTTGCTGATAAAAGCGAGGCGAACACTGTCCCAATCAGGCGTTTCGATACCGTCAATTGACTTTAGTTCCATCCCCGGCGAAATTTGCGCCTGGGCCGCAATCGAGTCGGGCAAAACTTCGCCAACCACCGGACGCACGCCAGGAACGCCGAGAATAAATACCAGCCAGTAGGCAAAAATGGCAAAGATGAAATTGGCGATGGGGCCAGCGCTGACGATGGCCGCGCGCTGCCAGACGGTCTTGTGGTCAAACGCCTGATGAGCCATCTCAGGCGGAACATCCGCCACGCGACCATCCAGCATTTTGACGTAACCGCCCAGCGGGATCAGTGCGATGACATATTCGGTGCCCTGGCGATCGCGACGTCGCCAAAGCGCCTTACCGAAGCCGATAGAAAAACGCTCCACTCGGACGCCGCAACGACGCGCGACCCAAAAGTGGCCGAATTCATGAACCGTTATCAGCACGCCCAAGGCGACGATAAATGCGGCCAGACTCCAGAGAATATTCATCATAAACAGGCTCTACCGGTATCCCTAAACAGCTTTGAACAGTAACAGCATCAGGCAGGAAAACACAGGCACCGCCGCCGTCAGACTATCAATGCGATCCATCACCCCGCCGTGTCCCGGAATAAGATGACTACTGTCTTTAACGCCCGCTTCTCGTTTGAACATGCTTTCAGTCAAATCGCCTAAAACAGAAGCCAGCACGGCGACAATCGAGCAGATCAGCAGGATATGCCCTGAGCTTGTCAGAGGAACAAAATGATTAAATACGACGGAGATCAGCGCGGAGCTCGCCAGCCCGCCGATCAAACCTTCCCACGTTTTTCCCGGGGAGATTTTCGGCGCCAGCTTATGTCGGCCAAAGAGCTTACCGAAAGCGTAGGCGCCGCTGTCTGCGCCCCACACCAGCAGCATAACGTACAGCAGCCACCACGCGCCGGTAAATGAGTTAGCTTCGTAACCCAGTTGGCGCAGCGTCACCATCCCCCAAAAGAACGGGATGATGGTCAACATACCGGCGACCAGCCGCAGTATGCGTGAATGCCGCCAAGCCAGAGCGGATGCCGGATAGGACAGCACCATCACTAGCGCCAGACACCACCAGGCGGCGGAGGACCACAGAGACGCAGCGACCTGCACCACATGTACCGAACGCTGGTAGGCGGGCATCGTCAACAACATAACGGCCAGCAATAGCCCAAAGAGCAGCGCCAGCCAGATACGTTGACTGTACGAAACGAATCCAGCCAGCTGTCCCCACTCCCAGGCGGCCAGCATGCAAACGGCCAACGTCACCAAAGAGAATCCCAGCAGCGGCAGGAAAAAGAGCGCGGCAATAACAGCAGGAATAAGAATTAAAGCAGTAATCAAGCGATACTTCAGCAAAAGGTCCCCCTAGGATGCAACGACATCGTTAGGCGTGGTTCCTCCGAAGCGACGCTCTCGTTGAGCAAAAGCATTCAGCGCACCTTCAAAGACTTCTTCATCAAAATCGGGCCAGAGGACATCGGTAAAATACAATTCAGCATAGGCTATTTGCCACAATAAAAAGTTGCTGATGCGATGTTCTCCGCCCGTTCTTATTACTAAATCAACCGGCGCCTGCTCGTTAAGGCAGGTGTACTGGCACAGGGTGGCTTCATCGATGGTATCGGGACGCAGCGCACCTTCCTGGACCTGCTCGGCGATTTGTCGGACTCCCTGAATGATATCCCAACGGCCGCCATAATTCGCAGCAATATTCAGGGTCAGACCGGTATTATTCGCAGTGAGCTCCTCCGAAAGACGAATACGCTCCTGCAAACGGGAACTAAAGCGACTCATGTCGCCAATAATGCGCAACCTCACATTATGTTTATGCAAGCTTTTGACTTCGCTATCTAGCGCCCGCATAAACAGCTGCATGAGTGCGGAGACTTCTTGCGCTGGTCGACTCCAGTTTTCGCTACTGAACGCATAAAGCGTCAGGGCATTCAACTGATGACGGGCGGCGAAGCTAACTGCCCGGCGAACGGATTTGACTCCCGCCTGATGGCCAAAAACGCGTAGTTTACCCCGCTGCTTCGCCCAACGTCCGTTACCATCCATGATGATGGCGACATGTCGAGGACTGCATGACTGCTGGCTTTGGCTGCCTTGTTGATTTTTGGAGGGCATAGCGTGTACTGATTTCCTCAAGCAAGAATATCGATAGGTTCTTTCAGTCATCGGACCTGGCAGCGCAAAAAAAGCCGTGAACTTGCACAGCTTATCGTTGCCATTGGCTTATCACGTAAACAGCCTACACCTAGCGGCGCAGACTATACCATTTCAAAACACGTGCCACAAACGCGCACCCTCGCCGAATCAGCGGTAGTGCTGCAGTTCTTGTCGTGTCTGTATCCTTGCCCAACGGTCGATAGCGAGCACATCATCCACACTGGCAGGTTCCGGCAGTACCAGCTGTTCCAGAACCCGTCGGTTGAGCTGTGCAATATCCGTAAAACGGATAGCCGATTGCAGAAAAGCCTCCACGGCGACCTCATTAGCGGCATTTAACGCCGTTGTCGCCGCCTGCCCGTGGTTACAGGCTTCTATCGCCAATGTCAGACAAGGGTACCGCTGATAATCCGGAGCCGAAAACGTCAACGCGCCCAGTTGGCAAAAATCCAGCTTCGGTGCCCCAGAGGCGACACGTGCCGGATAAGCCATCGCGTGCGCAATAGGCGTCCGCATATCCGGGGATCCCAGCTGCGCCAACACGCTGCCGTCCCGATAACGCACCATGGAATGGATGACCGACTGAGGGTGAATCACCACTTCCATCTGCTCATCCGATGCGTTGAACAGCCAGCGGGCTTCGATGTATTCCAGACCCTTGTTCATCATGGTCGCAGAATCCACGGAAATCTTGCGTCCCATCGACCAGTTGGGATGAGCGCAAGCCTGATCCGGCGTCATCGCCCTCAGGTCCGCCAGCGCGGTATCACGGAAAGGACCACCGGAACCGGTAAGGACAATCTGTTCAACGCCATAATCCATCAGGTCAGCGTAACCCAGCTGATGCTGAATTTGCTCAGGTAAACTCTGAAAAATAGCATTATGTTCGCTGTCGATAGGCAGTAGTTGGGCTCGGTTAGCCGCAACTTCACGCATAAACAGGTGTCCGCAGGTCACGAGTGACTCTTTATTCGCCAAGAGTACCTGCTTGCCCGCGCGAATCGCCGCCAACGTCGGCAACAATCCAGCCGCCCCCACGATGGCCGCCATAACCTGGTCGACGCCATCAAGGCTGGCTAACTCGCAAGCGCCCTGCTCTCCACACAGCACCTCGGTTTTACAACCCTGTTCTTTCAGCTGTCGGCGCAGTTCGCTTACGCTGTTTTCATCCGCCATCGCAACATATTCAGGGCGAAACTCCAGACACTGTTCCACCATTCGCGGCACGTTTCGTCCGGCGACCAGCGCTTTTACCGAAAAGTCGTTCGGATTCGCTTTGACCACAGCCAGCGTACTCATGCCGATCGAACCGGTTGAACCCAAAATTGTCAGCTTCTTCATAGGGGTGCTCTAGTACATACAGCGATTGATTGTCAGATGTGGCAGCAGGCGGGAATACGACTCTTTCATTGCTGTCGGCAATGCCGGTTGAACCGGTATAGATACCGCCAAACCTGAATCAGGAAGCATAAAAAATAAAGCGCCGCGAGAGGGAGGGATGACCCTTCACCTACTGGCGGCGCTGTCCTGACTAATGGATTTAGAAATCCATCAGTTCTTTTTCTTTGTCAGCCAGCGCAGTGTCGATTTTCTTGATAAAGCTGTCGGTCAGCTTCTGAATATCGTCCTGAGCGCGGCGTTCTTCGTCTTCGCTGATGGTTTTGTCTTTCAACTGTGCCTTCAGCTTGTCGTTCGCATCGCGACGCACGTTACGTACGGAGACGCGGCCCTGTTCGGCTTCGCCGCGAACCACTTTGATCAGATCTTTACGGCGCTCTTCTGTCAACGCAGGCAGCGGCACACGAATGACCGTGCCAGCGGACATCGGGTTCAGACCCAGATCGGACGCCATGATCGCTTTTTCAACGGCCGCGCTCAGAGAGCGATCGAAGACCGTCACAGCCAGCGTACGGGCATCTTCCGCAACCACGTTGGCGACCTGACGCAGCGGCGTCGCGCTACCGTAATATTCTACATGGATGCCGTCCAGCAGGCTGGGAGAAGCACGTCCAGTGCGGACTTTACTGATTTGGTTTTTGAAAACCTCTACGCATTTGTCCATGCGAGTATCAGCATCTTTTCTGATTTCATTAATCACGTTGTGAACCCTTGAAAACTGGTTGCCTGTCAGATCACGCCTTAGCATGATCCGGTGAATAATTTATGCCAGCCGTAGCGGGCAGAGATAGCGCTATCTAGTATCGCCGAAACAGGATATTACCCTACTTTGACGTTAGCCGTTATTACTGATCAACGTGCCTTCTTTTTCGCCCATCACCACACGACGCAGCGCGCCGGGTTTGTTCATGTTGAACACGCGGATCGGCAGATTGTGGTCTCGCGCCAGCGTAAATGCGGCAAGGTCCATGACTTTCAGCTCACGTTCCAGCACATCCTGGTAGTCCAGCGTTTCGTACAACGTCGCATTAGGATCTTTTACTGGATCGGCAGAGTAAACGCCATCGACTTTAGTCGCCTTCAATACCACGTCGGCTTCGATCTCGATGCCGCGCAGACACGCCGCAGAGTCAGTAGTGAAGAACGGGTTGCCGGTGCCGGCGGAGAAAATGACAACGCGGTTGTTGCGCAGCAGGCTGATGGCCTCGGCCCAACTGTAGTTATCACACACGCCGTTCAGCGGGATCGCCGACATCAGTCGAGCATTAACGTATGCACGGTGCAGGGCATCACGCATTGCCAGACCGTTCATTACCGTCGCCAGCATCCCCATATGGTCGCCCACAACACGGTTCATTCCCGCTTTGGCAAGCCCAGCGCCGCGAAACAGGTTACCGCCGCCGATAACCACACCGACCTGAATGCCCAGCTCAACCAGTTCTTTCACTTCCTGAGCCATGCGATCCAGAATGCTAGCATCAATACCGAAACCGTCCGCGCCTTGCAGGGCTTCGCCGCTGAGCTTGAGCAGGATACGTTGATATACGGGTTTTGCGTTGGTTGCCATGGTGTTTTGTCCTAACAGGCTGTCGTCGTATTGGGGATGGTTACACTGCTACACCCGGTTTCGCAGAATAGCGAGCTACCCGATGTAATGAACTCTTTTGGCTGGATAAAAAGGAACCGCCAACCGGCGGCTCCTCTTTTTTATTAAGACTGCTTGCTCATTGCTGCAACTTCAGCAGCAAAGTCAACTTCAGCTTTCTCAATACCTTCACCCACTTCATAACGAATAAAGCTGGTGACGTCTGCGTTGTGCTCTTTCAGCAGCTGGCCGACGGTTTTGCTCGGGTCCATCACGAAGTGCTGGCCGGACAGAGAGATTTCGCCGGTGAATTTACGCATACGGCCTTCGACCATTTTTTCTGCGATTTCACGCGGTTTGCCGGACTGCATGGCGATGTCCAGCTGGATCTGGTGCTCACGAGCGACAACGTCAGCCGGAACATCTTCAGCCTTCACGTACTCAGGCTTGCTGGCAGCGATGTGCATAGCGATGTGCTTGATCAGCTCTTCGTCAGCACCCGTTGCGGCAACCATAACGCCGATGCGAGCGCCGTGCAGGTAAGAACCCAGCGCGTCGCCGGACAGTACGGAGATGCGACGGATATTGATGTTTTCACCGATTTTAGCCACCAGCGCAGTACGCTGATCTTCAAATTTGGCTTTCAGTTCTTCAACGTCAGTAATGCGGTCGTTCAGAGCAGCGGTAGCCACTTCTTCACCGAACGCTTTGAAACCGGCATCTTTGGCAACAAAGTCGGTTTCACAGTTCAGTTCAGCGATGACGCCGTATTTGCCGTCTGCAGCAATCTTGGTCAGGATGATGCCTTCAGCAGCAACACGACCCGCTTTCTTGGCAGCTTTAGCCTGGCCAGACTTACGCATGTTGTCGATGGCCAGCTCAATGTCGCCATTCGCTTCAACCAGCGCTTTTTTACATTCCATCATGCCTGCGCCAGTACGTTCGCGCAGTTCTTTTACCAGGGCAGCGGTAATTTCAGCCATTATCTTTTCCTCGTTATCTCATGGGGGAGATAAGTAAAAGGGGGCCTTTACAGGCCCCCTAACCAACATATATCAATACCTGGTTAATAAGGGCTCGACAGAGCCAGCCTTATTATTCAGCTTCGACGAAGCTCTCTTCAGCCTGCTCAACCAGGTCCTGAGAACGGCCTTCGCGCACTGCTGCGGCAACGGCATTCAGGTACAGGCTAACGGCGCGGATGGCGTCATCGTTACCAGGGATAATGTAGTCAACGCCATCGGGATCGGAGTTGGTATCAACGATAGAGAATACCGGGATACCCAGGTTGTTAGCTTCTTTGATCGCAATGTGTTCGTGATCGGCGTCGATCACAAACAGCGCGTCAGGCAGACCGCCCATGTCTTTGATACCGCCCAGGCTGTTTTCCAGCTTGTCCAGTTCACGAGTACGAACCAGGGCTTCTTTCTTGGTCAGCTTATCGAAAGTGCCGTCCTGAGACTGCGTTTCCAGATCTTTCAAACGTTTGATGGACTGACGAACTGTTTTCCAGTTAGTCAGCATGCCGCCCAGCCAGCGATGGTTCACGAAGAACTGATCGCAGTTGGTAGCAGCTTCTTTTACCGCTTCGCTTGCTGCGCGTTTGGTACCAACGAACAGGATTTTGCCCTTGCGAGAAGAGATTTTGCTCAGCTCAGCCAGTGCGTCGTTGAACATCGGTACGGTTTTTTCAAGGTTGATGATGTGAACTTTGTTACGAGCACCGAAGATGAACGGCTTCATTTTCGGGTTCCAGTAACGGGTCTGGTGACCAAAGTGTACGCCAGCCTTGAGCATGTCGCGCATGGAAACAGTTGCCATGATTACCTCTATAAATTAAGTATGGGGTTATGCCTCCACGTGTCCCATTATGCCGACCCCGCAGCAAGCTACAGAGCACCCCGGCAAATGTGCCGACACGTGTGTGTTATTTACACATAGTGAGTATTTAGTCATCCGAAGGAGAGATCAGAGATTGATCGTCAGCCAGCCGGATCACCGGCGCGCTTTATACCATAAACAGCCCACTGACACCAACTTTACTTGCGCTTTTGCGCCCGCGCGCCAATGATGATTTGGCAGTCCCCGGCAGGGCTGATACCATAAGTCACTCTTTGCTGACCCTATTTTCGTTAGGAACATTCACACCTGCGGACACACTCAATGGCTATTTCTATTAAAACTCCGGAAGATATTGAAAAAATGCGCGTAGCTGGGCAACTGGCGGCTGAAGTGCTTGAAATTATCGAGCCTCACGTCGTACCGGGAGTCACTACGGGTGAACTGGATCGCATTTGTCACGATCACATCACCAACAAGCAGCATGCGATTTCAGCCTGTCTGGGTTACCACGGCTTTCCCAAGTCGGTGTGCATCTCCATCAATGAAGTCATCTGCCACGGCATTCCCTCCGACGAGAAACATCTCAAAGACGGTGACATCGTCAATATCGACGTGACGGTCATCAAAGATGGTTTCCACGGCGATACCTCCAAAATGTTCATCGTCGGCAAGCCTACGATTCTGGGCGAACGTCTGTGCCGCGTCACGCAGGACAGCCTGTATCTGGCGATAAAAATGGTAAAACCCGGCATCCGTCTACGTTCGCTCGGCAAAGCCATTCAGCAATTCGTTGAAGCTCAGGATTTCTCTGTCGTGCGCGAATACTGCGGACACGGTATCGGCACCGGCTTCCACGAAGAACCGCAGGTTCTGCACTATGACGCAGACGATGGCGGCGTTGTATTGAAGCCCGGCATGGCGTTCACCATCGAGCCGATGGTCAATGCGGGCGATTTCCGCATTCGCACCATGAAAGACGGTTGGACGGTGAAAACCAAAGATCGCAGCTTGTCCGCGCAGTACGAGCATACTATTGTGGTGACAGAGGACGGATGCGAAATAATGACGTTGCGTAAGGATGACACCATCCCGAAAATCATCACGCATCAGGAATAAACAGCTGCCGGCAATCGCCGGCTTTTTTATGGGCGCCGTACATGAACGAAATCGATCAGGACCTGCCGCATATCTCTCACGGGACGCCGACCACGGCCCACCCCGCCCCCCAATCTCCGCTGACCTTCAGCGACGATATGCTGGAACGCCAGACGCTGAAACAGCATCTTGAACAGTTCCAGATATGGCTAACGGATGAGTTCAAGGCCGGCGTCAGCGCGGAAACCCTGATCGACGCCCGCACACAGTTTATCGACCGCCTGCTGCAACGACTGTGGCATTTCTACCAATTAGACCGCGTGGAGCAGACCGCCTTAGTTGCCGTCGGCGGCTACGGGCGCGGAGAACTGCATCCGCTCTCCGATATCGACCTGCTGGTTCTGAGCCGGGATGGGTTTGACGAAATTCAGTCACAGGCCGTCAGCCAATTGATCACTCTGCTGTGGGATCTGCGGCTGGAAGTCGGGCACAGCGTACGCACGTTGGACGAGTGTCTGGAGGAAGGTCGGGCCGATATCTCTGTCGCGACCAACCTGATCGAATCTCGCATGATCTGCGGCGACGTCGCTCTGTTTCTGTCGTTGCAGAAACACATCTTCAGCGACAAGTTCTGGCCGTCCGCCTCTTTCTTCGCGGCCAAGGTCGCAGAACAACGCGAACGTCATCAGCGTTATCACGGCACCAGCTACAACCTGGAGCCGGATATCAAAAGCAGCCCCGGCGGCCTGCGTGATATCCATACGCTGCTTTGGGTCGCGCGCCGCCACTTCGGCGCGACGTCGCTGAATGAAATGGTCGGCTTTGGGTTCCTGACGGAAGCCGAGCGCAACGAACTCAACGAATGCCAAAGCTTTCTGTGGCGCATCCGCTTCGCCCTGCACTCGTTGCTGAGTCGCTACGACAACCGATTGTTGTTCGACCGCCAGCTGAACGTAGCGCAACTATTGCAATATCAGGGCGAGGGGAACGCGCCCGTCGAGCGCATGATGAAAGACTTCTTCCGGGTCACGCGACGGGTGTACGAGCTTAATCAGATGCTGCTTCAGCTGTTTGATGAAGCTATTCTGGCGCTCGATCCACATGAAAAGCCGCGGATGCTGGACGGCGAGTTCCAGCTGCGCGGCACGCTGATTGATTTGCAGGATGAAACGCTATTCGATAATAAACCCGAAGCCATCATGCGCATGTTCTATGCCATGGTGCGTCATCCCGAGATCACCGGCATCTATTCGACGACGCTGCGCCGACTGCGTTACGCCCGTCGTCACCTCGCCAGCCCCTTGTGCACCATCCCAGAGGCCCGCAGCCTGTTCATGAACATTCTGCGCCACCCGCGCGCGGTCAGTCAGGCGCTGTTGCCGATGCACCGACACAGCGTGCTGTGGGCCTATATGCCGCAGTGGAGCAACATCGTCGGCCAGATGCAGTTCGACTTGTTTCACGCCTACACCGTGGACGAGCATACGATCCGCGTCTTGCTTAAGCTGGAAAGCTTCGCCGATGAGTCAACGCTGAAAGAACATCCGCTGTGTGTAAAGCTTTACCCCCGATTACCGCAGCCCGAGCTGCTGTTGCTGGCCGCGTTGTTCCATGACATCGCCAAAGGACGCGGCGGCGATCACTCTGAGCTAGGCGCGAAAGACGCGCTGGAGTTCGCGGCATTGCACGGACTAAACCTGCGCGAGGCGCAGCTGGTTTCGTGGCTGGTGCGCTGCCATCTGATGATGTCGGTCACCGCCCAACGTCGCGATATTCAGGATCCGGCCGTCATTCAACAGTTCGCCGAGGAAGTGCAAAGCGAAACTCGCCTGCGCTACCTGATCAATCTCACGGTCGCCGACATCTGCGCCACCAACGAAACGTTGTGGAACAGCTGGAAACAGAGTCTGCTGCACGAGCTGTACTTCGCCACCGAGAAGCAACTGCGGCGCGGGATGCAACACTCGCCCGACCTTCGGAAGCGGGTACGGCACCATCGTCAGCAGGCGCTGGCGCTGCTGCGAATGGACAACATTGACGAAACCGCGCTGAATGAGATTTGGAGCCGCTGTCGCGCCGACTATTTCCTGCGCCATACGCCTAATCAGCTGGCCTGGCACGCCGTTCACCTAGTGAACCACGATCCTAGCAAACCGCTGGTGCTGATCGGGGATGACACCACGCGTGGCGGCACGGAGATCTTTATCTGGAGTCCGGACCGCCCCTATCTGTTCGCCACCGTCGCAGGCGAGCTGGATCGGCGTAATCTGAACGTTCATGATGCGCAGATCTTTACCAGCCGTGACGGAATGGCGATGGATACCTTCATCGTGCTGGAGCCTGAGGGCAACCCGGTGGCGCAGGATCGTCATAACATGATTCGCCTGGCGATTGAGCAGGCACTGACGCAGAAGGATTATCACTCTCCCCGCGTTCGTCGCACATCGTCCAAGCTCCGTCATTTCAGCGTCGAGACTGAAGTCAGTTTTCTGCCGACGATACACACCGATCGCCGCAGCTACATGGAACTGGTCGCGCTTGACCAACCGGGCCTGTTGGCTCAGGTCGGCGAGGTCTTCGCCGAACTGCATATATCACTGCATGGCGCGCGTATTTCCACCATCGGCGAACGCGTAGAAGATTTATTTATTCTGGCGGACAACGATCGCCGAGCATTGAGCCCCGAATTGCAGCTTAAATTGCAACAACGGTTGACAGAGGCCCTCAACCCAAACGATAAAGTAGGCTTGTGTTAATTAATTATTACCTTGGTAATCACGAGATAGAGAGTCAGGATGCAGCAATTACAAAACGTCATCGAAACAGCCTTCGAACGCCGCGCAGAAATCACTCCGGCTAATGCAGATACCGTCACGCGTGAAGCGGTTAACCAGGCCATTAGCCTGCTGGACAGCGGCGCGCTGCGTGTCGCAGAGAAAATCGACGGTCAGTGGGTCACTCATCAGTGGCTGAAGAAAGCCGTACTGCTTTCCTTCCGTATTAATGAAAACCGCATCATCGATGGCAACGAAACACGTTACTACGACAAAGTGCCGATGAAATTCGCCGACTACGACGAAGCACGCTTCCAGCGTGAAGGCTTTCGTGTCGCGCCCCCTGCCAGCGTTCGTCAGGGCGCCTTTATCGCTCGTAATACCGTCCTGATGCCTTCTTACGTCAACATCGGTGCCTATGTCGATGAAGGCACGATGGTGGATACCTGGGTTACCGTGGGCTCTTGCGCGCAGATCGGTAAAAACGTTCATCTGTCCGGCGGCGTCGGCATCGGCGGCGTTCTGGAACCTCTGCAAGCCAACCCGACCATCATTGAAGACAACTGCTTCATCGGCGCGCGTTCCGAAGTCGTGGAAGGCGTCATCGTCGAAGAAGGCTCCGTCATTTCGATGGGCGTATTCATCAGCCAGAGTACCCGCATTTATGACCGCGAAACCGGCGAAGTCCACTTCGGTCGCGTCCCGGCAGGCTCTGTCGTGGTTTCCGGCAACATGCCTTCCAAAGATGGCAGTCATAGCCTGTACTGCGCCGTGATCGTGAAGAAGGTCGATGCGAAAACTCGCGGTAAAGTGGGCATCAACGAGCTGTTGCGCACCATCGACTGATAAACAGACATTTGGCGGGTGAATGACCCGCCATTTTTATGTTCAGTCGGGACAAGGCGCATACGGACCCGCTGCATTGCATAAAAATGTAGCATGGCTTAGAACAGGAAGAGGTGATGCTATGTATGACAATCTGAAGAGCCTCGGGATCAGCAACCCGGAAGATATCGACCGCTATAGCCTGCGGCAGGAAGCCAGCAATGACATTCTGAAAATTTATTTTCGCAAAGACAAAGGCGAGTTCTTCGCCAAAAGCGTGAAATTCAAATATCCCCGTCAGCGTAAAACCATTGCGGCAGACAATACGGGACAAGGCTTCCGGGAAATAAACGAAATCAGTCCCAATCTTCGTTATGTCGTTGATGAGCTTGATCAGATCTGTCAGCGCGAACAGATCGAGGTCGACCTGAAACGCAAAATTCTGGCTGATTTGCGTCATCTGGAAAGCGTCGTCACCAACAAGATCAGCGAGATTGAGTCCGATTTGGAAAAGCTGACCAAAAACCGTTAAAGCATCTATCCACACATTGCGCTATGCAGTAAAAACGGGCCGAAGCCCCGTTTTTTTATGCTGATGATGCACTCTGCTTATGCACAGCACCGAATAGGTCGCGTTAGGCGCGGCTTTCCAGCAGGTCAGCCCAGGTTTCAACCCACGCACAGGATACGACTTCAGGCTCCGGCTGTTCGGTGGCATCAATCTCTAATCGCTCGCCAATTCGCTCAGCCCCCAGCTCTTGCAGCAAAGCATCGAATTGACGCCCGCCGCCGCAGTAGACGTCATAGCTGCTGTCGCCCAATGCAATCAGGCCATACCCCATGCCAGGTAAAGGCCCGCAGGTGTCGCGCAGCGCCGTGTACAATGACACGATAGACTCAGGCAGTTCCCCCTGCCCTGTCGTGGAGGTCACAATTAGCACCTGCTGCTCACGATATGTCAGCCACTCTTCCAGCGAGGCACCCTCGAAGATTTTCACTTCGTGCCCGCGTTCCCTGAGAATATTTTCAGCCTCTTCTGCAACCAATAACGCGTTACCGTAAACGGTGCCAACAAAAATACCGATCTGCGCCATGACGCGACTCCCTCAATCAGACAGATTTAACCCCGCTATCCTGACCTCAGGCTGCGGGAAACTCAACCCTTTCAAAATCAGGGAGAATACCCTCCCAACCAAACTGCGACATCACACTCTGCCAGGTTTCATCCCAGCGCGCTCTAAGCTCCAGCGGCTCCCCCGTCACCGGGTGAACCAGCGACAGACAGCTGGCATGCAGCATCATTCGCGAACAGCCAAAGTGGGCGGCCATACCGCGATTCTGCTTTAAATCGCCATGCGTGCTGTCGCCGATAATGGGGTGGTGAATATGACTCATATGCCGCCGGAGCTGATGCTTACGTCCATTTTCCGGTTTCAGTTCCATTAACGTGTAGCGAGACGTCGGATAGCGGCCAATGGCGACAGGCATGTCCGCCTGAGCCAGCGCGCGATAATGGCTGACCGCAGGCTGTGGTCCCTTATCGGGATTGGCGAACTTGTCCGCAATTTTGTCCAGCTCTTCCGTCAATGCATAGTCAATGGTAGCAGAATCAAAAACATGTCCCCGCACTACGGCGTGATAGGTTTTTTGGAGATCATGCTGTTCAAATAGCGAGGACAGCTGGCGAGCGACATCGCTGGAAAGCGCTAGCAGTAAAACGCCGGAAGTCGGCCGATCAAGACGATGCACGGTATAGACGTGCTGGCCAATCTGGTCACGCACCGTTTGCATGACCACCACTTTCTCTTTGCGGTCAAGCCAGCTACGGTGTACCAACCAGCCGGGGGCTTGTTGACGGCCACCAGATAATCATCCTGATAGAGAATGTCCAACATCGGTTTATTTTCCAAAGAAACCATCCAGCTCGCGCAGCGTGTTCAAAAGAGCCTGTAATCCTTCTTCCCGCCCTTCGAACGCCATTTCGAAATAGGGATGAATAGCAAAACGTTCAGGCAATGGCGCGCCGCTATCCAGCAAGGCATGCATACGAGGCAGCAGCACCCATTGCAGCCACTGTTGGGCTTCCATGGTATCCACGCAGAAAGGCTCGGCGCTGGAGAATGCCTCCGCCTCCGGCGGCTTGCTCTGCCACAGTTCACTTTCTTTCAGGGCGTGTTCGACAGCCAACAAGGCTTGCCTAAGCTGCATATCTTCACTCATACAGGGGTCTCAAACAGACTAACGGTAGGGCGGCAAAGGATAACATTGATGCCGCGCGGAGGCATCCTGCGAAATACCTTCGCGCCAAGATGTCGCCGGAACAAAAAAATGGGGGTACTGATTGCTCAGTACCCCCGATTCGTTTTATAGCAATCCAGCTACACAGTTGCTTCCCTGCTCATCCTTGAAAACTTTTCCTTTGTGGTCATCCCGACCTGCAATTCCTTCGCTGGCGATCCCTCTTTCTTCCCTGACTGCCGTTCCCTCACGATCGTCCTGATCTCGTTCCCTTTAGGCTCCTGCCCCACCAGCATGTCCAAGCCGGCTCCCATTCTCCATCATGGAGGTGTCCGTGCTTTCATCCTGAAAACATTTCATCCTGAAGCATTTCGGCTGGAACGGACGCGTAATCATTAAACAACGGTATTACGTCGTCCTGTTACCATGTTGCCTGGCGAATAATAAGATGTATTAATTAAAGCGAATCGGCAAGCCCCTAATTCAGAGCAACATACCTTCCATTCGGTCTTTTTTAATGCCATAAAATTCAAGACACTGAAAAGTAATGGTTATTTGCAGTTTTCGCTCTATATTAATATAAAATATAAGCGATAACCTACACCTATTGTGAGATATTTCTTACACGCTGAAAAGCGAAACACGCTTCAGTAATTTTGAATCAATGGCTGAAGCTTATATAAAAATTCAGATAATGTCGCGGCAAGCACACGTCTTTTCTGCGTTCCGAACTCTTCGAGGATGACTTCTCCACGCCTATTGCACAGCGAGATTAACGTCATTTCCGACGCCGTCGTCGCTAAAAAAAGCGTCGGCGGCAGCTTACGCCGTTTCTGCGTCACCAGATGACCGATCAGGTTTTCCTGCATGCGAATAAGGTCGTCCGCGCTCCATGCCTGTAACAAGGTACAATGAATATCGTCGAAGCATGCCTCCATATCTCCGGCATACTGGCTGGTGTAGAACGCGTGGGCGTCGGGGTGCAATTGGATGTCCATCGCACGTTCGACGCCATCCAGACGTTTGTGTTCTCCGCCTGACTGGGGCAACCACTGTACCTGTCCGTCATGAGTGGCGACGATACAGGGCGAGGGAATGCCATACAGCGCTTCAGAGGCCGGTGGATGCCCCTCATGATCCTGCCAACGACTCACATAGCGCTGGGTAAAATCGGTTAACGCCTGCAACACGTGTTGATCCATCATTCTTCATTACTCTACCGGTCGGGTTACACTACCCCGCATTGTAACCTGAGAGTGCGGCCGGTCGTCGAGCGCATCTCGGCCAAAATGCGTAACGCCACGCAGCGCCGACGCCACGGCGCCGTCGAAGATTGGCAAAATGATTAGCTCACGTTATGGTGAAGAGGCGAGTCAAAAACAGTCCGATTAAAGAACCGGCGTCATACCCTACGTATCAAGGAGCAAAATTGATTACACATATCAGCCCGCTCGGGTCTATGGATTTGCTGTCGCAGCTGGAAGTAGACAGGCTCAAAAGCAGCGCCAGTAGCGACCTTTACCGCTTATTTCGTAACTGCTCGCTGGCCGTATTGAACTCCGGCAGCCAGACGGACAACAGCAAAGAATTGCTCTCCCGTTTCGAGAATTTCGATATCAATGTGCTGCGACGTGAACGCGGCGTGAAGCTTGAACTGGTTAACCCGCCTGAAGAGGCGTTTGTGGATGGTCAGCTGATTCGTTCCTTGCAGGCCAACCTGTTCGCCGTCCTGCGCGATATTCTGTTCGTCAACGGGCAGATCACGCAAACGGGGCAGTATCAGAATCTCGATCTGGAGAATTCGACGCATATCACCAACATCGTCTTTTCCATTCTTCGCAATGCGCGTGCGCTGCACGTGGGCGAAGAACCCAACATGGTTGTTTGCTGGGGCGGTCACTCCATCAACGAAAAAGAGTATCAGTATGCTCGCCGTGTAGGCAGCCAGCTTGGGCTCCGCGAACTGAATATTTGCACCGGCTGCGGACCCGGCGCGATGGAAGCCCCCATGAAAGGCGCCGCCGTCGGCCATGCTCAGCAGCGCTACAAAGATGGCCGGTTCATCGGCATGACCGAGCCCTCCATTATCGCGGCCGAGCCGCCCAACCCACTGGTCAACGAACTGATCATCATGCCGGATATTGAAAAACGGCTGGAAGCTTTTGTCCGCATCGGCCATGGGATCATCATTTTCCCAGGTGGCGTCGGCACGGCGGAAGAGTTCCTGTATCTGTTGGGGATCATGATGGATCCGGCCAACAGCGAGCAGGTATTGCCGATCATTCTGACGGGACCGGAAGAAAGCGCGGATTATTTCCGGGTGCTGGACGAATTCATCGTCAGTACGCTAGGACGTCAAGCCCGCCGCTACTACAGCATCATCATCAACGATGCGGCTGAAGTCGCGCGCGAGATGAAGAAGTCGATGCCGCTGGTGAAAGAGCACCGCCGTCATACTGGCGACGCCTATAGCTTCAACTGGTCGCTACGTATTGCTCCGGATTTGCAGATACCTTTCGAGCCTACGCACGAAAACATGGCGAATCTGCATCTGCACCCCGACCAGCCGAACGAACAGCTTGCCGCGGCGCTGCGCAAAGCGTTTTCAGGTATCGTGGCGGGCAACGTCAAAGAAGGCGGCATTCAGGCCATCGAACAATTCGGCCCTTATAAGCTTGATGGCAACGCCGAGATCATGAAAAACATGGACCGCCTGCTACAGGGCTTCGTTGCGCAACAACGCATGAAGCTGCCGGGCAGCGCCTATATCCCCTGTTATGAAATTTTGACCTGACAAGACGTCTTCTCTGCCGTCGCCCTGCATCCACGGGGCGGGGGCAGAGTATTTTATTCGCGGAGACGAATCATGCCCTTGCACCTATTAATTGTGGATGCGCTGAACCTTATCAGGCGCATCCATGCCGTACAGGGCTCCCCCTGTTTACCTGCCTGCCAGCATGCGCTGAGCCTTCTGTTGCAAAACAGCCAACCGACCCATGCTGTCGCCGTGTTCGACGATGAACAGAGAGCATCAAGCTGGCGTCACCAGCTGTTGCCTGATTACAAAGCCGGACGTACCCCGATGCCGGACTCACTGCATCAGGAGTTGCCGCAAATCAAAGAGGCTTTTCGAGAACTGGGCGTTGAGAGTTGGCACTCCCCCGGAGACGAAGCAGACGATCTGGCCGCAACCCTAGCCTGCAAGGTTGCCGCGCAGGGCCATCAGGCCACCATCGTTTCAACGGACAAGGGATATTGCCAGCTGTTGGCGCCGACAATTCAGATTCGGGATTACTTTCAAAAACGCTGGTTGGATGTGCCTTTTATCCGCCAGGAATTTGGCGTTACCCCGCAGCAGCTCCCCGACTATTGGGGATTGGCGGGTATTAGCAGCAGCAAGATCCCCGGGGTCAGCGGTATTGGCGCAAAAACCGCAGCACAGCTCCTGCAACAGGCGGGATCATTGGAAC
Organism: Lonsdalea britannica; assembly: GCF_003515985.1. Lineage (GTDB taxonomy): Bacteria > Pseudomonadota > Gammaproteobacteria > Enterobacterales > Enterobacteriaceae > Lonsdalea > Lonsdalea britannica. The sequence goes on along the minus strand of NZ_CP023009.1, from coordinate 2,002,006 downwards.
AGCTTTATCAGCAGTTGGAACAACTGCCGGAGAAGTGGCGTAAAAAGCTGGAGCCGCAGCGGGAAGCAGCCTGGATTTGTCGACAGGTCGCCACGCTCAAAACCGATCTGACGTTGAACGGTAATTTGCAGCAGCTTCGGCTGCCGTCGACGGCGGGCTAGAAAACCCGCCGCCGCCGTCTTAACGCTCGTCGCGACGGCCGGGAATCGCACTCCAGATCCGTCGAGCGTGGATCGTGATTTCCTCACGATCGTGATAGAGCTGTTTGGCATGAGCTTCCGCATTGATGCCGCTTTCATGCAGGCGTTCCATCAGCAGCTCCAGATTCTGATTCACTTCCTCATAGCGTTTTTTCATCGGTAGCTTGAGGTTGAAAATCACTTCACGGCACCAGCCTTTCACCAGCCAGTCAGCCATCAGGTTGGTGACTTTGGCCGGCTTCTCCACCATATCGCACACCAGCCAGTACACATTGTTGCGCGGCGGCTCGAACCGGAACCCGTCCGCCTGATGGTGAATGACCTGACCCGTATCCATCAGGCTCTGCGCCATCAGCCCGTTATCCACCGCATGAACCATCATGCTGCGCTTGACCAACTGATAGGTCCAGCCACCGGGACAGGCGCCCAGATCCACCGCGTACATGCCGCTGCCCAGTCGCTCTTCCCATTCATCCGCCGGGATGAAGACGTGAAAAGCCTCTTCCAGTTTGAGCGTGGAACGACTCGGTGCATCCGCCGGAAACTTGAGACGCGGTATCCCCATATAGAACGGAGAGTGGTTGTTGCTGTAGGAATAACCGACGTAGCAACAGCCTGGTGCGATAAACAGCACGTGGATCACCGGCCGACCCGGTTTTTCTTGCGGTAGCAATATCTTACTTTCACGCAACGCCGCGCGCAGCGGCACGGTGAATTTACGGCAGAACTTCATCAGTTCTTTGCTTTCGTTGGTATCCGGCACCTCGACGCGCAGTTCACCCGCACGCTCCAACACGCCGGTCAGCATGCCGACGATCGGCGAGATGCGGTCTTCCTGCGGCAGATCGCGCAAAAGCTCGCCGCATACCATCATCTGGCGGGCAAAGATCAGGCTCTTGAACGGTAAATCCTTAATCAGGCGATCGGCATCTTCATACTGATAGCACTCAAAAATGACGTAGCCGCTGTTGTCCTTGACCCGCACGAAGCCGTAAACGTTATGCTGTGCCGCTTTATCGGTAATTTCCGCCGCACACTCTTTTTCAAAGCCGGGACGGCAGTACAAAATGACTTTATTCATGCGAGTCAGCCTTTCTTTTCTGGCGCAGAGCGCCTATCAACAACAATAACCAGCCACCCAGGAAGCAAACGCCGCCCACCGGCGTAACATAGGCCCATAGCCTCAACTGGGACAGCGCCAGACAGTACAAGCTACCGCTAAACAACACCGTACCCAACCCAAGGAGCGCCGCACTCCAGTAAAACCATACGTTGGCGCGTTGGTGCATGGCCACGCTCAAGGCCAGAATCGCGAGCGTATGCACGGCCTGATACTGTAGCCCGGTATGAAGCCAATCCAGTTCGGCTTCGCCGAGCGTACGGCTTAAGACATGCGCGCCGAACGCGCCTAGGGCGACATATATAAATCCACTGATGGCCGCGAAAATCAGCATGAAACGGCTATTCATCATCGTTATCCATTTTCTTTTGAGGTAAACAAGGTGCTCGAATCCCAAAGATTCAGCGCGAGCCGCTGTCATAGCGGAAGCGGAATTTCTCCTGTTCGCTCGCCGCACGCGCCAGTATCCACTGGCGAAAGGCGGCTATTTTACCCAGTTCTGCCTGACTGTCATGACATACCAGATAAAAAGCGTTTTTACTCACCAGCACATCATTGAACGGACACACCAATCTGCCCGCTTCGATTTCCGTCTGCGCCATCACATTATTCGCCAGCGCGATCCCCTGACCGTGGATCGCCGCCTGTAACACCATCGCGCTATGACTGAATATCGGCCCCTGCTGAACGTTGATCTGCTGAATGCCCAATTGCCGCGTATAAGTTAGCCAGTCGCGGCGGGAAGCATCATGCAATAAAGTATGGCGAACCAAATCCGCCGGCACATTCAGCGGGTGCTCTCCTGTCAGCAATTGAGGAGAACAAACCGGCAATAAATACTCCGCGTAAAGTTTCTCCACCCGCAGTCCCGGCCAGTTGCCTCGACCATAAAAAATCGCTACGTCGACATCGTCCGCCAGACGGTGATCTTCCTCTCGGGATACCGCCTGAATGCGGACATCGATCCCCGGATAGTCAGCATTGAAACTGGACAACCGAGGTACGAGCCAATGGATGGCGAAACTCGGCAGCATACTCACCGTCAACGCCCCTTTGGCGCTGCGTGCCTGCAGTTTGCGCGTGGCGTCGTTCAAGGAGAGAAAGATTTCTTTGATGTCTAAAAAATAGCTTTGCCCTTCTTCCGTCAGCAGCAGCGAACGATTGCGACGACGAAATAATTTAAGGCCGAGAAAATCTTCGAGTGATTTAATTTGATGGCTCACGGCAGCCTGAGTCACAAACAGCTCTTCCGCTGCTTTGGTAAAACTCAGGTGGCGGGCGGCGGCATCAAACACGCGCAACGCATTAAGAGGAGGTAGTCGTTTTGACATAGATCGGATTATTGGCTCAGGCCTGTCAGCGCGGGTCTGATGCATGATAACTCATTAGTTTTTTTAATCCGAGACATTATAAATTGTCCGTTGAGGATGCACCAGCAAATACCTATATTAGCGGCACTTCCTGAGTCGGAACGAAAAGTACGGAGGGGTAACCGAAGTGCTTTGGCTTGTGGATGTGATGTTGTGTTTACTATTTACCGTCTGAATCTCAGACAAGGTAGCTCTGCTACCTTTTCATTTCCTGTTTTTCCCCTGTCTATTCACAATATTGTGTAAGGCACCGCAAGATTGCGGTGCTTTTTTTTTCATTGGTGCAACTCGCTGGTGAGCGTCGAGACGGTTTATTTCACTTCCGTCATCTGTTTCACATCGGAACGGTTGATCTGCTGTTCGTGACCAAAAGCATCGGTGTAGCTGATCAGGCCGGTATCATTGTCCACTTTCGGTTTGCCGTCCGCGATGATGGTCCGTCCGTCATTGGTGTGCAGAACATAGTTGCTGGAGCAGGCCACCACAGAGAAGGCCATCACAATGGCCGCAATGATTGATATTTTATTTTTCATATTACACTCCGAGTAGTTTTATAAGTTTAATATCTTCTATTGAACGCCATTAAATTCCACAACTTGACACTATTAAGCGTAGCAACCCGCCTCGTTTTTGCCACTGAGAACGTGTAAGTATTGTCCGAAACTTGTTTACGCCTGAAAAATGGGACAGGATCCGCCCCCTGAATAGAGGACAGTCATGAAACCGTTTAACGCCCCCCACTTTCGCCAACAGTTCCCAGCGCTTCAGCAGCCCGGCGTCTATCTGGACAGCGCCGCGACCGCGCTCAAACCCCAGTCAATGATCGACGCCGTGAGCCGCTATTACGGTTTGCCAAGCGGCAACGTGCATCGCAGCCAGCATCGCGAGGCGCAACGACTGACCCAGTGTTTTGAGGACACGCGGCAGCAGGTCGCGACACTGATCGGCGCGCCCGATCCGCGCAGCGTGATCTGGACGCGAGGGGCGACGGAATCCATCAATCTGGTCGCACAGAGCTTTGCCCGTCCTTTGCTCTCTCCAGGCGATGAGATTGTCGTCAGCGAAGCCGAGCATCACGCCAACCTATTGCCTTGGCTGATGGTGGCCCGGCAAACCGGCGCGAGCGTCGTGAAACTGCCGCTGGGCGATGACCTACTGCCGGACGTTGAACGCCTGCCCTCTTTGCTGTCGTCCCGAACGCGCATTCTGGCGATCACTCAAATGTCCAACGTCACCGGTGGGCAACCGGACTTGCAGCGCGCCATTACGCTCGCGCATCAAGCAGGCGCTGTCGTTGTGGTCGATGGCGCGCAGGGGATCGTGCATACGTCCGTCGATGTCTCGGCATTAGATATCGATTTTTATGCGTTTTCTGCTCACAAGCTGTATGGCCCCACCGGCATCGGCGTCCTGTACGGCAAACCCGAGCTGTTAGCCGATATGCCGCCCTGGCAAGGCGGCGGTAAGATGATGCAGGAAGTCTCTTTTGACGGTTTTATTCCGCAAGGCAGCCCGCAGAAATTTGAAGCAGGAACACCGCATATCGCGGGTGTTATCGGTCTTTCCGCTACCCTCGAATGGCTTGAAACCTACGACCGTCACGCAGCGGAACAGCACAGCGTCGCACTGGCCGAACAGGCTGAGCACGCTTTGATGACGCTGCCCGGTTTTCGCCGTTGGCGCAGCGCCGGTAGCAGCCTGCTGTCCTTTACATTCAGCGACGTACACCACAGCGATCTTGTCGCCCTACTGGCGGAAGAAGGCATCGCGCTACGTGCCGGGCATCACTGCGCTCAACCGCTGATGACCGCCCTCGGCGTAAAAGGCACCCTGCGAGCCTCTTTCTCCCCTTATAATAATGAGCAGGACGTGGCGCAATTGCTCGCCGCGACGCGTAAAGCGCTCGACCTGCTGCTGGACTAAACCACATGACTTTGAATACGACTCACCACCCTTTTGGCTGCGACATCACCGAAGACGATCTGCGCCAACGTTTCAGCGCTTGCCGCAGTTGGGAAGATCGCTATCGCCAGATCATTTTGCTGGCCAAACAGCTTCCCCCATTACCTGAAGATAAAAAGCAGTCCGCCATTGCGTTATCTGGGTGTGAAAATCAGGTGTGGTTGGGGTACGAACGGACAGCGTCTGGAACGCTGCATTTCTACGGCGACAGCGATGGGCGCATCGTTCGTGGGTTGCTGGCGATACTGCTTACAGGGGTTGAAGGAAAAACCGCAGCGCAATTGCAACAGCAAGACCCGCTGGCGCTGCTGGAAACATTGGCGCTGAAAGCTCAGCTGAGCGCGTCACGCTCCGCCGGACTGGCGGCGCTGGCCGCCAGAATTAAGGACATTGCGCGTCAAGAGTCCTGATTACAGGCTATTTTGACGCTGGTCTTTCGCCATCATTTTCTTTAACGCATGTGAAACCGCCACAAATCCAAAGGTGGCGGTTACCATTGTCGCCGCGCCGAATCCGGACGCACAATCCATCCGTTTCACGCCATCTGCGGTCTGTTTGGACGCGCAAACGCTGCCGTCGAGCTGAGGATAAACCAGTGCCTCACTGGAAAATACGCAGTCGATACCCAGCTTACCTTTGCTGTTCTTCACGACATTAAAATCGTGCTTCAGACGCTCGCGCAGCTTGGCCGCTAGGGGATCCTGAATGGTTTTAGCCAGATCCACGACAGCGATACGCGTGGGATCGATCTGCCCGCCAGCACCGCCGGTCGTGACAACCGGGATCTTGTTGCGTCGGCAGTAAGCTAACAACGCAGCTTTCGCCCTCACGCTGTCGATGGCATCAATCACGTAGCTGAATTCCTGATTCAACAACTCTGCCATGTTGTCCGGACTGATGAAGTCATCCACGCAGGTCACCCGACACTCCGGATTGATCGCGAGAATTCGCTCCGCCATCACTTCCGTTTTAGGCTGACCGGTATGCTGACGCAGCGCATGAATCTGTCGATTGGTATTACTGACGCAGACATCGTCCATATCAATCAAGGTGATCGCGCCGATACCCGTACGCGCCAGCGCTTCCGCCGCCCAGGAGCCGACGCCACCGATGCCAATCACGCAAACGTGCGCCTCGGCGAACAGCGACAACGCCTGCTGCCCGTACAGCCGGGCCGTACCGCCGAAGCGCTGCAGATAGCTTTCAGATAACTGTGAACTCATGACTAACCACCTTTACGGGTAACGACTTGGAGAAAACAAACGGCGAGGATGATAACGCAGTGCGACGCATTTGCGGAGTGAGAGATAAAACGAAATGTCAGCTTTGTGGAGAATTCGCGGTCAGAGCGCAAAGATGACGAAGCGGGCGCAGAGCCCGCTTCGTGATGCCATTACTCAGAGAAGGTCACCACCGGCGGCTTTCCTAGTAATCCGCCGCTGGTTGTCTGCGCTGGCGTAGCGCTCAGCAACAGCTCGGAACTTTGCGGCTGCGTGTTACGCAACACCCAGACTCGCCCATAGTGGTTATAAAAACCGGCGGCATGACCCGCTTCAGGGCCGATCCCCTGATAGATGTCGAAGTGCTGTCCCTTGATCGCACCGCCGACATCCAATGCAATCATCAGGCGCATTTCATATTTGCCGTTGAACTTGCCCTGATTATCCAGCAGCGGAACTTCCGCCAGCAGCACGCTCCCTTCGGGGATCAACGATCGGTCGGAGGCGACCGACGCTTTGGCAACCAGAGGCACCGCGCTCGCGCCACGCACTAACGCTGCGTCCATCGGTTTGAAGAACACAAAGGAAGGATTCTGTTCCAGCAGTTGACGAACTTCCTGTTCCGAATGGGTATCCGCCCAATGACGGATCGCCTGCATCGACATATTTTCTTTCGCAACTTCACCTTCATCAATCAGGACTTTGCCAATGCTGCGGTAGGCATGACCGTTTTTGCCTGCGTAAGCAAAGAATGTCAGAGGCCGGCCGTCACCGAAGTCGACATACCCGCTTCCCTGCACTTCCATCATGAAGTTATCCATTAAAGAGTTGCTCCAACCCAAAATCGGAGCATTGCCGAGCGCGCCTGCGTAAATGCCCGCGCGATCCGGAAGACGACGGTTTTTCTTGCCCCGCGACGGCATGCCATAGATAGGATACTGGAACTCCCCCTGGCGGGTGTAACGAGCCTGTACCACCGGAGTGTAGTAGCCGGTGAACTGAACGTTGCCGAAGCCGTCGACCCCTTCCATTTGCCAGGAGCCTAAACCGAACTTGTTGAGTTCACGTGTATCGCCGCCTGACAGCATCCAGTTTTGAATGGCCTGGAACGTGGCGTTATTGTTGCTATAAAGCGAGGGAGAATCTGTCTGAATGTGCGTGACTTGACTGGCGAAGTCGCCAGCGTTGATCGGCTTGCCGTGCGTGTTAGGTTCGTTCACCATTTTTAGAGGCTGAGTGAGATGTCCGTCTTTATACTGCTGACCCTGATCGGTAGGTCGACTCTGACATCCCGCCAAAACGGCGATCACTAAGCCGACTAACACATAACTGCCCCGCCATCCTTTCATTCTTCCGCGCTCTCTTCATAAGTGGTGTCCAACGCGGAACGATAGCAAACGGGTCGGTAAAATGAAATGCGATCAATCCCCCAAACCGCGCCGTTCCACATAAACAATATCCTTACCTGTTTTGCGGTAATAGATGAAGAAACAAACAAAGACAAGTTAAATCATGGATTTTTGCCAAAAAGGGGTTGCATAGAAACGCTTGGAGAGTATAGTGCGCTTCCACGGACGCGGGGTGGAGCAGCCTGGTAGCTCGTCGGGCTCATAACCCGAAGGTCGTCGGTTCAAATCCGGCCCCCGCAACCAATTCACGTTTGAGACGTGAAAGCAGTAAGAAAGAAAAGCCATAATACGGACGCGGGGTGGAGCAGCCTGGTAGCTCGTCGGGCTCATAACCCGAAGGTCGTCGGTTCAAATCCGGCCCCCGCAACCAATTTATGCCTGAGAAGTGAAAAGCAGTAAGAAAGAAAAGTCAGAATACGGACGCGGGGTGGAGCAGTCTGGTAGCTCGTCGGGCTCATAACCCGAAGGTCGTCGGTTCAAATCCGGCCCCCGCAACCAATTAACATTAAGCACCTTAACGGGTGTTTTTTGCGTTTTAGGGCCACCTCATCTTCAGGTTTTTCAAATCGAAAGGGACGCACCGTAGCCCGTCCTCCCCTTCTCTTCGCTAACTATCTGGCCCGCTGAGCGAAATACGCTTTGATCCCTTCGAAAATAGATTGCGCCACCTGCTGCTGGAATCGTGCAGTACGCAATTTACGCTCTTCTTCCGGATTACTGATAAAGGCGGTTTCCACCAAAACAGAGGGAATATCCGGCGCTTTTAATACCGCGAATCCCGCCTGGTCGACGCTATTTTTATGCAGGTGGTTGATGCGCCCCATCCGACGCAGAATTTCTCCGCCGAACTTGAGGCTATCGCTAATTGTCAGCGTCTGCACCATATCCAGCATCGTGTGGTCGAGATAGCGATCGCCGCTCATGCTGACCCCACCGATGAGGTCGGATTCGTTCTGAGTCTGTGCCAGAAAACGCGCAGCAGAACTGGTCGCTCCCTTTTTCGACAGCGCAAAGACCGACGACCCTTTAGCCGCACGGTTGGTAAACGCATCCGCGTGAATGGAAACAAACAAATCGGACCGCTGCTTGCGGGCTTTCGCCACTCGCACCTGTAGCGGTATAAATACGTCTTCATTGCGTGTCATATACGCTTTCATGTTGGGTTCACGATCGATCAACGCTTTCAGGCGACGCGCAATTTGCAGCACGACGTCCTTTTCACGCGTCCGATTTTTGCCGATCGCGCCGGGATCTTCCCCGCCATGTCCCGGATCCAACATCACCACCAGCGGTCTTTCCCGACCGGGCTTTCCGGCAAGCGGCGCCTCCGTCGGCAGCGTACGTTCAAGATCGCCCTTGTTGTAATCCTCCAGCAACGCCAGCAGCGGATCTTCCGCATTGTCGTAGCGACCCTCGATCGGGTAAAGATCAAGCACCAGACGATTTTTGAATCCGGCGACCGGCGACAGCGCGAATGTTTTGGGGCTGACCTGCTGCTTCAGTTCCAGCACCAGCCGCACCGTCCGCTTGTCGAACTGTCCTGCCCGGGCGGTCTTGATATAAGGGTCGCCTTGATTGAAACGCTGGCCTACATTTTTTAGCACGCTGTTCAGCGAGACATTTTCGATGTCCACCACCAACCGCCGGGGATTATCCAGCATGAACTGCCGATACTTCAGAGGATGACTGGATTCCAGCGTGACGCGGGTATAGGCCGATGCAGGCCAGATACGCACGGCGATAATCTGCGATGTGGCGGCGATACCCACGCCGGTAACACTCAACAGCCAGGTCGCAGCCGCACCCTGTAATAGTCTTCGGCGGGTCAGGGGGTGATTCGAATCAGACATGCAGCTCCGGTTTACGTACGGGGTAACAACTAATGACGATAAAAAGGTTATGTTTTTCAGAAACGCCCGAAACTTTAGCGAATCTGCCCCATACTGTCATGGAAAAAGTTTCCCGCTTGAGCGTGAATACAGGGGTCGCGGCATGAAAAAATGCGGACGATGAAACGCTTGCCTTTTACGCCATTAAGAATAAAAATACAAAAATACCGAATAAAAATTCAGGGGGCTCGCAGTGAAGGAACGTAGTACAGAACTGGTCCAAGGCTTCCGCCATTCAGTTCCTTATATCAACGCGCATCGCGGAAAAACGTTCGTCATCATGCTCGGCGGTGAAGCGATTGAGCATGAAAACTTCAGCAATATCGTCAGCGACATCGGTCTGCTTCACAGCCTGGGCATCAAGCTGGTAGTTGTCTACGGCGCCCGTCCGCAGATCGACGCCAATCTGGTCGCACACCATTGCGAGCCGACCTACCACAAACATACCCGTATCACCGACAGCACTACGCTGGAGCTGGTGAAGCAAGCCGCCGGCATGCTACAGCTGGACATCACCGCCCGCCTGTCGATGAGCCTGACCAATACGCCGCTGCAGGGCGCGCATATCAACGTCGTCAGCGGCAATTTCGTCATCGCCCAACCGCTTGGCGTGGATGACGGCGTGGACTACTGCCATAGCGGCCGTATTCGTCGTATCGACGAAGAGGCGCTTCATCGACAGCTGGCGAGCGGCGCTATCGTGCTGCTCGGCCCTGTAGCAGTTTCCGTGACCGGCGAAAGCTTCAATTTAACCTCAGAAGAGGTAGCGACGCAGCTGGCGATAAAACTGCGGGCGGAAAAGATGATCGGCTTCTGCGCCGAGCAAGGCGTCACCGACGAGAACGGTAATGTAATTCCGGAAATGCTGCCGGAAGAGGCACAGCACCTGATTCAGAGCCAAGAGGAAGTGGAAGACTTCAATTCCGAAGTGGTACGTTTCCTGCGCGGTGCCGTAAAAGCCTGCCGCAGCGGAGTACGCCGCAGCCACCTCATCAGCTATCAGGAAGAGGGCGCGCTATTGCAGGAGCTGTTTTCCCGCGATGGTATCGGGACGCAGGTCGTCATGGAGAGCGCCGAGCAGGTGCGCCGCGCGACCATCAACGATATCGGGGGGATTCTGGAACTGATTCATCCGCTGGAACAGCAAGGGATCCTGGTGCGTCGCTCCCGCGAACAGCTGGAAATGGAAATCGACAAATTCACCGTGGTCGTTCGAGACAACCTGACCATCGCCTGTGCGGCGCTTTATCCGTTCCCTGAAGAAAGCATTGCCGAGATGGCGTGCGTGGCGGTGCATCCGGAATACCGCAACTCTTCCCGAGGCGACCAGCTACTGCATCACATCGAGACTCAGGCCCGTCATCAGGGACTTAAACGCCTGTTCGTGCTGACGACGCACAGTATCCACTGGTTCCAGGAGCGCGGCTTCCAGCCCGCTGAAGTCGCGATGCTGCCAAGGCGTAAGCAGGAGCTGTATAACTATCAGCGCCGCTCGAAAATACTTGTCCTGGACCTCTAAAGCGCTCACGCCGGACCAGACCGGCGCGAAAGCTCTGTTCTTTCGCGCCGCCTCTTTCTTTCATCCTTTTCGATTTAACCCGACGACTCCACCATCAAAGATCGAATACGCGCCTCAAGTCCGCTATAGCGCTGCGTCGGCGTACTCACCGCCCGACACAATATTGCGCTATCGCTGAAAAGCGACAGACGCTGTCGAGCGCGAGTGATCGCGGTGTACACCAACTCACGCGTCAAGACGGGTAGAAAGTGATTCGGCAGCGCCAGCGACGTGTGTTCGAACTCGGAGCCTTGAGACTTATGCACCGTCATAGCATAGGCCGTTTCATGCGGCGGCAGACGGCTAGGCGCGACCGATTTGGTTCGACCATCCGGCAGTTGGAAATAGACCCGCAGCTCCCCTTGTTCGTTCGTCATACTAATGCCAATGTCGCCGTTGAATAGCCCCAGCACCGCGTCGTTTCGCTCAACCATTACCGGACGGCCGACATACCAGCGCCCGCCATTAAGCGTGGGCCGTTGAATCAGTCCCGCCACCTGCAATGCGCGTTCAATCCTCTGATTCAGTCCGGCGACGCCAAACGGCCCCTCTCGTAGCGCACACAGCTGTCGGTAACGTTGAAAAGCTCGCAGTACTTGCTCCGGAGCATCACCGCGATGAATACGCTGAAGATAATCCGTGTACCCGTCCACCGCCTGATCCAACAGGCGCTGATAGTCTGCGTTATCCGCCAGAGGCAGACAGACGATATCGTCATACCCGTGCTGCAAAATAGCCTGTAGCTGTGCTTCGTCGCCCCGGTTGACCGCCTTCGCGAACTGACCAATGCCCGAGTCCGCTGTGAAACGGTAACTCTTGCGCAGCAGACAAATGCTGTCAGCCACCGAGGCATTTTCCGCCGAGCCCGGTTCTAACGTGCAACCGGTAAGGCGATTCAGCTGCAGACCGCGCTTCTGGCTATAGCCCTGTTCGGCGAAGCGACAGATGTCGCCCAGCACCGCCCCGGCCTCGACCGAAGCCAGCTGGTCGCGGTCGCCCAACAGGATGATGCGGGCCTGCGGCGGCAGCGCGGCGATCAGATTCGCCATCATCGGAAGATCGACCATCGAGGCTTCGTCCACCACCAGGACATCCAAATGCAGCGGATTATCCTGATGGTAGCGCAGACGCTGGCTGTCCGGCACCGCCCCCAACAGGCGGTGCAGCGTGGTAGCTTCCTGCGGAAAAGCCATTCGCTGAGCGTCGCTGAGCGGCAGCTGGCTTAACACGCTGCCCAACGATTCGGTGAGACGCGCGGCGGCTTTTCCAGTGGGCGCCGCCAGCTGAATACGCGGCGACGGCCCATCCTGCAGTTCTATCAGCGCCGCCAGCAGTCTGGCGACCGTCGTCGTTTTACCGGTACCCGGCCCTCCTGAAATCACCGCAATTCGCCGGGTCAGTGCGACCGCCGCTGCGATCTTTTGCCAGTCGGCTTCGCCCTCCACCGCAGGAAACAGGCCATCCAACACCACGCGGATACGGGCTTCGTCATAGACAGGCTCGGCACGATTACCGGCGATAAACTGCGCGACTCGGCACTCTCCCTGCCAGCTGCGCTGCAGGTACAGATTGTCCTGCTGAAAAACCAGCGGGGCAGGATCTTCACCCTCGCCGACGGCGGGTTCGTTCAACAACCGCTGTCGCCATTCACCTTCATCCGGTTTCCCTAACCGCTGCCAGATTTCCTGAGCCAGCGCCCGATCCCGACCGTCAAACAAGGCGTTAGGATGAAGCTGTGACAGCGGCAGACAAACGTGCCCCGCGCCCACGTAGGCGCTGAGGCACGCCGCCGCCAGCAGGAGATACGGCTGGTCGTCGTCCGCCAGCATCCGGGCAAACTGCACGTCCAGCGGACGCAACCAACGCCGCTGACGCGCTTCTTCCAACAGTTCAATCATGCCCGACATGCGCGCCCTCCGTTACCTCTTCGCCGCAAAACAAACCATCCATATCGTCGACAAACGCCCGGGACGGACGCGAGAAATAGATCCCGTTGCCGGGATGCTCGGCGCTGACGCCGCGTAAAAACAGATAAAAAACGCCGCCGAAGTGCTGTTCGTAGTCGTAGTCTGGCAGCCGGTGTCGCAGATAACGATGCAACGCCAGCGTGTAGAGCTGATACTGCAAATCGTACCGATGTTCCGCCATCGCCCGCATCATGGCATCCTGCGTATAGGCGCTGGCGTCATGCCCCAGCCAGTTGGATTTGTAATCCAGCAGGTAGTAACGCCCCTCCCAGACAAACACCAGGTCGATAAATCCCTTCAGCATGCCTTTGACCTGCTGGAACGATAAGGCCGGGCAGAGCGCGGAGAGCGGGTCATGATGTCGTATCAGACTATCCAACGCGTCGGCGGTGAGCATCCGCTGGATCGGCAGATAGAACTGCATCTCGGCCTGTTTATGCCCGTTACCCAGCTCGGCGAGCCGAATCCCGTCATCGTTAAGCGGCAAGCTCAGAACGTTCTCCATCCAGGGTTTCAGCACCGATAACCACTCATCCTCAATGCCATAGTGCCGAAGCTGTTCCAGTAGCCACTCGTCATCGATCGGCTGGGTGAAATCCAGCGTCTCGAACAGGCTGTGCAGAAACGTGCCCGGCGCGGCGCCGCGCGGAAACGAATGCGGCGAACGCTCTTCCACGTCCTCTTCCGCCGTTTCGCCCATCGAGTCGATATCGAAACGAGGCAACAACCCCTGAATGGTCTCGGAGCCATGCTGCTGCAACCCTGAGTAGCTGGTCACCCGCCAGCCGTCGCGCAGCCGACGGGTGTTGCGGCGCGCCTCGAGCGACGGCGGCAACGCCAGCTCGGGCTGCCACGGCTGTTCATCCTGCGCTGCCGCTATGCTTAAGCCGATACCCTCGCCTACCATGCCTTCAAGCTCAGCGATTAACGCCTCAGCGCTCGCGGCCTCACCGCGCTGCAACAAATAGCCCAGCGCGCTACGATGCATATCGCTATCGCCCTCTTTCTTCCGGGTTCCCTGAAACAACGGCGCGACCCCGACCGCACAGTGATAAACGGCGCGGGTCAACGCCACGTACAGCAACCGTAAATCCTCCGCCAACCGCTCTTCTTCCGCCAGTTGCTGACTCTCTTCGCCGTTTTGCAGATCCAGCATGGCCCGAAAGTTTTTCCGGTCATGATAGATACCTTCCTGCTGAGGGCGAAAATTGCCGATGAAGGGCAACCAGACCAGTGGGTATTCCAACCCCTTGGATTTGTGAATGGTGACTATCTGTACCAAATGGCGGTCACTCTCCAGCCGGAGCTGCTGATTTTCCGCCTGCGGGTTAGGCTGGGCGATCTGCTGGGCCAACCAGCGCACCAGCGCGTGTTCACTGTCTAACGACGCCGAGGCCTCCTGCAACAGTTCGCCGATATGCAGAATATCCGTCAGGCGACGTTCGCCGTCGACGCTCGCCAGCACATCCTCCGCCAGTCGACGATGCGTCATCAGCGCACGCAGCATCGGTAGAACGCCGCGCTGCAGCCAGAGCTGCCGGTAGCGGGAAAACTCGTCAACCAGCGCATCCCAACTTGCTTCACTGCGGCTCAGCGCGTCCAGCGACGGCGCATCCATTCCCATGATGGTGGTCGCCATCGCCGCACGCAGCGCGCGCTCCTGTTCCGGCGCCAGCACCGCCTGCAGGATCCACAGCATTTCCCGTGCTTCCGCCGTGGTGAATACGCTGTCGCGGTTGGACAGGTAGACCGACGGAATATACAGACGGTTCAGCGCCTGGCGGATCAGCATCGCCTCACGGCGGCTGCGCACCAATACGGTGATATCCGCCGCCTGCACAGGGCTCTTTTGGCCTTTGCCCTTCATCAGCCATGCCTGCCCCAACTGGCCGGCGGTCAGCCAGTCGCGGATCTGCCCTGCGCACTGACGAGCCATCACCTGCTGATATTCTCCTACCCCGGTGCCTTCCTGACCGCTCAGCCAGAACTGCAGCGCCGGCGTTTTCACGCCGTTCATTTCAAAAGCATAAGACTGGTTGGGCGGCGCCGGGTTGACGGGCAGAAACGGTATTTGCTCGAAAATAAATGGGGCATCGACGCGCTGGAACAGCTGGTTCACCGCCGCCACCATGCCCAGCGCGGATCGCCAGTTGGTGTCTAGCGTATAGTGTGACGACACCTCCGCGCGCGCGCGCATGTAGGTGAAAATATCCGCCCCGCGAAAGGCATAAATCGCCTGCTTCGGGTCGCCAATCATTAACCAGCCACACTGTGGCTGGTCAGCATAGATCGTATGGAAAATGCGATATTGCTGGGTATCCGTGTCCTGAAATTCATCGATCATCGCCACCGGATAACGCGTGCGAATCGCCTCCGCCAACTGCGCGCCTTCCGGCTGCTGCAATGCCTCATCCAAACGCCCCAAGAGATCGTCGAAGCCCAGCTCCGCCCGGCGCTGTTTCTCTTCCCGCACCGTGCGCTTGATCTCTCTCAGCGCCAGCCAGATGACCAGATCCTTGAGCGTCAGTGACTCCTGCAACAGCTGATCCACCGAGCTGAACACCGGGTGCAACGGCGGTTCGCCTTTGGTCGTGCTATCGATCAGCGCCTGCTGGCTAAAGCGTTTCAGATCTTTCGGCAGCTGGTAACTCTGCGTTGGCTGTTCGGCCCACTCGCCAATTTTGTGTATCCAGTTGGGCAGATTGCGACTGCTGTAACTCCGCTTATTGACCCCCGACGCACTGATCAGCGCCTCGAGACCAGACGCTTCACGCCACGCGTGTTTGAAGCTATCAATCAGCGCCACAATACGCTGATGACGCTCCAGCAGCGTTTCTTCCTGCTGCGGTTTACGCAGCGTCGGCGTTTCACCGTGAAGATACGGCAGCAGCGTCTGCAACAAGGCTTCTGGCCCCCGCCACTGTTCACTCAACACCCTCACGACGTCCAGAGGCAGCGGATAGCAGTAGCGACGCCAGAAGTCGGCGCAGGCCTGACGGCGCAGCGGCTGCTCATCTTCCAGCAGTCGCTGTTCGAACAGGATGCCGGACTCGAAGGCGTGGGTCGTCAGCATCCGCTGGCAGAAGCCATGAATCGTGTAGATGGCGGCTTCATCCATCTGTCGCTCCGCTCGCAGCAGCACCTCGGCCGCCTCCTGATGCCAACCCTGCGGGATGTCGGCCAGCAGTTGCTGCATGAGCGCATCACCCTCCTCTCCGCCCAGACAGGCGAGATAGAGAGCATGGATATTTTTACGGATACGCTCGCGCAGTTCTTCCGTCGCCGCCTCCGTAAAGGTAACCACCAGAATCTCTTCGACGAGCAAGGGACGCGGATAGGCGTGTTCACCACCTAGCCCCAGCAGTAAACGGAGATAAAGCGCGGACAGAGTATAGGTTTTGCCCGTTCCCGCCGACGCTTCGATCAATCGCTCGCCAGACAGCGGCAACGTGAATAAATCAAGAGAATGAGGAGTCACTGTCGTCATGGTTTTTTTGCCTGCTGAGGTGACACGATGTGGAGTAAGGCGCAAATGTTGAAATGACGACCCCGTTTAGCCGCCTTCTCATCCATCAGCCTTTTAACGCAGACACTCTGTCGCAAAATATTCAGCCTCAGCATAGGATTGAAAAAGTTCGGCTCCCGCGTCGAAATCAGCGCTCGCAGCAATAAACTGCGTTTGAGCAAGGCACGCCGCTCCCGCTCTAACGAGCCCAACGCGCGCATTTTTTTTCCTGACGCCTGTCGCGACGGTATTGATGTGCTGATGCACCGTTGCCGATACAGTTCGATATTCGTCGTGGACATTGCCTGCCATTGGGTCGGCACCGCCGTAATGTCTTGTTGCGCTACGGCAACGCGTTTCTGCAGCGCTTTTTTTGCGGATCTCAGAGACACGACCTCGCTCCACCGGTTGCCGTTCAAAACTGGTTGAACCGTACAGCGGGGAGTAGCCAGGTTTCCGCTGCGACCGTCACCTGTGCAATCCGTTCAAGGTCCATCTCCCGTACGATTCGCTGCAGATAATAATCTTCCCCTTCGCCGGACAGGTTGAACGTTCCCTGCCACGCTTCCAGCAGCTTTTGCTGCGCTTTATTGAGGGTGGTTTCATCGGACAACAGGCTGTCGCTGTCACGATCGTAGATGACCTTCAGCCAGGCGCCGCCGGAGCGATTAAGCAACAACAATGGTTGATTCATCCCTTGCTGATAGCCGCTAATCATTAATGCCATAAACTCCCGCGCCTGCGCTTCGCTCAGCGCAGGAAAACGCCAGCCGCTGTCTTCCCGCCCGTAGATCCGACTATCGCCTTCCCCGCCGTTCAGACAGTAGGCCAGATGCTCCAACCACAGCATCATGCCATCCACCAGCGAAATTTTCCCGGGACGCCAGCGCAGCAAACCGTCGTGCTGAATTTGCGTCAGCCAGCCCGTGACGCGTACGCCATCGAGCGTAATATCTAGTTCCTGGCTATCCAACATGTCCAACTGCCGCTCTTCGCGCACGCGAGCCGCCAGATCGCGCATTTCATCCAGCTGCGTCTGCCAATACAGCTCGCCGAAGGCGCCATAAGGCAGCTCCCCAGCCGCGCGCATGCGCCGATAGAGTAAATCCGCATCCCCGTCGTTGATCAGGGCATTCAGCAGCAGGGTATTCATCTGATAGCGATCGAGGTGATCGACTAAAAATGGCTCCTCTTCTCGCAGCTCCTGATCGTCGAGCACAAAATTCACACCGAGACGCAGTTGGAAAAATGCGCGTACAGGATGCCGGTAGAAGCGTTTTAGTTCGTCCAGCGTCACTTCGTCGTACTGCTGCTCCGGCAACGGCAGGTCGAACGGGGGTTGGCTTGCGCCTTCACGCCCCGCCGCCGCCAGCCACTCGGCGGCAAAACTCTGCGGCGTGCCGTCGGCGATGAAATTATCCGCATCAAACGGCATGCGCGGATGCTCGCAACAGAGCACCGCCAAAAGACGTTCGGCGCTGACGTCGCCGTCCAGATCTTCATCGCCCGGCACACAGTAACTTTGGGCGATGTAGTCCAGCAGCTCACTGACCAGCACGGAGGGAAAACGCGGGCTGTTATCCTGAATGGAGTGGCCGATATAGCTGATATAAAGTCGATTCTGCGCCGACAGCAACGCCTCCAGAAACAGGTAGCGGTCATCTTCCCGTCGGCTGCGATCGCCGCGGCGGCGATGCCGGGACATCAGGTCGAAACCCAGCGGCGGCAGCGTACGCGGATAAACGCCATCGTTCATGCCCAGCAGGCAGACTGCTTTAAAAGGGATAGAACGCATCGGCATCAGCGTGCAAAAATTCACGGCGCCAGCCAGGAAACGCTGACTGAGCCTGTCCCGGTCGAGCCGACCGGCCAGCTCGCTGCGTAACAGCGTGACGGGCACGGACTGCGGATAGCGCGCCAGCATGCCAGTGTTGATAATCTGCTGCCAGTGCTCCTCGATCAGCGTCAATGCCGCTTCGGCGTCACCGTCCGGCAAAAAGAAATCGTCCACCAGTTGACGACACAGCGGCTGCCACTCTTCCAACGTCCGCGGCTGCTGCAAACGCTGCCGCCACTGGCTTAACTGCATCAGCAAATCCGCCAGCTGTCCGGCCAGCTCGGCGATCAGCCCGCTGGATTCATCATAAGGAAGCACGCCGCGCCAGTCGCCCGCGTGGCTGTCCATCGCATACCCCAGCAGCATACGTGTGATGCCGAAACGCCAGGTGTGCTGACCGGTCGGCGGCAGCATCAGCTCTCTGACGTTGTCGTCGTCCAACCCCCAGCGAATGCCGGACTCCGTCACCCAAAGCCGCAGGCGTCTTAGCCCCTCTTCGTGAATGCCGAATCGACTCGCCAGCGCAGGAACTTCTAAGAGCGCCAATACCTGTTCCGCCATAAATCGGCTGGTCGGCAGTTCCAACAATGACAGCACCGCTTGCAAAGCAGGATGCGCATGACGCGCGCGCTGATCGGAGATGGAAAACGGCAGATAGCGATCTTCCGGCGCGTTACCAAAGACGGCCTGAATAAACGGCGAATAGCTGTCAATGTCCGCCACCATCACGATGATGTCGCGCGGCATCAGGTCGGGATCATCGGCCATCATCGCCAGGAGCTGGTCATGCAGCACTTCCACCTCACGCTGCGGACTATGGCAGGCATGCACGGAGACGGAACGATCCCCCGGTGTCAGAGGACGTTTGTGGCGTCTCTGTTCTACGCTATCGTCTTCCGTCAGGGCGATGTCGCTGTTCTTGCCAGTCACGACGATACGGCTGTCTTCCAGCTCCAGAATATCCCGCTGTAGCCCGCTAAGCAGATGCTGCTCCTCGATATCGACATATGCAGAGACGCCGTTCGTCTCATCGAGCTGCTCCAGTAAATGTAAATTGTCGCGCCCCAGCTTGCCCCAGGAGGCCAGCAGCGGATTACCCACATTTTGTTCGCCATCCTCTTTAAACAAGGACTCGGCACGCGCCGGATCGCGGAACAAGGGGCGGCTTTCTGCCGTCATATGCCGATGCTGATACAAGCGCCACTGGCGTCCTTTCAGGCGGGCCAGTGACGCCTCATCTTGTATGTCGCCCCAATAATAGCGACAGGGATTGGTAAACAGCAGGTGTACGTCGATATGTTTGCCCAACGCATTCAAGGCCTGTAGATAAACCGGCGGCAGTGCGGAAATGCCACAGATAAAGACCCGATCCGGTAGGCCGGGAGGACGGCGTTCCGCCTGTTCAAGCACCTGAACAAACCGCTGATACAGGATGGTGTGGTGCCATTCTAGTTGTCCCAGAGATTGCGTGTATTCCACCAGCCGCCGCCAGAGCGGCGCCTGCCACTGCTGAGCATCCCCGGCCTCATCCACCCACAGTTCCTGCTGCCAGCGCATAATCCAGTCAGGACGATAAATCAGATATTGATCGAACAGATCGGCCGTGCGACCGGCCAGTTGATGCAGCTTGCGATCATCGTTGTCCTCTTCCAGATAGTGGGCCAATAGAGCGAAAGCCGGATCGTCCAGCTGCTGAGGCAGCAGATGCATCAGTTTCCAGCTCATGGCTTCTTTGCTAAAGGCGCTTTCTTTGGGAATTTCGGGGATCAGCCGCCGACACATGTCCCACAAAAAGACGCCCGGCAGCGGAAATTGGATATTAGCGGCGATATGAAATTTCTCGGCCAGTTCAATTTGGAGCCACTGCGCCATACCCGGACTTTGTACTAACACCATTTCCGGCTGGAAAGGGTCGGTAAGCGGCTGTTGCTGCATTAGCACCGCCGTCAGCTCCTTCAATATATCCAGCTGATTGGAATGGTAAACCGTGAACATGGTGACTCCTGACCGTGCGCTGCCGTTTATGTTTATGATGTATTCGAAGTGGGCTCTTCAGTGTCCGTCGGCGGATAGCAGAGCCAACGCGTGAGCGAGGCGGAATAGTGCCGCGGCGTCACTACGGCCGCCGTGACCCGCTGGCACTGCGGGCCGTACGGTTGCACGTTGAGAGAGCTGGTCCAACCTTCCGGCAACGACGCGGTGACGGTTTGGACGGGCACGCCTGCGTCCTGTGCCTCTAGCTGTTCATTTACCCACCGCCAGGCCTGACGCTGCTGCCATTGGTACTGTAGCGACCGTTGAAGTATTAAATGATATTGCAATAATCCGGTCAGAGAAACCGCGAACAGCAATGCGGCAATCAGCGTTTCAAGCAGGCTAAACCCGCTCTGATTTCCGTCGAACGACAGTTTCTTAATGAACGACACAGTAACGCGCCTCCGGTTCTGGGCAGAAGTCGAGCCATCCCTGCGACATCGCCTGCAGCAGCACGGCACCGTCGATGGTCTGCGCCGCGACGCGCTGATATAACCGCAGCGGCGGCGTATTCACTTCAAACTGCCCCTCGCCCCGCAACACGCCCTGATTGCCGGAAGAAGATATATGCAAACAAACCCGCAGGCGGTCCATCGAGAGCGTGCGACACTGCCACATATCCCCATTTTCCTGCCAGCGTTGACTCATTCCCCATTCAAGAGAAGATAGCCCCTGATTGAAGGCTTTCCAGTAATGCTGTTCGTCCTTGCCCTGTTCCATCCAGGTTTCCAACTGCTTTTGCATACCGACCAGCAACAGCACCCCAAGGGAGATAAGCACCATGACGATCATCAAGGCGTTGCCCGACTGGTGACATTTAGACGGCATCATGATTACGCCTCGCGACCCACCGCTGCACCTGCTGTTTGATCTGCGGCCTGTCAGTCCAGTAGCCTGACAGCCCCAGCAGGTATAACGTTCCTCGACTGCCCTGTTGTGAAGAAACCTGAAATCCGGTGATGGTCACTTCATTGGGGTCGAAGAATTTCTCCCAGCGTTTCCCCCGGCAATGGGCATAGCCGGTTTGGACCTCAAGCGCCCCCTCGCGCAGACGATAGCTGAAAAATTCGCCCTCCTGCCGTTCGCCGGGGTCCCAGTGACCGCTACGGTTCACGTCGTAGGCAACCGTCAGGCAACTTTGAGTCGAATTCGCGCCGTCGGGGCTCAACGTAATCGCCTCGCCCCGGCAACTTCCCGCGCAAAATCCCGCGCGAAGGATATCTTTTTCGATAACGGATAGGGCCTGGCTGAGCGTTTGCTCAAGACGAAAGGCGTTGAGTCCCTGCTGACTCTGCTTATTCAGCACAGAAAACAGCTGTACGACCGCAAGAATAATGATGCTGACAATGCCAAGCGCCAGCATGACTTCCGGCAGAGAAAAACCGCCGATACGACATTTTCTATCCGGCATCAGCATATTGGAGTACCCAACAGCGGCTGACCTTCACTGCACAGCCTCAATCGCCCACGCACGGAAAGGACCAACCGGATACGCCCCGCCGCACTTCCCAACGTCAGGTGGCCCGATTGCGCCGTATGGCGCAGACCAAAGAAGGAAAACTGCTGCGCCGTAGCGTCGACCAGCTTAATATCGCGCGATGTCGGAATAAAAAAATGCGCGCTGTCCGCCGGACAGTCGCCGCCTGATGTCGCCGGCCCTACGCACCAACGTTCCCCGACACGAAGTACCTGCGCCGTATGCGTCTCGTTACGCCAGTTGGCTTGAGTTTGTATACGCGCCACGACGCTCATCAACTGCCGTGCATTTTGCTCCAGCAGCATCGACTGACGATATCCTAACCAGCTATGTAGTCCTGCGCCGACCAGGAGAGATATCACCGCTATTACCATCACTAACTCCAGCAGGGTGAACCCCTGTTGCCATCCATTGCATTTTTTCATGCCGCTCAGTGTAGCGACAATCCCTATTTCCGACAGCAAAATGGTATCGGCTTTGCGCAGCGCCGCGTAGATTTTTTGAAGCGAAAACAGATTATTACTATTTAAATGCGAAGCGGTTCGCAAAAACCATCTTGAGCACAAAAAAAAACCTGTCGGCGAATCGCCCACAGGATATTTTCATGACTGGCCCAACGACGCCTGTATTCACTCCGGCGATATCGGGCGATGCCGCCGGAGTCAGGACCAGAGGCGCGAACGCCTCACATTAACGGTTAGATCGCGACAGGCGCTTTGATCGGCGGATGCGGATCGTAACCTTCGATTTCGAAGTCTTCGAAACGGTAGTCAAACAGAGAGGCGGGGCGACGTTTGATGATCAGTTTCGGCAACGGACGCGGTTCACGCGTTAGCTGCAGATGTGTCTGTTCCATATGGTTGCTGTAAAGGTGCGTGTCGCCCCCTGTCCAGACGAAGTCACCAACTTCCAGATCGCACTGTTGCGCTACCATGTGCACCAGCAGCGCATAGCTGGCGATGTTAAACGGCAGCCCCAGGAATACATCGCATGAACGCTGGTAAAGCTGGCAAGAGAGCTTGCCGTCGGCGACATAAAACTGGAAAAACGCATGGCAAGGCGCCAGCGCCATCTGATCGAGCTCGCCCACATTCCAGGCGGAGACGATGATGCGACGGGAGTCCGGATCCTGTTTCAACTGGGTCATCACTTTCTCCAGCTGATCGATCTGACGGCCATCCGCCGCGCCCCATGAGCGCCACTGTTTGCCGTACACCGGCCCCAGGTCGCCATTATCATCGGCCCATTCATCCCAAATGGAGACTTTGTTTTCGTGCAGATAACCGACGTTGGTATCGCCGTTCAGGAACCACAGCAGTTCATGGATAATGGAGCGCAAATGGCAGCGTTTAGTTGTCACCAGCGGGAATCCCTGCTGCAAGTTGAAACGCATCTGATGACCGAAAATCGATAGCGTACCCGTGCCCGTGCGGTCGTCTTTTGGCGTCCCCTCATCAAGCACTTTTTTCATCAGTTCCAGATACTGTTTCATACTACCTCATTTAAATATTGAATCGTTGCCATCACTGCCGGGCAGGCTGACGGCGATAAGCCCAAATCATCATCAGAAGACCTGCCAGCACCATCGGAATCGACAGGATTTGTCCCATGCTCATGATGCCGCTGAAAAGCCCTAACTGCGCGTCCGGCTGACGGAAAAACTCGACGATGATACGGAACAGGCCGTAGCCGATCAGGAACAGGCCGGACACACTGCCCATAGGACGTGGTTTGCGGATAAAGAGATTCAGGATGATAAACAGGACAACCCCTTCCAGCAGCAGTTCGTACAACTGCGACGGGTGACGCGGCAACACGCCATACTGATTCAGAATTTCCTGCCACTCCGGGTGCGTCGCCGCTAGCACGACGTCTTCGCCGCGCGAGCCGGGAAACAGCATGGCCCACGGCGTGTCAGTCGTCACGCGGCCCCACAGTTCACCGTTGATGAAGTTGCCCAGACGGCCCGCGCCAAGGCCGAACGGTATCAGCGGCGCAATGAAGTCGGAGACCTGGAAGAAGTTACGCTGGGTGCGGTAGGCAAAGCACAGCATGACGACAATCACACCGATCAGACCGCCGTGGAACGACATGCCGCCATCCCAGACTTTGAACAGGTAAAGCGGATTTTCCAGGAAGCTGGAAAAAGCATAGAACAGCACATACCCGAGTCGCCCGCCGATGAATACGCCGAGGAAGCCCAGATAAAGCAGGTTTTCGACTTCGTCTTTTTTCCAGCCGCTGCCCGGTTTGTTCGCCCGACGAACCGCCAGCCACATGGCAAAGACAAAACCAACCAGGTACATCAGACCATACCAGTGCAGCGATACGGGGCCGATGGAAAAAATTACCGGATCAAATTGAGGAAATTCCAGATAGCTCGTCGTCATCAATCACCACATTCTCGTTGTTTTGTCCCTGATTACGGGCTCAGCTAAAGGCAGGAAAACCGATGGAACGCCTGCCGCATTTCGCGGTTGCGCATAATAGCATAACGTATTAGGCCCCATGCCGGTGTTGCAGCAAAAGATCTGTAAAACATCGCTTCATCAATTGCGGTGACATCGCGTCAGCGGCCGCCGCGGATCAGGCCGCCCAAACCTCGTTCTTCAATAAACAGCGATGCCCACTGTCGCGCCTCGGTGGCGGTCTGCGCCGTCAGCGCTTTGTCCGCAAGCCGCCCGGCATCTTCCTGATCGATGTGACGCAGCAGATACTTGATACGCGCCACGCTGCGTCCGTTCATGCTCAGCGAGCGATACCCCATACCTATCAGCAGCAAAGCGCCCATCGGCTCGCCCGCCATTTCCCCGCAGACCGACACCGGCAGACGCTGCAGCCGGCACTGCGTGACGATCAGATTCAACGCCTGCAGCATCGAAGGATGAAGGCTGTCGTACAGCGCGCCGACATGGGGATTGTTGCGATCCACCGCCAGCAGATATTGCGTGAGGTCGTTTGTCCCCACTGAAACAAAATCAATGCGCGAACTGAGATGAGGCAGCAGGAACAGCATCGAAGGCACTTCGATCATGATCCCAATACGCGGCCGGGGCTGCGGGCAGTTCAGCATTTCCGCCACTTCGCCCGCCGCGCGGTCGATCAACCGACGCGCTTCGTCGATCTCGTCCAGACTGTTGATCATCGGCAACAAGATATGCAGATTGCCCAGCTCTGCGTTGGCGCGCAGCATGGCACGCACCTGTATCAGAAAGATTTCCGGCTGATCGAGCGTGACACGAATGCCTCGCCACCCCAGGGAGGGATTTTCCTCGCTGATCGGCATATAGGGCAACGGTTTGTCGGCGCCGATATCCAGCGTGCGCAGCATGACCGGATTGTCAGGATAAAGACGCAGCATGCTTTCATACTGCGCGACCTGCTCGTCCTCAGAAGGAAATCCACTTTGCACCATGAAGGGAATTTCCGTGCGGTACAGACCGACGCCGTCGACCTGATCGATGAAGCGTTTTTCATGCTCCGCGCTGAGACCGGCATTAAGCATCACGCGCACGCGCTCGCCGCTTTTCAGCATGGCCGGGCGGTTGCCGTCATCTTCCGTCAGCCGGTTGAGCTCCAGCTCTTCATCCAGTACGCGCTGATACTCCTGCACCAGCACCGGCTCGGGATCGACCAGCAGCTCACCGCGATAGCCGTCAAGGATCAGCAGCCGCTGATGCAATAACGCAGGCTGAATATCTGCGTCCATTAGGGTGGGGATCCCCATGGCCCGGACCAGGATCGCGGCATGCGAGTTGGCAGCGCCTTCGTGAACGACTATCCCGGCTAGCCTGTCTTGCGGCAACTCGGCCAGCAGCGTCGCCGTCAGCTCATCCGCCACCAGAATAAAACGTTCCGGCCATTGCGCCGTGCCCTGAATGCTATCGTCCAGATGAAACAGCAGCCGCTGTCCGAGCGCGCGCAGGTCGCTGGCGCGCTCACGCAGATAGGTATCTTGCAGCGTGGCGAACTGGGCCGAAAAACGCTCGATGACGACCTTGACCGCCCACTCCGCCGAACTGCCGGTATCCACTTCCTGACTTAGCTCTCGCTTTAACCGGGCGTCGTTAAGCAAATGAGAATAGAGATCGAATATGGCGGCGCTTTCTTTCTGCGCGCTGGCGCTGAAGCGTTTGCTGTAGCGGCGGAACTCCGCTGCGGCGTTTTCCATCGCCTGCAGCAGGCGCGAACGTTCACGATCGCTATCCAGACTGGACGCGGGAAAGACCTGCTCCAGGGAGGGCTGACTGCGATCCTGCCAGCCAGAGGCTATCGCCACCCCCGGCGCGGCGGCCAGCGCTTTGATCCGCGTTTGCCGGTATTGTCCAAACAGCGCTTTGATCTGGGACTGGGACAGAATGGCCGCCATCTGCGTGGCCAGCGTCACCATGAAAGATTCGTCGTTCTTGTCGAACTGTCTCAGTTCCCTTTGCTGCACGACCAGAACGCCCAGCAGCTGACGCCGGTGAATAATCGGCACGCCAAGGAAAGAACGGAATTGTTGTTCCCGAACCGCAGGAATGAATTGGAAGCTGGGGTGACTTTGGGCGTCGGCCAGATTGATGAGTTCAGCGCGCTCGCCGACCAATCCGACGACCCCTTGCCCGAAAGCGAGAGTGATGGGACGTCCCCGAGGTTTTTTTAACCCTCGGGTCGCCATCAGGTAATAGCAGTGACGATCGTGGTCGGCCAGGTAAATAGAACAGACTTCGGTGTCCATCGCCAGACAGATTTCGTTGACCAGAATATCCAGCGCATCCGATAACTGCGCCGTCGCGGCGACTTTCTCAATGACTTCTCGCAGGCGCGTGAGCATGGTGGGCTGAATTATCCTCTCTTCCGTCGGGGACTGGATGGCGACCGGGCCGAATTCTCCTGTAATTGAATAACCGAGGAGATAAACTCCTTCATGACCCGCCGATAGACGTCGCGTTTAAAGGAAACGACCTGTCGCACCGGATACCAAAAGCTAACCCAGCGCCAGCCGTCGAATTCCGGCGTGCCGCTGCTTTGCATGTTGATCTCTGACTCATTGCACATTAACTGCAACAGAAACCATTTTTGCTTTTGGCCGATACAGACGGGTTTTGTGTCCCAACGCACCAAACGTTTTGGCAATTTATAGCGTAACCAGCTGCGAGTTAAAGCCAGAATACGCACATCCTTTTTACGCAGTCCGACTTCCTCATATAGCTCACGGTACATGGCTTGTTCCGCCGTTTCACCAGGGTTGATCCCCCCCTGTGGAAACTGCCAGGAGTGCTGGCCGTAGCGGCGAGCCCACAGCACCTGCCCCTGCCGATTACAAATTACAATACCCACATTCGGGCGGTAGCCATCATCATCGATCACCGGACTACCTCGATAAACTGAAATGCTAAGATAACCTGATTGTTTCACACTCCCGCCAGGCGGTAAACTCCTGCTTATCATCGTCTTCTTTATAATAAGACGCCGATAACCCACAGATAGAATCAAAGTTATAAACATTACCCGGCTAATATCACCGGTTTATTCACTTTTTCTGTGGACATCTTTGTGAAGAACATCATGAAGAAAGTGCGCAAACCGGTTTTCAAGGTTTCGTACGCCCATCTATAACCGTAAAAATAATGCTTTAAATTAATAGAGTTAAGTGACTTTTCTACCGTTTTTCCCCCATCGAAAACATTGCGCAGAATTCGGCCTTTTCCAAAGTGGCGAAAGATCGCACTACTGAGAGCTTATCCACAATCCCCCTCCTGATTTATGCCAAAAAACCAGCTAAACCAGCAAAAAAACCCCTCGTCAAGGCTGTAAATGGAAACAGTGCTCCAGAATTATCCCGGTTATCCCAAAAATCTGTGGATAACATGGTGTAAAATCCTGTTCATTCCCGGTGGCTTATCGTGAACAAGTCATTTCGCCCGTTAACGAGCGCGACGCCACACAGAAAAAACCACAGGGTAATCATGCTATTATTAATTTCATCTCGTGAATGGGATGACTGAAAACTATCCCCCAACGGGAGCTGTGCTTTTTTTATACAACCCGGGAGACTTATGAACACCCCTTCTCTCCATCGCGATCCGCCTTCTGACGAGCTGACGTTGTTACAGCGCGCCCAGTCCCTCGCCGGATATAATCTGGCTGAGCTGGCCGCGATCGCTGAACTGCCGTTGCCGGAAAATCTGAAGCGGGATAAAGGGTGGACCGGCATTTTGCTCGAGCGTTTTCTGGGCGCCAGCGCGGGCAGCAAACCGGAACAAGATTTTCCCGGTCTCGGCGTCGAGCTGAAAACGATCCCTATCGACGAACAGGGACGGCCGCTGGAGACCACCTTTGTTTGCGTCGCGCCGTTAACGGGCAACAGCGGCGTCACCTGGGAGCGCTGCCATGTTCGCCATAAACTGACCCGGGTTCTGTGGATGCCGGTGGAAGGCGGCAGGCAAATCCCCTTGGGCGAGCGGCGCATCGGCGCACCGCTGCTGTGGAGCCCCAGTCCGGAAGAAGAGGAGCAGCTGCGTCAGGATTGGGAAGAACTGATGGATTTGATCGTACTCGGCAAGGTGGAGAGCATCACGGCCCGTCACGGCGAAGTACTGCAGCTGCGGCCCAAAGCCGCGAACAGCCGCGCCCTGACCGAAGCGGTGGGTGAACACGGACAGCCGATCATGACGCTGCCGCGTGGTTTTTATCTTAAAAAAACCTTTACCGGCCCTCTGCTCGCTCGCCACTTTCTGCTTTAATGACCACTCTTTCCTTGCCTGCCGCTACAAATAGCAGAGTATAATTATCGTTTACGTTTCATTTAAGGTGCATTGATACAATGTTTGATTGGATTGCGGATCCCAATGCCTGGCTGGCGCTGGGCACACTTACCATCCTGGAAATCGTTCTCGGCATCGACAACATTATTTTCCTGTCTCTGGTTGTCGCCAAACTGCCCAAACACCATCAGAACAAAGCCCGCCGTATCGGTTTGCTGGGCGCGATGTTGATGCGCCTGGGGCTGCTCGCCTCCATCGCGTGGGTGATAAAACTGACCAACCCGCTGTTCTACGTTATGGATCAGGCCATTTCCGTCCGCGACCTCATCTTGTTCTTCGGGGGTCTGTTCCTTATCTGGAAATCCGGCAAAGAGATCCATGAAACCATTGATGGAAGCTCGGCAGAACATGATTCCAAGGTGCACTCCTTCTTCGGCGCCATTGTGCAAATCATGCTGCTCGATATCATTTTCAGTCTTGACTCGGTTATCACCGCCGTCGGCCTGTCCGATCACCTGTTTATCATGATGGCCGCCGTCGTCATCGCCGTCGGCGTAATGATGCTGTCCGCCCGCCCTATCGGCGAGTTTGTCGAACGTCATCCGTCAGTCAAAATGCTGGCGCTGGCCTTCCTGATCCTGGTGGGCTTCACCTTGATTCTTGAGAGCGTGGATATTCATGTACCGAAGGGCTACATCTACTTCGCCATGTTCTTCTCCATGATGGTGGAAACCCTCAACCTGCTACGCGGTAAGAAAGCGGCACTGCAAAAGTAATGCCCGCCTCGCCAGAGGTTTTTCACGCGAAAGAACGATAAAACATAATGCCTCCGGCTCGCTGCGGAGGCATTTTTCAAGGCAAACCGATGAAGGGATAACCTTTGCCGCGCTGTACGTAAAAAGTCCCCTGCGAGATCGTTGGTCTGACGCCGTCCATGCCGCCCATCGCCGACTAATTTTTTTACATTTTGCCCACCGCTTCTTTCCATGAATCTGAATATAACCTGTGACTTCCTTTGCTAAACTTGCCTTGAATTTTCAGAATTATTGCGGCCAACCTCAGGTAACCCCTATGCACTCAGTTATGAAAACGCTTGTGGCGCTCAGCGTCATCACTCTGCTCGCCGGCTGCTCCAGCCATTATGTCGTCGCGACCAAAGAGGGTCAGGTCCTGCTGACCGAAGGCAAACCTCAGGTGGATGAAAGCACCGGCCTGATGATCTTTACGGATGAAGACGGGCACAAGCATGCGATCGACAACAATGACATTTCGCAGGTCGTCGAACGCTGAGGCGGAATGACGATGATGCGCCAAGAGGCTTTCCCCCTTGACGAGGCTTGGTTTATAGTCAATTGAAGGTGCTTTCAAACGCACCGGTTCCTCTTCAAATAAAAAGGAAGCTGGCACAATGCAATATCATCGTATCCCTCATACTGCTCTAGAAGTCAGCGAGCTGGGACTGGGCACCATGACCTTTGGTGAACAAAACAGTGAAGCCGACGCTCACGCCCAGCTGGATCACGCCATTGCAGCCGGGGTTAACCTGATTGATACCGCCGAACTTTATCCGGTTCCTCCGCGCCCGGAAACGCAGGGGCTGACCGAAAGCTACATCGGCTCGTGGTTGAAACAGCGCGGCGGTCGCGAAAAACTGATCATTGCCTCGAAAGTCAGCGGCCCGGTACGCGGCAGCGATCACAACATTCGTCCTCAGCAGGCGCTGGATCGCAAGAATATCCGTGAAGCCCTCAACGACAGCCTGACTCGGCTGAACACCGACTATATCGACCTGTACCAGCTGCACTGGCCGCAGCGCCAAAGCAATTTCTTCGGCAAACTGAACTACCGCTATACCGACGATAAACCGGTGGTCACGCTGCTGGAAACGCTGGAAGCGCTTAACGAGCAGGTCCGGGCAGGGAAAATTCGCTACATCGGCGTCTCCAACGAAACGCCGTGGGGCGTGATGCGCTACCTGCAACTGGCGGAAAAACACGACTTGCCGCGCATCGTCTCTATCCAAAACCCGTACAGCCTGCTCAACCGCAGTTTTGAAGTCGGTCTGGCCGAAATCAGCCAGCATGAAGGGGTAGAGCTGCTGGCTTACTCCGCGCTGGCGTTCGGTACGCTGACCGGTAAATACCTCAACGGCGCTAAGCCAGCGGGCGCGCGGAACACCTTGTTCAGCCGTTTCACCCGCTACAACGGACCTTATATCGAGCAGGCTATCGCAGAATATGTCGCGCTGGCGCAGCGACATGGGCTTGACCCGGCGCAAATGGCGTTGGCGTTTGTCCGACAACAGCCGTTCGTCGCCACCACGTTGCTGGGCGCCACCTCTCTCGAACAGCTACGTACCAATCTGGAGAGTCTGACGGTCACGCTGGATGAAGAGGTGTTGAACGAGTTGGAAGCCATCCACCAGCGCTTCACCTTTCCAGCGCCATAACTTTTTTTGCATCGTAACAGGGCCACCTCGGCCCTGTTATTGACCCGAACACCCGCTTAAAACGCCACGCTGACCTGCATACGTACGCCATCATCGCGGACTTTGCTGCCATGCATCCCCTGATACCCCAAAGACAAACGGGCATGCTGACTCAGTTCCGCCGCTAACCCGGCTTGAATCAATACGGCATTTTTCGGCGTCGCCATCCCGTCAACGTTAAAATCGTCGCCCCCACGCGTGAAATGCAGCCGCGCCGCGCGCTCCCGTTCGCTCAGTCGATGCTGATACCCGATATCACCGTATAGCGACAGCGGCAGCAGCGCGGTGAAATGCATATCGCCGCGCAGTCCCAGCGTTGAAAACGCGGAAGCGGTATTTTGCGTAGTCCACCCCAACGCCGCCTCGCTGCCGGACTCCCGAGCGCCCGGCGTTTGTAGCCAGACGTAAGCCGCGTTGGCATAGGGCTCTACCCCCACGTCCTGCGTGACGGAAAAACGCCGACTGCTCTCGATAAAGCCCTGCGCCAGATGGGCTTGATAATTGGCGCGAGCCTTGCCCTCCAGACCGGGTACGCGGAGCGTGCGCTGACTCGACAAATCCAGATAGCTGTAGTTAAGACCGGTGCGCCAATCCATTCCCGCCAGCTCGCCATTCAGATAGAGCGCCGCGTGATAGGCGGTGACATCGGCGCGAGACGCTCTATCGCTCACGCTGATTCGACTCTTTTCGCTGCCGACGGCGATCCCCAAAGCGCTCGACTCACCCCACTGAGCATCACCGCCCAGCAGGAAGCCGTAACCCTGATGGTCCACCGCCGCCTCATCCTGTTGACCGGATAATTTCCCGTCGTTGGACCAGGTCGTCAGCCAAAGTGGATCTTCGTGACGGGAGCGCATCGCGCCGTTGAGCGCATCGCGCACATTCTGACTCCGCTGGATCATGGCTGAGCGTGAAGCCGCATAGAACTCGCCGCTGAGGTTGTCGAAAGCATCGCGCGCCGCATCGGCCGATCTGACATTCGCTATGGCGCTATACGCCACCCCGCCCTTCAGGCTGTCGAGCGCATTCGCCGCCGCCTGCTGATTAGCCGTTGCCGCAACCTCGCTGAACTGTAAGCTGTTGCGTACCGTTTCAAGCCACGCGCCGTGGTCGCCATAACCTAAAACGTCAGTCAGAAACAAGGGCGTTTCCCCGTTGCCGCCAAGCTCCAACGCATCAAATCGACCGGATACCGTGCCGCTGGCATCAAGCAGCCGATAGCGAGTGCCGAGCGTGCTGCGACGAAAACTGATAACTCGCACAGTACCTGCCAGAGTGGCGTTTTTCTCGACGACAAGCTGATCCGACTGCCCTTGCGCATCAATCTCGAATTCGTAGATCGATCCCGGCGTGAAACGAACGTTGCCGACGGTGAGCGTACCGACGGAAGTCCCGGGGGCCAACGTGCCGCCCGAGTCAATAATGACAGAGCCGCCGATGTGACCGTGCCCGCCCAGCACCGCGCTCGACATGACCCAGACATCCCCCGCCAGACTGCCGCTGCCGCCAGCGCTTTTCGCCACGACCAGCCTTCCGCCCTCCACAACGGTCGGGCCGCGATAGGTGTCAACGCCCGTCAGGTACAGCGTGCCATCCCCCTGTTTACGTAAACCGACGTCCAAGTCGAACAGCGCACTGCTGGCATGAGAGTTACGCACCTGAGCGATGTCATTGCTCCAGGTGCTGTCAATCCCCTGCGTATCAACGCTGTACAGCGCGTAACGTCCGCCAAATGTGTCAGAACTCAGGTCGCCGTCGGTCAGCCTCTTACCGTCCAGTTTTCCCGGTCCCTGCACCGCTTTATAAGCGTTGACGATCCCCTGACCGAACAGCGCCTGGTAATCCTCCTGCGACATCAGCGTCATATTGCTGTCGGAAGACGCGTTCAGAATGGCGGCCCGCACCGCTTCATCGCTCATGCTGTAGAACGGATTGTTGCCCTTGAGGGAGCTCACCAGCGCGGTCATTTCCGCGTCGCTGAATGTGATGCCGCTCGCCGCCGCATAGACTTTGATTTCCACGCCCGTCATGTTGAGGGCGCTGTCGACGTTATTGCGCGCCAACACCACGGCCCGTGGCAGCTGCGCGCCGCTGAGCGGCGTTGCGGTCGACAGCAGCACATCGGCTATCTGTTTGCCTGACAAATAGGGGAAAGCTTCGCTGACCAACGCGCCCACAGCCGCCACATAGGGGGAGGAAAACGAGGTTCCGCTGAGCGAGGAGTAATAGGTCTGATCGTAAGTCGTGTAAATATCGACGCCCGGCGCCAGCAGACTGTATTCCGTGGCCCCCTGCGCCAGATTACTGAACGACGCGATAAACGCAGGGCTGGTCGTCGGCTGCCTCGAGTCGAAAGACATGACGCTGAGCCAGTTGTTGGCAATCTTGTTCTCATACCCCGTCATATCCAGCACGGTAGGCAACGCCGACAGCAGGGTCGGCGTCAGATGCCCCTCATTACCGGCAGAGAAAACCAGCAGCTGTCCCTGCTCCGCGTTTCGCGTCGTCAGTTCGCTGAATCCCGGTATCCAGGTGTCGTACAGTTCGCTTTGAACGTCCGCATCGTAGGAAAACAGTTCATCAGGATAAATATTGAAGCCCCAGCTGTTGTTGACGATTTTTGCTTCGGGGTACAGCGCCATGGTCGCCAGCGCGTTCGCGACACTTGATGTCGTTAAGTCGACGCCCAGAGACAAAATATTGGCGTTATAGGCGAGACCGTGTATGCCGACGTCATTTTTGGCCGCCCCTACCACGCCCGCGACTTCGTAGCCGTGTCGGTTGTACTGATTCGGCGTGGATATCCACTGCGTGCCCTCTGCCACGCGCCCTTGGAACTCGG
Organism: Lonsdalea britannica; assembly: GCF_003515985.1. GTDB lineage: Bacteria > Pseudomonadota > Gammaproteobacteria > Enterobacterales > Enterobacteriaceae > Lonsdalea > Lonsdalea britannica. The sequence goes on along the minus strand of NZ_CP023009.1, from coordinate 1,968,379 downwards.
GGCCGCTCAAGTCGGATTGACTGTCGATGATGCCCACCGTCGCGCCTGCGCCGCTATACCCCAGCGAGTAGGCTTCCGCCGCAAACATCGCATCTAACGCGCGGCCATTGTATTGGTACTCACGAGTGCGAAAGTCGTCGGCGCTCGCCGCACTGGCGGAAAACGCGGGCTGCATTAATGACGTGATGATCAGACAGGCCAGCGGCGTCAGCCTGCGGCGATGTTTATCCGTACCGCCCGCACGATGCGGGTTACGAGTTCCCTTCATAGACAGCTCCCTGTGAAACGTTGACGTTATGGTGACGCCGCGTATTAACGCCGAGCGCGCAGTTCACATGGCATTCCCCCTGACTTTCCCACCTTGAGTGGGGCAAGCAGCCAGCGGGTTGCCGTAAAAAACAGAAATGACGTTGTACGAAATGCGGGTCACGCACGACTTCCTTCTCGGTGAAGAAAGTGGCGCAGGAACCGGGGTGAGCCAGAGGAATGAGTCAGGTTACGCGAGGCAATGATGCGATGTGCCCGCGACAAACGAAAACGCCTTTCACACTACCGCTGCATCCATGCAATCTCGTCGCTGCTGTGGCCATTATAGGTGAGGTGCGGGCATCCAATAACGAGAACAAGATACTTTCTTTACGTAATCCTTACAGTATTGGATAAGACATATAACGCGTTTTACACGGCGGAAAAGGCAAAGAGCTCAAGAGAGTCAGACGATAAAGCCCGAGAGGCAAGCCGAGGGTGAGTGAACGAAAAAAAGAAACGGGGCGCGCAGCCCCGTCGTCTTGTGCCCGTTAAGGCAGGGTCTTGAGTAGCGTTTTACGCTGTTCTTCCAGACCGGTCACTCGCTGACAGACGTCGCGTCCGAAGCGCTGAAAATCCATTTCCTGATTGTTCCACTCCGTTTGAATCGCCTGCTGCAAGCCGCCCAGATTGCCCATTACGGCCTGCAACGGATTACCGCCGCCGCCGTTCGCCATCTGTTTGACGCCCATCTCATTCAGGCTGTCCTGCAACACGCCGCCCAGCGTCTGCTGCACAATCTGGCGACCATCCTGCTCAACCTGCTTAATGGCCTGATGGTGGAAAGCCAACCCGTCAGGACGGTGCTCAATGATGCGGTTCATCTGCTGTTTGAGCTGGGTGTTGAGCGTCGTCAGACGACCACGGACGTTGCTGTCGCTGCCGAGCTGCTGAACGATAACCTTATCCAGCGACTGACGCGCCTTTTCCAGATGTTGTTGCGCGCCCGCATCTATCCACGGCAATTGCTCACGCAACTCTGCCTGATATTCTCTGGCCTGCCGCCGCTGTTCCGACGTCAGGGTCAGTTCGCGGTTATCTTTGACCACGTTTCCTTCCGGCGAGAATTGTAGGTTACCGCTGGCGCCCACCACCTTCACGCTTTGCGGAGTGATGATAATGTCATCCTGCGGCTGGACCGGGCATTGGTACTCCGCCTGCGCCTGCCAGGTAAAAAGAATCAGTGCACCAAAGACGAGATTACGCAACAACATAGTGACTCCTGAAAAAAAGGGCGCCCAACAGGCGCCTCAACGATAGCAGTAAAGGCGCAGGAACGAAGGTGAAAACCGTCGGCCTGCCGCCACGCGCTTCCGCTTTAGCCAAGGTTCGGCGGCAGATCCCACCAGATGTCGAACAGGTCGCTGACGGTCACGTCGCTCAACTGCTGTGACTCCAGCCACTCTTTGACCAGCTGACGGTGTTCGTCCGTGCAATTGCCCAGTTTCTGCTGGCAAACCAGTCCCTGCCACTGCAGGTAGCCGCTGCCTTCAAACGCTAGGCCGCGAGGTTCGATAACATCGTCAACAAAGCGATCCAGCAGCCCGTCGATAGCGTCTACCGATGTCCCTTCCGCGAAACGGAAGCTAACGGAGAAACCCAGTTCTTTGAATTCTTCAATGTGTAACTTTTTACGTAAACGTCGGCTGCGATTAATCGCCATTACTCTTTCCTCTCAAACATGAGATCCCAAACACCATGACCTAAACGCTGGCCACGGGCTTCAAATTTCGTTAACGGGCGTGACGCCGGACGCGGTACATAGTCCTGGCTGTCAGACAGGTTGCGATAACCGTCAAGCGCCCCCATCACTTCGAGCATGTGCTCCGCATAAGGTTCCCAGTCGGTCGCCATATGGAACACACCGCCGATGTTCAGTTTACTGCGCACCAGCTCGGCAAACGGCGGCTGAACGATGCGCCGCTTGTTGTGCCGGGCCTTGTGCCACGGATCCGGGAAGAACAGCTGTACCATGGACAGCGATCCAGCGGGGATCATGTTATCCAGGACATCCACCGCATCGTGGCACATGACCCGCAGGTTATCGATCCCGGCTTCCTGAGCGGACGCCAGACAGGCGCCTACGCCAGGCAGATGCACTTCGATGCCCAGGAAATTTTGTTCCGGGTTCTGTTCCGCCATGGTGACCAGCGAAGCGCCCATGCCGAAACCGATTTCCAGCACCACCGGCGCATCGCGTCCGAACAACGCGGTAAAGTCCAGCGCGTGGTCCTGATACTCCACGCCCATGACCGGCCATAAGTTGTCCAGCGCCTGTTGTTGCCCTTTGGTCAATCGCCCCTGGCGACGAACGAAACTGCGAATACGCCGCAAAGGACGACCATTTTCATCAAATTCCGGAGAGATGACGTTATTGCTCATAGTGCTTACACGTTGTCAGGGGTTATGAAACAAGCGCGCAGTATAATGGATACCTATGAAAAATTCTTTCCTATCTGCCGACGGTGCATTTCGGCCTTGCGGGGAGAGCGAGGCGACGGGCGCTGACCGGCCCGCGCCGCTTCGGTGTGCGCTTAACGCTTAGAGTAATGGGTAGATATCGCGATGTTTGCAGCAATTCAGTTTGATCAGCGACTTTTGCCGCTGGGCATAAAGGGTCTTGACGCTTTTATTCGTTTCTTGCGCTTCATATCTGGCGCCGCGACCGGAAAGCAGACTGATAAATCCCCACATTTGTCCCCGAGCTAGCCGCGACTTAATTCGTTCCCGCTCACAGCCCTTCGCCAGATGAACGCGCTCATTGAGAAAGACGCCAAGCTGATGCATTGAGCAACCGTCTAGCGGGAACAGCACCGAGTCGATATTGTGGTAGCACATCGACAATAGCTTTAGGAGGTTGCCTCTACCGATGATCAGTAGCCGATCTTTATTCATATACAGGGTATTGCTGATATCGGAAGCAAAACGCAAGAAACGAACCAGATCGCCCACATCCTGTAAAAGGAAAATCAGGCGATCGACGTGTGGCCAGTCTGGTATCTCGGTAATGGCCTCGTCTCCCGCTTTCAGCAGTAAGTAATCCAGTCGGTAGTCCTGCGGTCGTCTATATGCGCTCAACGCGTGCTGGACTGCGGGATAGTACAAATAGCATGACGTTACCAAGAATAATTTCATCTGACTCATCCCCTTTTCCCAAGTATGTGCAGACTCATCGCCGGACACGCAATCAGCCCGGACGACTGTGGATAAATAACGGTGCGCTTATTGATAACTCAGCGTGAAATGTGCGGTTGCGCTGTAGCTGCCGGCGGCTAATGATTCAACGCTGACCGTTTCCAGACGGGCGCGAAAATCCAGACGGTTATCGCCGTCAAACAAAGGGATCTGGCCCGTTTTGCCATTGAGCGGAAGCAGTTGGTCGGCCCGATAAATGCCGATGGCAACGCCCTTGGCGACCGAGCCGGAGTCGATCGCCAGCCGCCCCGCCAGCGCGGTGTTCTCCTTTCCGGAAAAACTCACCACCACATCCTTCAGGGTTTCCGTGCTGCACTGGGTCAGCGCGATCGTAAAATCACGCCACTCGCCAGCCTGGTTGGTCTGTAAGGTCCGCGTCGATTCTTCGCCCATGTCTACATCGATATTTTCTGAGTCTGAGCTCAACACACACGGCGAATCCACGACCCGCACATGGAACCCCACGTCATAGACATAGTCCTGAGCATTCCCGCTACCGGAAGTGGCGGCGCTCGCGGGCAGCGACATCAGGTGTGCCCACAGCACGCCATGCACGGCCCGACGAATCGCGGTTCGGCGTCTTGTCGTCATCGTCCCCGCCTTAGTCATAGTTGAAACGTAAGACGATGAATTTCTCGACATCGCCGGGGACTGCCGCATCTGACGCGTATAGTCTGGCGGTGTATTGCTTTTCCACCGTGCCGCTGGCTGATGTCAGCCCATTGATGAAGCCAATGAACTGGTTGTAGACGATGTTGTTGCCGGTCGAGCCGTCTTCGATTTTCAGCATCGAGCCATTTCCCATATCCATCCCGTCAGCGCTGGCCAGAACGTTGTTTCTGGAAGCCGCGTCGAAGTTGACGGTGAGGTCGAAGCCTTTGCCACAATCCTCGCCGCCGTCGGTCGAGGCGCTGATTTGGAAATCCTGCTGCGCCACGACGCCTGCGGAAGCGCTGCTCCACGCCTGCACCGTGCCGAAATCGATATAGCTGTTGGGCGACACAATGACGTTGGCCGAACACTGAATCACCTCAATATTTCTCAGCCCGGACAGCCGGAAAACATAGTTACTATCAGGCTTATTGTTGATGCCCAGTTCGCCATCGACCTGAAATACGCTGAGAGAATCCGTGCCCGAGCCGTTGTTGCTGATATTGCCGATTTTTTCCAGATACAGCTGCACCGAGGTGGGCATCATGGTCGGATTTTTTGGCGGAGCGGAACCTGACGGTCCCGGCGCGATAAATTTTCCTGTCGACACCCGCGAGCCGCTCCCCCGCCGCCCGAGACGATCCCCAGATCCTGACCGTTGTAGATGATCCCAATGCCGATCCCGGCGCCCACCACTTCTCCGCCCGGGTTGGGGTAGAAGTAGGCGTATTCGCCATTGGGCTTCACATTTTTGTAAGCCCAGCAGGCCAGATTGCGGCTGTAGGTTTTCGACGTCCACAGCCGACTGCCCACCGGCAGCGTGGAAGGGATTTTCAGCGCGCCGATATCCTCGCTGTCGGAAACCGGCCCGTTTACCGTATCTTTGCGGCATTCCAACGCGGAGGCGTCAACGGCCAGCATGGCCAACACGCCGCCGCAGAACCACGGCAGGCAACGCCGTGCGCCTGAGGTCACTACTCTGGACATACTCTCCCCTTTTTCGATGTGGTCGCCGACGTCTCCGTGTCTGCGGGTTTCAGCAACGAGATGCGCCGTAGCGCGACATCCCGGCGGTTTGGTCCGCGACACGGTGCTAAGGTCATGTGCTCCGCGTCCGTAGCGCCCCGCATCATGGCGGTCGTCATCTTCATTTCCTGTTTCAGCGAGCGGGCTTGTCGACCACGGCACAGGTCGCCTGCTGACAGGCAAAACGCAGCTCCGGATGACCGCCGAAATCATTGACGTAGTACAGCGAGAACGCCTGCACCGACGGGTCTTTAACGTCGACGTTGACGGAGGACTTCGGCGCAATCATAAAAGCCCGATCCTTCAGCAGAGAGGAGGACCCCTTCTCTCCTGAACGGAGCTGAATATTGCTGACGGTGATGTAATACGGCGTGGGATTCTCCACCACGAACTGCTGACCGGACTTGCGGATTTTAAGTCGGCGTTGCCAAACGTCGTCTTTCACCGGTTTGATGCTTTTTGGTCGATAAAACACTTTGATCTCTGACTGCACGGCAATCTGCAGAACGTTCGCCTTCTCCGGTTTGGGCGGGATTTCCCGCACATTCAGATAAAACAGAGACTCCCGATCCTGCGGCAGTTGATCGATCCCCGACGTTTTCACCAGACGGATCAGGGTGCGCCCGCCCGCCTCGATCCGCTGCAGCGGCGGCAGCACCATCAGCGGGGCCGAAATTTTGCGGTGTTCGCTATCGGTCAGCCAACTTTGCGCCAAAAAAGGGAGGGATCCGTTCTCGTTCGTCAGCGTGACGGTGGTGGTTTGCTCCGCCCCGTCGTAGACCACCCGCGTTCGGTCAAGGTTGATCGCCGCCTGCAAGGTCGGCGAAAACGTCACGATGCACGCCAGCAATACGGCAGGCATCCTGAAATGACGATGTTGGTTCATTTACTCTTCTCCAGTTGTTGCATTGGTTGGGGGCAATGGCAGGCAAGGCAGCAGCAGGGACGCCAGGCCGGTTAAGGTTCGAGGCAAGGTCATCCGGCACTGCGCTTCGCCGTCCCAGCGCGCCGTCAATGTTTCATTTGGCGCGACGCCGGTGAGATAGACCTGTCCTTCCTCTGTCACCATGGCCACCTCCCGTCCGCTGGCGTTCGTCACCGTCGCCGCAAACGGGGGATAACGTCCGTCTGGCAGCCTCAATGTGCCAAGCACCTTATTGCCGCTGACGATCTCGAATTTGCGGTACCCGATGGCGCCCTCGGTGAGCGTGCCCTGCACAATAGTTGTCAACGCCTCGACGTCGTCTGGCAGATGCTGAACGTCGACGCGCGTCGAGACATCGAAGTAGCTGCTGGTCCCGGCAATCACCGCCAGTCCATCAGCGTTGGTCACCACACTGCCGTTGGAGAACGGCACGCCCGGCACGCCATTGGCGTCCACCATCACACGCGTTCCGCCGTTAACCCCCTTCTGATGGGCGGCGACGCCATGACGCGTCGCCGTGATCCCCCCGCGCAGGGAGCCGTTAACGTAGGTGTAACCGTCTTGCTGCCAGGACAGCCCCATGCTGGCGTTGGTTGCCGACGCGGCGTAGTTGTAGGTCCCGCTGACGTAGCCTTTGCTGGCGGCGTCGTAGCGCGTGCTCAAATTCCAGCTTCGGTTTTGATCCTGCTGATTGCTGTAGGTCAGCGTTTGGGTCATCTTCCCGCCATAGCTGCCTAAGCCGTATCCGACGCGTTCCCGGTCGCGCAGCGGGATGGAGAGATTGAGATAGATGCTATCGTCGGTATTCGCGTTGTAGAGCGAGCGCCACGCAGAGACTCCGGCGGAGACCCCTTTAAGCGGCCCCAAATCGAGATAGGTGTTCAGGGAGATGCCGTAACGGTGCTGCTGCCGCTCATTCCAGAAGGTTTGCTGGGTGTAACTCAGATACGTAGACAGGCCGTTCAACCACTGCCTTTCGCTATCGAAATTTTTCGATAAGGTAATGACGTAACGCTCTTTTTCGTTGTGATAGTCGCTTCCGTTGTTATTCAACGCATAGAGATACTGAGACATCCCCATGAAGGTCTTTTCAGAGAAACGGTATCCGGCGAAGTTCACCTGTCCGTCGATGGAGTCGAAGCGCTTCGACCAGTTCACAGAAAAGGAGCGCCCATTCTGCAACGGGATATTCGGCAAACTGGCGCGAGACTGGGTGATATCCGCCGACACCGCCCCCAGCAGGTACAGGTTTCGCCCCAATCCCACAGACCCGGACTGATAGCCGTTGGACAACGTGGTACCGCCATATAACGACCAGGCATTGCTCATCCCCCAGGAAAACTCGCTGGAGGAAAACGTCAAATTTTCCTGGTGGCGCTGACTGTCCGACGGGCGGCCGGCCGACAGCTTGTATTGGATTTGCCCCGGCCGAGTCAGATAAGGGAGGCTGGCGGCTTCGGTTTTGAACGTCGTCACGGAGCCGTCTTCTTCCGTGATTCGCACGTCCAGCGTTCCGGTCACGCCACTGTTCAGATCCTGAAGAGAGAACGGCCCCGCGGGTACGGTGATTTCATGAATCACGCGCCCGTTTTGCATCACGGTGACCGTCGCATTGGAGCGGGCCACGCCGCGAATCTCCGGCGCATAGCCACGCAGCGAGGGCGGTAGCATGTTTTCATTGCTGATCAGACTGGCGCCGATAAACCGAAAGCTATCGAAGAGGTTGGTGTTGAGATACATCTCGCCCAGCCTGACATCGGCCGACATAAACGGCAGCGGTCGAAAGGCATAGAACTGATCCCAGGAGAACTCTTTACGATGATTGTCTCGCGCGGCATTCATGTAATACCGGTAGTCGGCACGATAGCGCCATGCCCCGAGATTAAACCCCGCCGTGCCGTAGCTGCTGAGATAACGGGCGGAGCTGCCATTACCGGTGCCTCGACGCACGTTGCCCACCAGGTTGTAGTCCAGCATGACGCCGTTGATACCGGGGTCCCACTGCTCCGGCGGCGTCCAATTTTTGTTGCTGTATTTCATCCACGCCTGAGGGATGGAGATATTCAGTTCTCCCATCCCAATCTGGTTGGAAACATTCACTCCGTTGAGGGTAGAGACATCCGCGCACTGGCCGTTATTCCACCACGTAATGTTCTCCGCGGCCTCCGGCTTTAGCGCCAGTTTGCCGACTGTCTCCGCATCCAGACACAGGCGTGATTGACGACCGTCCGGGCCCGACGCAAGGTAGCTGACTCTTCGCTGGTCAATCATTTTGCTATTGACCTTAATCGTCAGCATATAGTCGCCGGGAATGACGTAGTCCGAATCAGCGAAGCGGCTTAGATCAATCTCATTACGTTCATCAATATCCAATACGCTGGCATTGAATTCCGTCGCTTTTGCATTATTGGAGAAAAAACAAACCATGAACAGACCGTATCGACAGGTGCTATTCAGTTTATTTATAACTCTCTTTTCCTGCGTATTCGTCATCAATAGTTACCAGTGTATTGTTAACATTGTTCAGGAAAGAAAAAGGGGTAAATAAGAGATCATTACACTCCCCACGTCACCGCATCTCTGAATTTCATTTCTGACGACGACATAAAAAACAGATGCAAACACCGCCAAATAAAAGAGTCACGCCGACCATCAAGGATTCACTTAATATCATCCAAGAAACAGATCGCGATTCCATATTGCAATAGGTTCATAAATACACATCACGGCCATAGAGCACTCCCTCGTAAATTCACAGGAATTATTTTTAGCCAGACAATCACCACGTATTATTTATTTCCACCTATTACTCTACGACAAGGGGAAATATCCTATAGCGCGCCCCTCTTTAATATCCACGGCGCACAATGGACTAATACTCCTTGCAGCCGACTTTATTTTGTTATTAGCGCGCCATATTTTAATATGGACATAATTCAATAAGGATAATCCCGTACACATGCCTTTATTCTGCTGACAATACATGCTTTTCCTAATGTTTACTTTATGTATATTAAAAGGGAATCCTTTCCCATAGTTTCATTTTACTGGTAGGAAATCACGAAGTTGGCCGTACTTTCAAAATTACCGGTCGTCACATCCGTCACAGACGGTAATTTCTGCACAAAGGAAGTGAACGATAACGTATTATCGCCATTGACCAGGTTATAATTGCTCACCGCGGCAGTAGTGCCGTCAAACGATACTTTTTCACCAGAGTATTGAATCGCAATACCAGCGCCGCTAGCACCGCCATTCAGCGCCAGCAGTTTATTATCTGTGCCGGCAGCAGTTCCTCCTGAGAATACAACATTTGCTGTTGTCGAAGTTTCGATGGAACAATCTCTTAAAGTAATATCGAAAGGTTTAATCACCGACGTTCCACCGTTATTCAGCACGGTTTTGCTGATTTCACCGAACTCAATCGTCTGAGCCAAATCATCCTGAGAGACAGAGCACGGCGTATCAATAATTTTCCCTTTGAAGGTCACATTTCCATTGTGGCTATCCGCTGCCTGCACATTGACGACAGTGAGAGAGGTAACAGCAATCATCGTAGCCAAAGCAATTTTGGATAATTTCATTTTCATTCCCGATTTAATTCAATAGATGAAAACGTGCTTGTTGGCGGCAGCCAAAAAGTACGCCCTGACCGGTCAATGCATTGATGTCAGGATCTTTCATCGAGTGGTTCAGCGACAGCGCATTCATCATCACCATCTCGCCTTTTCCCACGCCAATCCAGCATGTAAAGATCCCATGAAACCGTCATGCGTTGAACGAGCGGCGATCTAACCACAGCCCAAAACACAAGACAATTATATTGATTTGTATATATTTATTTAGATTTTATTCTTGTGATTTAACAATTAATAGGTTTTTATTCTGATAAAGCATTGTGTTTACGTTTTTTACGGTGTGAATAATTTTGGCGATAGCGCCTCAGGGAATAAATAGATCGTCTGATTAGAAAAAGTGGGGTCAAATCCACATAGATTTACATTTATATATATTCATCCCACACTAGTATAGGAAGTTACTTATTTATTTTTATCTTTTTAATGTGCTATAAACCCAGCCCTAAGGAAGCGCAGACATTTACTGCCATGGGTTATAGACATTGCCGTAGATAAAAATACGCTTTGACAATAAACAGGTAAATTTTTAGACTGATTTTTTGTTTTTCACCTCACCATATCGACTTTTTTATAATTCATGTCTCCATAGAGCATCTATAAATGGTTTATTTAATTAATAAGTCGGTTGTCTATACAGAAAAAGACAACTCTTTAGCATGGGTAAATCGCTCAGAAGAGGCCATATCTCTGAGTCTACCTGTGGCAAAGCTTCTAAAAATGCTGCTTATTAATCCAGGAGTGACATTAAGTAAAGAGTACCTGCTTACGGAGGTTCTGGAGAAAAACGCTCTGGCACCTTCCATGAACAACTTAAACAACTATATTTCTTTATTGAGAAAATCTCTGCGTGAATATGATCTGGCCGAGCTACTGATGACAGTACCTAAAGTCGGCATTATGTTTAATACGCTAGATATTGAGGTGACATGTGACGACTCACAGCAAAGCGCCGTTGTGGAAGTTTCGCCTCAACACACTGACGTTCAGCGAATAAAATACAGAAAGCCACTTTTCTTTGTGGTAGGCGGGACTGCTCTGGTCTTACTTTTATTTTTTAGGTTTATCTTATCGACAGACTTCCCATACAGAGAAATTTTTAGAGACGCTAAGATAGTAAACTGCCAGTTTTTTTATCTGGATGATGACACGATCAGCGAAGGTTTTCCGGAAAAGTATCATTATCTCTGTAAAAATAATGTCGACCTTTACTATTTTTCCAGAAAAATAATCATACCTAAAATTGCGACCAGAGAAGAAATTATTGTTATTTCCTGTAAAAAAAAAGGGAAAAGGTGCTCAACGCATGTCTTCATCAACAATTAGAACTCCTTTGACTATCACAGTGGTGACTATATTGCTCTTGGTAGTCACTCTGTCATCGTTATATTACTATTACCACGTTTACAAAAAACCATTAATGTGTCGGGGAGAAATAAGTTCCACCATTAAAAATGGGCAGGATTCGATTGTTAAAAGCTATATCATCAATTTCTATTTAGGGGCCAGAGGAAAAGGTTCGATGGCCTTACACGGCATCTATATTGATGTAGACAAATCTGCGGATGTTTTAGAACGTACACTCACGTTCGATTACAGCTGGAATGGCAATTATCTCATTATGAAAAACACCAACATGTTTAAGAATTTGGCCGATACCGCGCCCGACAATGCCACGCCTTATAGTAAGAATGAGGTCATCCGCTTCGAAATGCTGACGGATAAAGTCTATCTGGTCAGCGCCTTTCGCCCCACGTTCGCCTGCAACGTGCGTTAATGGCCCAAGCCCGTGGTCGCGCCCCTGCGGCCACGGCTTACTCCCTACCAACCCCGTACGCTCATATCGAAAAATCAGGCGCAGCGCTTTAGTGCATTGGAAAGTACTTGGTCGACCACGCCAGCCAGCGGATTTGTCACAACATAAACACCACGGCGCACGAGATGCGCAGAAGCAACACGTTCAGGAAACTTCGGGTTTACAGCACATTCACACTGTGCTGGAATCGCTTTCAATTTTCACCTGCCAGATAGCGATCCTTCCTTATGATACAAGCGCAACAGTTCGCGCAACAGGTGCTGGCGTGGTACGAACGTTTCGGACGTAAAACGCTGCCCTGGCAACTAGATAAAACGGCCTATCAGGTCTGGCTGTCCGAAGTCATGCTGCAACAGACGCAGGTCGCCACTGTTATCCCCTACTTTCAGCGTTTTATCGCCCGCTTCCCCGACGTACGCGCTCTGGCCGCCGCGCCGCTGGATGAGGTTCTGCACCTCTGGACCGGGCTTGGCTACTATGCCCGGGCACGAAACCTGCACAAAGCAGCACAGGTCATCACGGAACAGCACGGCGGCGTATTCCCCACCACATTCGACGATATCGTCGCGCTGCCGGGCATTGGCCGTTCCACCGCAGGCGCGATCCTGTCTCTGGCTCAGGGCCAGCACTACCCGATTCTGGATGGCAACGTGAAGCGCGTGCTCGCACGCTGCTGCGCCGTCTCCGGCTGGCCGGGTAAAAAAGAGGTGGAGAATCGCCTGTGGAATATCAGCGAAACCGTTACGCCAGCAGAAGGCGTGGGCGCGTTTAATCAGGCTATGATGGATTTGGGCGCGATGATCTGTACTCGCAGCCGCCCCAAATGTGAACTTTGTCCGCTCAACACCCAGTGTATCGCCTACGCTAACCACAACTGGGCGGATTATCCGGGCAAGAAACCCAAACAGACGATTCCGGAGAAAAGCGCCTGGTTTGTGATGGTCCGGCAGCAACAGCGCGTCTGGCTGGAGCAGCGTCCGGCCGTAGGACTGTGGGGCGGATTATTCTGTTTTCCCCAGTTCGCTACTCAAGAGGAAGCACATGCCTGGCTGCAACAGCGGGGGATGTCGCAAAGCGGACTGCAGCAAGGTATCGCGTTCCGACATACCTTCAGCCACTTTCATCTGGATATCGTCCCTCTGTTGCTGGATATGTCCAGCCAGAGTGCCTGCATGGATGAAGGCGCCGGTCTCTGGTATAACTTAGCCCAGCCGCCATCTGTGGGGCTCGCGGCCCCGGTAGAACGCCTGCTGCAACAGTTGGCTCAGTCGCAATCCGTCTTCGTCGACGTCTGCGCGCCCAATAACGAGGAATAAGCATGAGCAGAACGATTTTTTGTACTTTTTTACAACGTGAGGCCGAAGGTCAGGATTTTCAGCTGTATCCAGGCGAGCTGGGAAAACGCATTTATAACGAAATCTCCAAGGAAGCCTGGGGCCAGTGGCAAACCAAGCAGACGATGCTGATCAACGAGAAAAAGCTCAGCATGATGAATGTGGAAGACCGTAAGCTGCTGGAAGAAGAAATGAGAAAGTTCCTCTTTGAAGGCAAGGATGTGCACATCGACGGCTACACGCCGGAAGATCAGTAATCGTACAGGGGCCAGACGGCCCTGATCACTCACGCTCCCGACACGGCCTGATATGATGAAGAAACTGCTAGCTTTGCTGTGCATCGCTCCGCTGCTGATCTCTTGTTCCAGCAACAAAGGCAGCGAGGATGCCGAAGCCTATATCAAAGACACCAACGCCTTTGATATTTTGATGGGGCAATTCGCCAATAACATCGAAAACATCTGGGGCATCAACGAAGTGTTGATCGCCGGCCCCAAGGACTACGTTAAGTATTCCGACCAATACCTGACTCGTAGCCACGTCAACTTCGATGCCGGTACGATCACAATCGAAACCATCAACCCGACCAACTACGAAACCAGCCTCCGTCAGGCTATCGTCACGACGCTGTTGATGGGCGATGATGCCAGTAACACCGACCTGTATTCCGACGCCAACGATATTCAGATTAGCCGTGAGCCGTTGCTGTATGGCCAGGTGTTGGACAACACCAGCGAGCCTATCCGTTGGGAAGGTCGCGCCAGCAGCTTTGCGGATTATCTGATCCAGAACAAGCTGCAACGCCGTACCTCAGGCGTACACATGATCTGGACCGTCACCATTCAGCTGGTGCCTAACCATCTGGACAAGCGTGCCCACAAATATCTCCCGCTGGTCCGTAAAGCCGCAGATCGCTATGGCATCGAGCCTTCCTTGATCCTGGCGATCATGCAGACCGAGTCGAGCTTCAACCCCTACGCCGTGAGCCATTCCGACGCATTGGGTCTGATGCAGGTCGTTCAGCACAGCGCAGGACGCGATGTCTTCAAGATGAAAGGGAAATGGGGACAGCCGAGCCGCAGCTATCTGTTCGATCCGGAAAACAATATCGACACCGGGGCGGCTTATCTGGCGATACTGAAGAATGTGTATCTGGCGGGTATCCAGAACCCGACGTCACAACGTTATGCCGTTATCACCGCCTATAACGGCGGCGCTGGCAGCGTGCTGCGTGTGTTCTCCAGCGACAAAGACGCCGCGGTGAGCGCCATTAACGGCATGTCTCCCAACGATGTCTACCAGACGCTGACGACGCGGCACCCTTCTCAGGAGTCTCGCCGCTATCTGTACAAGGTGAACTCGGCGCAGAGAAACTATCGTCGCTGATAACGCGATACGAGCCTCCGGCCCCGCCGGAGGCTTCTCTGCGGCAGGTTGCCTTCCCATGCGGTTTCTGAGGAGTCAAATCGCGGCACACCGCTTTCGTCACGGTTAATGGTGCTACAGATATACCCGGCTCCCTGACGAATTTACCGTCAGAACCAGCAGGAAATCGGCTTATAAGCAAATGCTATGCTCTCACTATGGAATAGCTAAAATCACTACAAAAAACCCAAAAACATCCTATATTTCACTAATTTTTTATAATCAGTCATGATTATTATCTCTATTTAATGTGTTAGTAACGCAGACAGTTTTTGCCTAGGATGCCAAGAAAAGGTAGCATCGCAGACGTTTTTCAATTCCTGCCCCAGCATACCGCTAGGGACTGGCGGCGCATGCTAAGGCCGAACTTTAACGGTTAACTTATTAAATACTATGTCATTTCTTTCTTATGAATGATAAGACAAGGGATCTGGACGGGTAATGAATCAGCATAAAAGCAAAGACTCTGAACGCCATGCGGCCAAGCGACGCTGGCTCGATTCACATGAAGTGGGATACCACAAAACCATGGGTAACCGACAGGTACAGATGATCGCCATCGGCGGCTCTATCGGTACCGGCCTGTTTTTAGGCGCGGGCGCTCGTTTACAGATGGCTGGCCCTTCTTTGGCTCTCGTTTATCTGGCTTGCGGTATTTTTTCCTTTTTCATTCTGCGCGCGCTGGGCGAACTGGTGCTGCACCGTCCTACCAGCGGCAGCTTCGTCTCCTATGCGCGTGAGTTTCTCGGAGAGAAAGCCTCATACGTCGCGGGTTGGATGTATTTTCTGAACTGGGCAATGACAGGTATCGTCGATATCACCGCCGTAGCGCTCTACATGCATTACTGGGGAACATTTGCCGACGTGCCGCAGTGGGTCTTCGCCCTCAGCGCGCTGGGGCTCATCACCACCATGAACATGATTGGGGTGAAATGGTTTGCGGAAGCCGAGTTCTGGTTCGCGCTCGTCAAAGTCATCGCGATTTCGCTGTTCCTGATCGTGGGGACCATTTATCTCGGCACCGGGCTTGAACTCGACGGCAATCGCACCGGCTTCCATCTCATTACCGATAATGGCGGGCTTTTCCCGCACGGTATGCTGCCAGCGCTGGTGCTGATACAGGGCGTGATATTCGCCTTTGCTGGGGTCGAGCTGATTGGTACTGCCGCCGGTGAGTGTAAAGATCCCGAGAAAATGCTGCCTAAAGCGATCAACAGCGTGATCTGGCGCGTGGGTCTGTTCTACGTCGGCTCGGTGATTCTGCTGGTATGTCTGCTGCCGTGGAATGCTTATCAGGCAGGGCAAAGCCCGTTCGTGACCTTCTTCAGCAAGCTGGGCGTTCCCTACATCGGCACCATCATGAATATCGTGGTGCTGTCAGCGGCGCTGTCCAGCCTCAACTCCGGGCTGTACTCCACCGGACGTATTCTGCGTTCGCTGTCGCTGGGAGGCTCTGCGCCGAAATTCATGTCCAAAATGAGCGCGCAGTCCGTACCTTACGCCGGTATTTTGGTCACCGTCGGCATCCACGCCATCGGCGTGTTCCTGAACTACATCGTGCCATCGCAGGTGTTTGAGATCGTCTTGAATATCGCTTCGCTCGGTATCATCAGCTCCTGGGGCTTTATCATCGTCTGTCAGATGAAGCTGCGTCAGGCGATTAAAGCAGGGAAAGCCAAACCAATCAGCTTCAGAATGCCCGGCGCGCCGGTCACCTCTTGGCTGACGCTCGGATTCCTGCTGTCTGTACTGGTACTGATGGCGTTCGATTACCCCAACGGCACCTACACCATCTCTACGCTGCCGCTGCTTGCCATCATGCTGACGATGGGCTGGTACAGCCTGCGCCGTCAAAAGCAGGATGCGAATCTGGTCAAACAGGAGCATGAGCAGACGCAGGAAACTTCAAGCGAACAGTAACGCTTCCTGACTGCCTATCACCGGGGCTTTCGCCCCGGTTCATCCGGTTCCTAGTTCGACACCACATAGGCGTATAACCGTTTACGCCCATCTTCTTCCGTCTCCGCATAGACGCCCTGCAACTCCGGCGCAAAGCCCGGCATCAGATTCAGACCGGCCTCCAGCGCCAGGAAATAACGCAGTACCGCCCCACCCCACACTTCTCCCGGTACCACACATAGCACGCCCGGCGGATACGGCAGCGCGCCCTCAGCCGCGATACGCCCTTCAGCCTCATCCAGCGCAATCAGCTCGATCTCGCCACGAATGAAACAACTGTGCGCCTCCTGCGGCAACATCACCGCCGCCGGGAACTGCGCCTGACGGAACATCGCTTTCTGCAGACGTTTCACGTCATGACACGCGTAGAAATCATGCATTTCCTGACACAGCCGACGCAGCGTATACCCTTCATAACGCTGACGATGCTTATGATACAGGCTCGGCAGAACGTCGCTCAGCGGGGCGTCATGCTCGATCAACTGTTCAAAACGCACCAGCGCCTGTACCAGATGCTGCATCTTGAGGCTATCTTCCGCCGGGGTCAGCAGGAACAGAATCGTATTCAGATCGCATTTTTCCGGGATGATGCCGTGCTCACGCAGATAGTTGGCCAGAATCGTGGCCGGTATACCAAACGGCGTGTACTCACCGGTTTCCGCGTCAATACCCGGCGTAGTCAGCAGCAGTTTACAGGGGTCGACAAAATACTGATCCTGCGCGTATCCCTCGAAGGCATGCCAGCGTTCTCCCGGCTCAAAGTGGAAGAAGCGGACATCCTGCGCCATCGCCTCTGTATCGTGATCCTGCCAGGGAATGCCGCCTACCGAGGTTGGGACAAAAGGCGCAATCATGGAACAGACGTCAAGCAGCTGTTTGCGGGTTTCAATCCCCAGCTTCACGCACTCCTGCCACAGACGGCGGCCGCTTGCGCCTTCATGCATCTTGGCGTTGACATCCAGCGCGGCGAAAAGTGGATAGAACGGGCTCGTCGAAGCATGCAGCATAAAGGCATTGTTGAGACGCTTATGGTTGCAAAAGCGTTTCTGGCCCTTGATGTGCGTGTCTTTTTTGTGGATCTGGGACGTCTGAGAGAATCCGGCCTGTTGCTTATGCACCGACTGCGTAACGAAGATCCCCGGATCGTTCTCATTGAGTTCGAGCAACAGCGGCGAGCACTGTTCCATCATCGGGATAAACTGTTCGTAGCCAACCCAGGCGGAGTCAAACAGGATGTAGTCGCATAGATGACCGATGCTGTCCACCACCTGACGCGCGTTATAGATGGTGCCGTCATAGGTGCCGAGCTGGATCACCGCCAGACGAAATGGCCGCGGTAGCTCCGCGCGCGCAGGGTCTACCGCCCTGACCTGTTCACGCAGATAAGTCTCGTCAAAACAGTGTGCGTCGATGCCGCCTATCAAGCCGAACGGGTTTCGCGCGGTTTCGAGATACACCGGCGTTGCGCCCGCCTGAATCAGCGCGCCATGATGGTTGGACTTGTGATTATTACGATCGAACAGCACCAGATCGCCCCGCGTCAGCAGCGCATTGGTAACGACTTTGTTCGCCGCCGAGGTACCGTTCAGTACAAAGTAGGTTTTGTCCGCATTGAAGACTTTGGCTGCGAATTTCTGGGCCTTTTTCGCGGCGCCTTCGTGGATCAGCAAGTCGCCCAGCTTCACATCGGCGTTACAGATATCCGAACGAAACAGGGTTTCACCATAAAACTCATAGAACTGACGCCCGGCAGGATGCTTACGGAAAAACTGCCCGCCTTGATGCCCCGGACACGCAAAGGTGGTGGTTCCCATCTCGATATACTGTGTCAGCGTGTCAAAAAACGGCGGCAACAGCGCATCTTCGTAAGCACGAGCCGCCTGCTCCAACTGCGCTATATGCTCGCCCGCGTCGTCCAGGATCAACCACTCACTGCCCGGAGGCAGCATTTCGAGACTACCCTCTTCCGGCCTACGCAGCACAAAGGCCGGAATAGAGAAGCCCGTGAGATGTAACACAGACAAAATGCCGCTGTGAGCTTCTTCTGCTGAGACAACTACCGCAGCGATATCCGTAAAATCGGTTTGACTCAGGGCCACTACCGGTCGTTCAGTGCTTAAACGGGCGGCAACCGCTGAATTAGCCGCAATTTTTAACTGTTTCATGTAACAAACCCAAACGATCAAGGATGAGTATACGTGCCTGAAAGACACTGCGCAGGGATGACGCGCCCAGCCGTTGCCGGTCGTATTCCGCCAGCCAATACCTTCAAGTGTATGACTCATGTGGAAAACTGCCGGAACAAAGGGAAAACGGAGAGCCGCTCCATCCGATAGACATCAGTAAAATCAGAGCGATAACTCTATTTTTAATCATGCCTAACAGTGAGCGTCGACACGCCTCACCGCATAATGAAGGGAGATAATCTGGGGAAAGAAAGCGCTACAGCAGTGTGATCGGAGTCCCGGGACGTCATCAAAGTCATGGCGCTAAGCGTCCGCACCAAAAGCAATGAGTCCGACATATCAACGACCCTCGATAATCACAAATGAAAGGAAAGTTAAAAAACCGGACGATAATCGCACTATTTTTTACCAAATTCAAGAAAGCCCCGGCGGCATAAGTCATGCAAATCCAAGGGTGCCTTCCACGTGTGGCCAGCAGGGCTTCTATACAAGGATATGACGGTATTGTTTGAAAATAGAGCAAGCAGCCGCCGCGAGGCAGAAACCCGTTGACGGCTCCGGTGATATACGGTTTAATGCGCCCCGTTGCCCGGATAGCTCAGTCGGTAGAGCAGGGGATTGAAAATCCCCGTGTCCTTGGTTCGATTCCGAGTCCGGGCACCACCTTTCCTTTTTTATGCCTCCTTATAAATCCCCATGTGTATGTAATTCAATAAGTTGGCGTAAAAATCTTTCCCGATGCATTTTGATTTATCCCTTCGTATCCGGAAAATTTGGGGTCAGATTGCGGGTCGTTCAGTTCGATGAACGAAGGAGACCCTCACATGGCCCTGAATGACAGTAAAATCCGCGCAGCAAAACCTCTCACAAAATCTTATAAGCTCACTGACTCGCAAGGTCTGTACCTGACGGTATCCACCAGCGGCGCTAAGTTATGGTATTTCCGCTATCGCCTCGGCGGTAAAGAAAACCGTCTGGCTTTTGGCCCCTACCCGCAAACTATGCTGGCGGAAGCCCGTGAAAAGCGCGATGCGGCACGTAAGCTGCTGGCGTCCGGCCGCTGCCCTGCCCTGATGCGCAAAACGGATAACGCCGCCGTTGATGAATCCCGTACCTTTCAGTATGTCGCAATGACGTGGCACACCAGCAGCCTTAAGCTCTGGTCGGACGCTCACGCCGATAAGATCCTCACCTGCCTGAAATGCTACGTTTTCCCCGCGATCGGTGCGATGGATATCGCGCAGGTTGAAACCCGCCATCTGGCGCAGTTGGTTAAGGCGATTGACGACAAAGGGGTGCATGACGTTGCCGGACGGGTGCGCCAGCATCTGACCAAAATCATGCGCCACGCCGTACAGCAGGGCGTGATTAAATATAATCCGGCTTACGATCTGGATGGCGTCGTGACCCCGGTCGTGACCCAACATCACCCCGCCCTGCCGCTGAAACGTCTGCCGGAACTGCTAGAGAAGATAGAGAGCTACAAAGGCCGGATGCTCACCCGTCTGGCGCTGGAACTCAATCTGCATGTTTTCCTGCGCTCCAGTGAGCTGCGTTTTGCCCGCTGGGATGAATTCAACCTGAAAGCACATATCTGGAGCGTACCCGCCCAGCGCGAAGCAGTAAACGGCGTGAGGTTCTCAGAGCGTGGCGCGAAGATGAAGGATGAACATCTGGTGCCGCTGTCGCGGCAGGCGGTCGCCCTACTGCAACAGATTCACGCGATTTCCGGCGAATCGGTCTTCGTCTTTCCGGGCGCGCATACCCTGAACAAGCCGATGAGTGAAAACACCATCAACAAGGCGCTGCGCGTGATTGGCTACGACACCAAAACCGAAATCTGCGGCCACGGTTTCAGAACCATGGCCTGTAGCGCCCTGAATGAATCCGGACGCTGGTCAAAGGACGCCATCGAGCGGCAGATGAGCCACAAAGAGCGCAACGGCGTGCGGGCGGCTTACGTACATAAAGCGGAGCATCTGGAAGCCAGAATCGAAATGATGCAGTGGTGGTCGGATTATCTGGACGTCAACCGCGAGAATTACGTCGCGCCGTATATTTATGCGCGGAGTTATGCGGCTGGCTAACGCGCTGCGCTTGTTGGCTCCTGACGGACTTTCTATGTGATAGAAAATCCGTCAGGAGCGTTGTCATAAAACCATTCGAGTATCTTTTAGCACCTGAGCATTCTGCCAAAGCCTTCTTATGAATCGAAGCCGAGTTACCCAATTTCCTAGCAGAAAAGATCATGATATTATGAAAAAAATTTTATATATCACGAGGCTTTGTTGAATAAATCGGATTTTGATAAAAGCGCCTCCCGTCACTGACCTCCTCAGGCAATCCGCACACTTTCTGGCATCCCTGCATGCGTCATTTTGTTTAAGGCTCGGATCATGGCCATAGCCTCACCAACCTGCGCATCGTAGTCTCGCAGCGTCAGGTGCCCACCGAACAGTTGTTTAACCCGGTACATCGCCGTTTCGGCCACCGACCGACGGTTATAAGCCGTGTTCCATTTCCAGTAAGCATTGCTCCCGGTAAGCCTCTGCCTCGCCACCGCCTGATTTCTGTCCGCATACTCCGCCGGCCAGTAACCTGCCCGGGTTCGTGGCGGGATAAGCGCCTTGATTTTTTTTCGCCGCAGCTCGTCATGGCAAAGTTTTGTGTCATAAGCACCATCGGCAGAAGCGACCTTAACTTTCCGATGGGTCTGACGAATAAGTCCCGGGAATGCCTCTGCGTCAGTCACATTATTCAGAGACAGGTCAGCGCAGATAACCTCATGAGTACCGGCGTCCACAGCAAGGTGCAGTTTCCGCCAGACGCGGCGCTTTCCCTGACCGTGTTTTTTCACCTTCCACTCCCCTTCGCCGAAGACTTTTAATCCGGTGGAGTCGATAACCAGGTGGGCAATTTCGCCGCGCGTGGGGGTTTTAAACGGGATGTTGACGGACCTAGCCCGCCAGCTGACGCAGGAATAATCCGGGCACCTGAGCGGGAGCTTCATCAGGGTAAAAATGGAGTCAATAAATCCCTGCGCGGCGCGCAGCGTGAGGCGAAAAACGCGTTTGAGCATGAGTACGGTAGAAATAGCGAGCTCAGAATAACGTTGAGGACGACCACGTGAAGACGTGTTGGGCTCGTCATACCAGGTCTGAATGGCCGACTCATCAAGCCAGAATGTCAGTGAGCCCCGATTGATGAGCGTCTTGTTGTAGGTAGCCCAGTTGGTGATTTTGAACTTTTGTTTTGCCACGTGATATCGCTGCAGGATCAGGAGTGTGGTGATCTGATCCTGATTACGGCCAAAAGTTCGATTTATTCAACAAAGCCCCTTTCTATTCGTAAAATCGGAATCGTTCATACTTCAAGTAGCTATTATCATCAATATGAGTAACTTTAAACATATCTATCGGTATTTTTGATACACCATCATGCTTTTTTAAAAGTATTCTCTCGTAAAGATAAACATTGACGGTGATTATGATTCTTTTACTTACCGTCAATTAAATAACTGATAAAGCCAACAAGACAGAAGCACCTAGACCCCAAAGAATAACTTCCCATCACATTTGAAACCTAAATGAAGTAGTGTGTTATTAATCAATTAGATAGGATAACTTAACTTCCTGACGAATAAAGCAAACATTGAATTAATTAACATTAAGCACCATCAAGCCCTGAATCACAGCTTAATAGAAAAAACCTTAAAAGAATACAGAAACAATTATAGCGAAAAGGAATGATAAAGATGATTATTTTCCTTTTTATCCTTCAAGATTTTTCGTTTATAAAAGAATGGATGTTTTTTCTATCACTGATTTAAAAACTTGTTCACTCATCATTTTTTAGGGTAACCATAGGAAGTGTATTATGGACGTCTTTACATCTTTTAGAAAACTTGCCACTTTACACCCCACCGAAACAGTAGTGATACAAAATAATAAAAATATAATTTTTACCGAGCTGTTGGATTTGAGTGAAAAGGTAGCGGCGGGCTTAAAGCAGGACGGCATTAAAAAAGGCGATCGTATTTCTATCCATGTCGGTAACAAAATTGAGTTACTTGCCACTTATTATGCTTGCTTGAAAATTGGCGCCATTTTCGTTCCTATAAACTTAAAAATATCGGCTAACGAAGCAAAGAAATTGATACAACATAGTTCTTCTCGCCTCTATATTGGCGATGCCATTCGATTTCATGAAATGGATAAAGAGATTGAGTCATGCCCTACCATTGAAAAGAAATGGATTATTGACCTCAGTCACAGCGATGAAAATCATCATACTCGCTCTTGGGATAACGTCATTTCAAATGTCGTCCCCGATGATGCTGACGACCGACATACTGACGAAATCGCATCCCTATTTTATACTTCGGGTACGACAGGACAACCCAAAGGAATCGTCTATTCACAACAGACATTGGTCGATGCACTTAATTTAACCCAAGCGACAATAAATCCCACTTTAAAAAAAACAAACAACAAAAAAAATGTCATTGTTAGTTTGGTAGACCTAGCTAGTCCGTGGAGCATACTGATTACGCTAGCGGCGATTCAAAAAGGCTATACGGTATTATTGCTTCCGGAATCCAACATCAATGAGTTGGTCGAACTATTAAAAAAGAAAAATATCGCATGGATAGCCGGAACACCGTCAAACTTTCAGGCAGTGATCAACGTAGCGGAAAAACAGAATGCCCCACTGAACCTTAGCGACACTGTTTGCGTCGTGGGTGGCGACGTATGTGGGACCGAACTCAGCCAACGCTTTCTTTCATGTTTTGGTTCTCGATTACAAAGCTCGTATGGACAAACGGAACTCGGTGGGCCGGTGATGTATCATCACGACCTTTGTGCATTCAATGAGCCCTCTATTGGCTGGGCCCTCCCCTCCGTTAAATTTCGAATCGAAAGCACCTCATCAGAGGGGAAGGGAGAACTTTTTATTCTTACCCCTGCAAAAGCAGTCGGTATTTGGAATGGGCATGATATTGACTGGTTCCCATCCGAACGATGGCTGGCAACAGGAGATATTGTTCAACAAGCACCAGATGGTCATTTGATTTTTATTGGCAGGAGAAAGGAACAAATCAAAATTGAGGGATATCCTGTTTATCCAGTAGAAATTGAGCAAACACTTATTCAACATCAGGATATCTTCGCCGCCGTCGCCTTTAGTGTTCCCGATACTTTTTCAGGTGAACGTATTATTGCATTGGTTCAAACAGCATCAGATAACACTCCTAGCGCCGAAAATTTATCAGAATTTTTATCTCATCACATTGCCAACTATAAACAGCCTTCTGAATATCTTTTCGTTCAAGACATCGCGCTAGCGACTATGGGAAAAATCAGCAGGCGGAAGTTATCGAATCAATACGAACAACTCAAAAATCAGGCAATAAAGTACATAACCGTATCAACTCAAGCTTAAGTGAACGGCGAAACTCATATTTTGCGTCGAAGTGAGATTGAGCTTAACGCTCATCCATTGTTATCAGAGCGGCACCGATACGCCTATGCCAGGGAAAGAGTCCCTTAGATAGGCGTCTTGAATGAAGACAGGAGTCAGCAAGTTGATAGAGGATTTACAGAAAATAGACGATGGCTGACTCCCCGCCCTCTCATGGACTTAACGCGCCACAGTCATAAATTGGGGCTATCCGGTTAAAGTGAAAATTGCCAGACCTCAGCAATATCGACAATGTTGGTAGAACCGATGCTCATCAGGAGCCCGGCACATCGGTGCACTGAAATGCACCCGGTGATGCATCAGCGCAAGACGCCTGACCATCATTTCGTGTTAACGCCTGAAAACCGTACTGGCCTCCGTTTTATCCCACTGCGCAGTCTGAATATTGCAACGCGGCTGAACGCTGCACGACGAGCGTGATGCTTTATCGCAGGACGCAAGAGTGAAAGAAAGCCCATGAGATTCTCGACAACTTATTGCTGCCACGCCTTATTTCTCATTTAGGCGATGCTGGCTGAAACGCCTTAGCACTCATGAACAAGGAACGGAAACATCTTCAGTCCACCCCAATAGGGTCTAAGTCTGAATTGTCTAACGCCATGTCAACCAAGGAAGAAATGTCATGATGTACCGATCTGACAACAGCATTACGAAAAATACTGCCCCAACAGCAAACGGTGAAGACGCTACAGAGCCACGTCTTGTTGAAGCGTTACGCCAAAGTCTATTGCTCAACAAACAGTTGAAACAGCAAAATCAGTATTTAACCCAGGTTGCGCATGAGCCGATCGCCATTATTGCTATGGGCTGCCGTCTTCCCGGCGGCATCCACTCGCCTGAACAGCTATGGCAACAATTATCCGATGGCAAGGAAACCATTGGCCCTTTCCCCACCGATCGGGGATGGGATATTGATGCGCTGTTTGCGCAGACGCCCAACCTCAAGGACATTGCGAAGAACTGGAAGGGGGGATTTCTGACTGACGCGGGCGGTTTTGACGCAAGTTTCTTTAAGATATCTGACCGTGAGGCTCTGGCGATGGATCCTCAGCAGCGAGTATTACTCGAAATCAGTTGGGAAATTCTGGAACGCGCTGGCATCGTTCCCGCCACACTGAAAAACAGCCAGACCGGCGTTTTCATCGGCACAACACATAATGGCTATGTCAGTGATATTGAACGACGCAACCCAGCCGCCGACGGCTATCGTTTACAGGGCAGCCTGAGCAGCATCAGTTCAGGTCGTATTGCTTACGTACTGGGATTAAACGGTCCGGCGATCACATTGGATACGGCCTGTTCCGCCTCTCTTACAGCCATTCATCAAGCCATTAATTCCCTAAGAAACAGGGAGTGTTCACTTGCCATCGCCGGCGGCGCGACGATTATGGCTTCGCCGGATGTTTTTGCCGAATTCACGCGTCAGGGCGGACTCGCCGCAGACGGAAGGTGTAAAGCCTTCTCCGACGCAGCGGATGGAACCGGCTTTTCCGAAGGGGCCGGCCTCATTTTGCTGGAAAGGCTTTCTGATGCGGTGAAATCAAATCATACCGTTCTGGCCGTGATTCGAGGGAGCGCGCTCAACCAGGATGGCGCTAGCAACGGGCTAACCGCCCCCAGCAGTTCCGCGCAGGAACAGGTCATTCGCCAAGCGCTGAATAATGCGGAGCTGACCGTCTCCGAGATTGATGTCATCGAAGCTCACGGCACGGGGACTTCGCTCGGCGATCCCATTGAAGCCCACGCGCTGCTCAATACTTACGGTAAACATCGAACCGACGATCAACCGCTGTGGCTGGGATCTTTAAAATCCAACATTGGTCACGTGCAACTCGCCGCTGGCGTCGCCAGTGTCATAAAAATGGTCTTGGCTCTCCAAAATAAGCAACTCCCCAAAACGCTGCATGCTGAGACACCGTCCTCCAAAATCGACTGGTCGCGCGGCAACATAAAGTTGCTGAATAGCGCCCGCCCTTGGCCTGATAACGAACGACCAAAACGCGCAGCGATTTCGGCATTTGGATTTTCCGGCACCAATGCGCACCTTATTCTCGAAGAAGCGCCCCCTATTTCGTTTTCAGCAGAGCCCGCAGACACTGAAAATACGTTTCCCGTTCCGGGCATTTCGCTGCCGCTGTCAGCGGCCTCACCTGAAGGATTATGCGCACAGGCCAGGCAACTTCGGTCGTGGATTATCCGGGAGGAAGCCCCCGATCTTAGCGCTGTCGCCTACTCGTTAGCCACCCACCGGACTCACTTTGACTACCGCGCCGTGGTAACCGCCGACAATTGCGACGGCATCCTCGACGCTCTCCAGGGGCTCGCCGAAAATCGTTACGCTCCCGGCATCGCTCAAGGTATCCGCTCCCGGTCGGGCAACGTCGCGTTTCTCTTTACTGGACAAGGCGCCCAGTGGCCAACGATGGGGCAAGGATTGTATCGCCTGTCGCCCGTCTTCGCCCGAACGCTCGATGAAGTCTGTCATCACATCGACCCTTTGCTGCCCCAACCGCTGAAAACCGTCATGTTCGCAGAAAAGGACACCCCGGACGCGGCGCTGTTGCATCGAACTGATTTTACCCAGGCGGCTCTTTTCGCTTTCGAGGTCGCCTTATGCCGGACCGTCATGCATCTTGGCGTACTTCCGGATGTGATGGTCGGTCACTCCATCGGCGAGATCGCCGCCGCCCATATCGCCGGCGTATTCAATCTGGCTGATGCCGCGACCTTTGTCGCCACTCGGGGGAGACTGATGCAGTCTATCGCCGCCGACGGCACCATGGTGGCGATCGAAGTCAGCGAAACAGACATCGCCACGTCGCTTGAGGGACATGAAGACCACGTCGCGGTTGCCGCAGTGAATACACCATCCTCTGTCGTGATATCGGGCGACACAAATAGTGTGTTGAACATCGCCGAAGAGTGGCACGATCGCGGTTATCGCACACACCGATTGAAAACCAGCCACGCATTTCATTCCCCCCACATCGATAGCATCATCGATGATTTACACGGCATGCTTTCAACACTGACACTTCATGCGCCCGCTATTTCGATCGTCTCCACGGTGACCGGCACGCAGCTTTCCAATGAACAAGCCTGCTCCGCTGAATATTGGGCGAATCAGGCGCGTCGTGCGGTGCGCTTCGACGCCGCCATCCAATGGCTACAGACACACAATACCGTTGTCTCGCTGGAAGTCGGCCCCGACGGCGTACTGACGGCATTAGGGCGTTCCTCTGCCGCAACAACAGCATCCGATCAGCTCTCCGCCGTGGTATGGGTCGCTTCCTTGCGCAAGGATCGGGAAGAATCGCGTCCCTTTTTCGCCGCATTGGCGCAGTTGTACGCGCAGGGACAACCGCTGGACTGGACGAAATTACTTCCCCCGGCTCCGCCCGTCACGCTGCCCACTTATCCATTTCAGCAGCGCCGGTATTGGTTGCAAGCCCCACAGGGACAGGCGACATTCGACGGTGGGCTCTTCACGGTTAACCATCCGTTCCTGCATGCGGGTATCAGTCTCGCTAATCAACAAGGCTGGATTTTCACCGGTCAGCTGGATGCGGCGAAGCAGCCGTGGTTATTGGAACACGTTGTTGGCGATGTCGCCGCCGTCGCCGGTACTGTGACGGCCGAATTGATGTTGTTCATCGGGGAACGGATCGGCTGCCAGCGCATGGACGATCTCTCTCTGCACACGATTTTACCGCTGGAGAGACAAGCCCCCGCTCACATCCAATTGCAAATCGGCGAACAGGATGCAAGTGGGGGACGCCAGGCCGAGGCCTATTTCTATATTCCCGATCCCACACAACCCTCAGACCTGACGCCTGCGTGGCAACGCTATGCGACGTGCCACCTCGTGCCAGATAACACAGCGACGCCTGAATGGCCGGATTTACATTCGCCAAACTGGCCGCCAGCAAATGCCGAACCGGTTGATTTCAGCCCTTTGTATGAACAACTTGCTGAAAAAGGCGTCGTGCTCGGTGACTCTTTTCAACAGCTGACCCACGTCTGGGAATATAACGACAACCTCTATGTCGAAGCGACGCTGCCCCCGATCCAGGGCGAACAGGGAGAGGATTTCATCCTGCATCCCACCATATTAGACGCGGGCCTGCAGGCGGCATTAATCGAAAAGCTAGACGTTGAGACGGATAACCATCAGCCCCGTTTACTTTTCTTCCTGAGCGGGATACGGCCTTACGCCAAGAAAGTACAACATCTGAGGGGACACTTGGTTCGTAAACCCTCCACATCAAGCGCTTTGGGCTACCGTGAGTATTCATTACGACTCGCCGATGATACCGGGCGTGCTGTCGCCGTCGTTGACTCAATGATATTGAAATCGTCAAGTGCACAGCAGAACCGCTCACCACAACGACCTCCTTTTTATCGTCTGCTCTGGCGTGAGGTTGAACCCATGGCGTCTCCTACGACTTCGGTCAAGCCTCTGTGGATTACTCAGCAGGAGACACGACTGCCCTGTTTATCCGATATCACGAAGGAAAAATCTCCCCATGCTGTCTACGCGGATATTCATCATGCATTGGAGTCCTTCGTTCCCGAGCCGGAATATGTGGCGATATTGATCGCACCAAAAGCTGACAACGGCGATACCTTTATCGATCACAATCCGACACACCATGTGCTCAGCGCCCTGCAAGCATGGTTGAAAGACACTCGAACCACCAACACGCCTCTGGTTGTGGTGACGCAAGGCGCGGTAGCAACCCGCGAAGATGAGGGCGTCCCCCATCTCGCGCAATCTCCGATCTGGGGCTTAGTCCGCACAGCGCAGCTTGAGTATCCTGGCCGCTTCTTCCTGCTCGATATTGACGATATTGAAAGCACGCCATGGTCATTGATAAGTACGGCTATTGATGCGCTTCCCCATACGCTGCAACTCGCGTTACGCGCCGGAGAAATACGCGCTCCACGCTTGAGAAAAGCGGCTGCCGACGGCGATCTTTCCGCTCATAATCACACTGACCCGCAGGAAAGCGTCTGCCGCAACCTTAATCCGGACGGCACTGTGTTGATTACGGGCGGCACAGGCGCACTTGGCAAGACTGCCGCCAGACATTTAGTGGAGCGCCACGGCGTTCGCCATCTACTGCTGGCGAACCGGCGTGGGGCAGAAGCGCCGGGAACCGATGCATTGCTTGAAGAACTTACCGAGCTTGGCGCGCAGGTTACGCTCATCGCTTGCGATGTGGCCGACCCGAAGGCGGTGGAATCATTGCTAAACGCTATACCCGAAACGCACCCGCTGACGGCGATTATTCACACGGCCGGTACCGTGGATACCGCAACGCTAGACAACATGACGGCAGAGCAAGTCGACAGTGTTCTACAATCAAAAGCCGTTTCTGCCTGGAACCTGCACCAACTCACCCTGAATAACGATCTTTCGGCATTCGTACTCTACTCTTCCGCGGTCAGTATTCTTCCGCAAAAGGCACAGGGTAACTACGCCGCCGCCAACGCTTTTCTGGACGCCCTCGCGCATTACCGACGCCATCTCGGCTTGCCTGCATCAGCAATGGCCTGGGGAATGTGGGCTGAACGCTCGGAGATGGGGGAACAACTTGGCAACGACGATATCCAACGTATTATCGACACCGGTCAAAATCCGCTCTCACGCACGCAAGGATTGGCATTCCTTGACACCGTTGTCGGCACGGACGTCATCGAACACGCACCGTTACTGATACCGGCGCGTTTGAATCTGGAAGCACTACGCGATCAAAACTCCCCCTCACTTCTCACGGAGGTGCTACCGCGTCGATCAACATCCCAGAGCTCCCCGGCTCTCTCACTGCAACTCGCTGACATGCCTGAGGCAGAAAGACTGTCTTATATGCTTAACGTGATTATTCAATACGCGGGCGAAGTCCTGAACCATCCCGACCCGAAATCCATAAGACGCGACGAGGAATTTATCTCACTCGGATTTGACTCTCTTACTTCGGTGGAAATGGGCAGTCGCCTCTCACTGTCGCTTGGGGTTCGTCTCCCAGCCACAGCAATTTTTGAGCATCCAACACCACACGCATTGGCCCAATTCTTACTCAACTTGGCGTTCAAGAAAACGCAAGAATCTTCAGAAGAACCACAAATTGAGCAGCAGAAAAACAAAGGAGGCCTCTTTGAGCTTCTGCGAAAAGCCGTAGAGCAAGGCATGACGAATGATGGGCTGAGTGTGCTGGCAGGCGCTGCGCGCCTTCGTGAGCATTTCTCGCATTTGCAGCATGACCAGTATGCCCCTGAGGGGGTATGGCTGAGTCGAGATCGAGAAAAACCGCTGCTGATTTGCCTGAACTCATTCATCCCGGCCGCCGCTAACTTAACCTACCAGCGCTTGAACTCAGCGTTGTGCGATCGGTACAGCCTATTGACTATCCCCTTACCCGGATATGATGCATTTCCCCTACCGGCAACCGACTATGCGGCGGCGGCGGCGCTCGCCACGGCGGTGGAACGAGGCGCGGAAGGTCGCGACTTTACTCTGGTCGGCTTCTCAACAGGCGGGCTCGTCGCCCACGCCGTAGCACATCAGCTGGAAGCGAGAGGTCGGCAGGCCACATCCGTCGTGTTAATCGACAGCTTCCCGCCTTCGGCCATGAGTGAGGACGCGATGGGAGATGTGCTGGAAACCTGGTTCGCTGCAAAAGGGGAATTCTGGACAGGCGAGGACAATGCGATGATGGCGATGTCTTGGTATCTCGAACTCTTCGGCCTTCAGTGGACTCCCGCTCATTTGAAAACGCCGACATTGATGCTCCAGGCCGCGAATTACCCTGCGTCTGCACAGCCCGCATTGTGGGCAAATGAATGGCCCAATCTGCTGAAAAGCGTCATCACGCCGGGAAGCCACTTCGAACTGCTGACGGAACATGTCGCCGAAACGGCTGAAAATTTGTCCGCACTGCTAAGCGATTCCACGTCAAAAACTCGTGGAAAAAAGGGGAAGGCCAACCACAAACAATAGCGAAAGAGGCGCGAGTCGAAACAGCTATCGAAATCTAGTGATATGTCGAAAATGCATTCGGTATCGCCGTGATTTTTGCAGGAGGATGACCCTAATTGAAGCGCCCGACCTTGCAGGGCGCGCTCATAAAATCGCTCCCGACGGCGATGATAAAAGGGTCTACCGGCCTGCCACCCGTCACTGCACCCGCTGTGCTGTCGCTACTCACCCCCGCCGCAATCCCTGACGCCAGCGTCGCCAATGCGCTCAGGTTGTCTTTCTGTTGCGACGTCAGCTCTTTACTGTCCGATGTGCCGTACAATACCAAAGCTATCGCAGGAGCCGCCAACTCGCCTGTCGCCGCGCCTATGGTTCCCGCAGTGCCATTGCCACCGCTCAGCTCCGCTATCACGCCTCCCAGTATCGCATGTGCCATCAGGTTGTTCAGCTTCTGCGTTTCCGTCAGCGTGCTGTAATCCGTGTTATCCGTGGAGATTTCCTTCACCTTAACCGCCACTGGAACGGCCGATTCGGGTTATTAGCCAGTTACCTAGCTGCAAGAAAAAGCCGGTATCAGAGATGCTCGGCGCCGTGATGACTCTGGCAAAAAAGGCAGGAACGAACGGTTAATAAAAGGACATGATTTTTAACGCGCCAGCAATGAGTTCTCACCTCACTGCCGACGCTCACCACAGGCAACTAAAGAGTATAGTTACTATGGCTGATGCACATCATCAGTCAGAACCCTCCCCCCCAAGCCCACAAAAGCATTGTTGGCTATTGTCCCAACGGCGGCAGACCCAACCCGCTGCCGCAACTGACCCTCAAGGGACGCTGGCTGGAGCCGCTGGGATTTACCACCGGCCAGAAGATCGAGGTGATCACCGGACCCGGACAGTTGATTATCCGACTGGATGATAAAAGATAACAAGCTGACGTATAAAGTAAAATCCCGCCAACAAGGGCGGGATTTTTCTAATTACTCAGCGAGTAAGCTTTTGAAAAATCATTGTACGCTTCATGAAGATGATAGAATTTCGCATTGGGATCATCTTTTAATTCCTCATATCTGTCCATTAGCTTTTTGAATAAACCTTCTGGTACGGGATAAGGATCTGTCTCATTTTTTGCACAGTAAAAATAGAACATCGCTTTTCCAAGCTCTGCAATAGTTATATTGTATGCATTACCTTTTAAATACTCAAAGGCGTAAGACCACTGCTCTGACAACAATAAAAAATTTAGTGCCGAACCTTTGATAAAAACACCATCAATATTATTTGAATTAATTATTTTTTTACAAAAAAACAGACAACACTCCTGGTCTTTAACGAATAAATCACTGAGACACTCTAATGCATCATCCTCTGGATCATTAAAGGAATCAGGCTCTACATAGCCATTAGTCAAGTAGTTTTCCAAACCTTCAATATTTTTTTCGGTACTATTCACCTTTATCATTTGAATGCTCCCGTATTAACAGTTGAAAGTCTTTTCGTGCCATCAGGTAATATTGTCCATGTAGCATAAACCCTTACGTTACCGTTAGATCCTGATACAACAACAGATGTTTGTCTATTTGCAGACGTAGCACCCTGCGCAGAGTCCAATAACTTATCCATTATCATGCTGTTATTACTAACAGTATTCACTATACCTGCTTGATCTAATACACGAGCCATATCTTGAGAGCGCTCAATATTATGGATTTGTTTTTCTAGCGTTTCCATCTTTTTCGCATTATTTGGGTCTTTTGCAAATTCTTTTTGGCTGCTAATTTTTACATCTTTTAAAGAATTATATTCTTTTTGCAAAGACTCAAGGTCACCAGAAGCTTTTCCACGCATATATAGTTCAATCTTATCGACAGGTATTTTCGCATCACCTTTTACAGCAGTGATGTGATTTTTCCCATTAGCATCTGGAAGTGAGCTAACCTCAAAACTATTAGACAACCGTTGTTTAGCAGCCAGAGCCTCTATCTTACTGGCCGCAGCAGAACCTATTACAGGCGTCATCGAAGCAGCAACAATCTTCATCCCGTCATAAGTCGAGACATACTGCTCTGCTGTCGCCTTGTCCACGCCTAGCTGCTGCATGGCGTAGTTCACCATCGCATCCTTCACCTGCTGCTGATTCTGCGCATCGACACTGGTGATATTCAGCAGGTTCACTATCTTGCCGTAGGCGTCGGCATACTGCTGGCTGGCTCTGGAGTTATAGTTGCCGGTGTTTTCGTACTCAGCTTTAAACTGATAAGCCTCAACTCTGGACGCTGCACAGGCGGCACTCCCGGCAGCACCATTACCACATGCCGCAAGCACAGAGCCGTCCCTTGAAATATCCAGTTCGGTTAACCGGGCAATATCTTTCTCGGCCTGCTCCCGCTCTGCCGGGTCTTTGCTGTTACGGAGTTTTTGCTTCGCTATCTCAAGCTCTGATTTCTCAGATACACTCAGATAGTTATTCTCCACCGCATTCTTACCCGCCTGCGCGCCCGTCACTGCACCCGCGGTGCTATCGCTGCTTACCCCCGCCGCAATCCCCGAGGCCAGCGTCGCCAATGCGCTCAGGTTGTCTTTCTGTTGTGTCGATAACTCACTGCTGTCCGATGTCCCGTACAACGCTAATGCTATCGCCGGGGCCGCCAACTCGCCTGTCGCCGCACCGACGGCCCCCGCAGTGCTATTACCACCGCTCAGCTCCGCTATCACGCCTCCCAGTATCGCATGTGCCATCAGGTTGTTCAGCTTTTGCGTTTCCGTCAGCGTGCTGTAATCCGCATTATCCGTGGTGATTTCCTTCACAATCCCCGCCAGATATGGCGCTGCTCCCTTCGCCAGCGCCGCTTTGATATCTCCCCCCGCCAAGGCCTGCAACGCACTAACTACCGCGTTCACTCCAGTTCGCACACTGCTGTCTGTTGCAGAATGCGTCGCTTTGGTCGATTCATACGTATTGTAAATATCCAGCGCCTGATTGCCGATATCGCTCACCAGCTGCGCCTGCTGAAGTCGTTTCTGCTCTTTTTCCTTGTTGAAAATCGGGTCGATGGCACCCGCATTCGCGTTTTCTGCATCGTGATTCAGCTGAGACACATCCTGTGACTGACCAGCCTGATGGCGGATGATCAGTCCCCCTTCGCTCACCGCCGCTTTTGTCGTTCCTTCTGCATGGCCACTGCTGTCTTCTCCGCTTATCGGCAACGCGCTCATGTTACTCATCAGATTCGCGCCTATCGGTCCGCCGCTGCTAAAACCTGCGCTCTGGTGCTCGGACTCGTATTCAGCCTGATTATGGATGTCGCTCCAGCCCAGCGTCCCCGTATCCAGCAGGTTCTTGTCCTTGTCCGCCGTGCTCGCTATCACGGAGCCATCAAGCTGGGTATGGTTGCCGACCGTAATGTTATAACCCCCCTGCCCGGCAAACAGCCCAGTCTGCTCTTTCACCGAGTCAAAGTTGCTGTTCACCTTGTCTCTGGACATGTTGATGCTGCCCGAGCCCGTCATTGAGCCAAAGGTGAAGCTGGCGCCCGCGCTCACGCTCTGCTGCTTGGCGTCATAGCTGTTGCTATCCTGCTCGCTCGTAAGCGTCAGGTTACGGCCGACATCCGCCGTGATCGTTTCGCCATTGACCTGCGCGCCCTTCAGGGTTGTATCGCGTCCGCTGGTGAGATTAATACCGCTACCCGCATCCAGCGTAGTTTCGTTGTGCGACAGTCCGTTGCCATTTTCATGACCTTTGCTGCTATTCACGCTGGCGGAAACGGTGATGCCATATCCCCCAGAACCAACGCCGATGCCTACGCCGACACTGCCGCCCTGACTACTGTTCTTACTGACGGTTTTCTCCGTGTTCTGGGCTGACAACAGATTGATATCTCTGGCAGCATCCAGCGTCATATCACCCGCCGCCTTTAACTGACTGCCGGCGATGGTGATGTCGCCACTCCCCTCACCGTTGTTCTTGCCTGTCGCCGTGATCGAGAGATTACGACCTGCGTTAAGCGTACTGCCCTGCGCCTGACTGCTTTCGCTATGCGTTTCGCTTTTCGACGACTGGCTACCGTAAGACAAGGTCACGCCGATAGTATTGGTAGAACCCTGTGCGGCTTTAGGATCGTCCGAAGACACGCCTGCCGCGGCGTTTTGCGCATTGGCAGATTCAGTAATCGCATTATCGTGATCCCAGGCCTGTGCTGCCTGGACACCGCTCAATGCCGCTTTCGTGCCCTGCAGTGCGCTGAGTCGACTATCGCTTTCCTGTCTCGATTTCTGTGCTGTGCTTACCGCCGTGTTCAGCGCACTACCTACCGTTCCGGATAACGCTAACGTAAAGCCGCTTTGTTTGGATTCGAACGTTTCATCGCGATTGACGTCGTCGCGGCCAGAGTCGATATCAACGCTGTCGCCGCTCAGACTGAGGTCTTTGCCTGCCACCAGATCGGCCCCGCCGATATGCAGTTTATCGCCCGCGGTAATGCTCACGTTCCCCTGACTACTGCCCACCGTGCTGAAGCTCTGATTCTGTAACGTTCCTTTTTCGTCAACCTCGTGGCGGGTCGACTGCTTACCGACGGTAAAGCCGATGCCGCCGCCGCTCATCAAACCGCTCTTGGTCTTTTCTTCCAGCAGATAATGAGACTCGGTTTCCGTGGCGGCAGAGATATCCACGTTATGTCCCGCCTGCAGTGCAACATCTTGGTCGGCGGCAATCGCCGAGCCGCTGACGGACAAATCATTTCCCGCATTCACGCTGATGCTGTTGCCGCTCAGTAGCGAGCCTCGCTCCGTCGTGAAGCTATCATCCTGTACCGTGGAGCTGGCGCTCTTGTTCAAAAAGCCTTTTTTCTGAGAACGCTCTTCAAGATGTTCAGACTCTTTTTCGGTTGCGCTGTTTATCACCACATCGTTTTTGGCCTGTAGCGCAATCTCGCCGAGTTCGCTGTGCAGCGTACTGCCGGTGACGGAGAGGTCGCCCTCGCGCGCAATGGCGGTGACGCCATCCTGACCACTCAAGGTGCTGCCGACGACGACATCGCTGGCGCTGTCAATCGTGCGCTGGCTTTGCGTCCGTCCGTCCTTTTTGTTTTCGCTATCGAAGGCGTTCGTTAACTGATGGGCCTCTTTAATCGTCACGTTATCCGCGCCGACGCGGACCCGACCTTCCGTACTGTCGACCTGAGCGCCTTCTGCAAGCAGATCCTGACCTGCGACCAAGGTGACGCCCTTGGCGCCGCTCAATGAGCTGAGCAGCAGACGATCTTCCTCACGACTGTTGCTCACTGACGACGTGCTGCTGTTGGCCTCGAGGTGCGTGGTGTTGGTGGATTTGTCCGCCAGCAAATTGATATCGCCGCCGGCTTGCACGCCCAGCTGGCCTCCCGCGCTGGCTTGGCTGCCGCGCAGTGTAATGTCTTGCCCGGCGTTGAGCACCAGATTTCCCCCGGCTTTCAGCTCGCTGCCCAGAGCCTGTTGCCACTCCCCGCTGAGGGTCGCCATGCGCTCACCGGCTTCTTCCATCCCGTCGCTGGTTCGATTGCCCATCGCGCCGGAAATGACCTGCAATCCATCAGACTTGAAGCTGCTTTTCGCCGCGCTGATATCCAGATTATCGCGGGCGCTCAGACTAAGGTTATTCGTCGCATCCAGCTTGGCGCCCTGCAAGTGAATATCGTTGCCGCTGAGGCTGATGTCGCTGGCGCTCATGGTGGCCTGACGCAAGGCGTCCTGAAGATTCGTGCTCAGGGTCAGGCTGTCCGCCTGAACATTAATGCTGTCCGCCTTGATATCACCGCCCTGATGCAGGAATTGCCCGGCATCAATGCTTAGCGCTTTATCGGCAAACAGATTGCCCGCATTCGTGATGCTGTCTGCGGAGAGCTGTAGCTCTCCACCGGCAATCAGTGCGCCATCGCCCGTCAGGCGCAGCGTAGATTGAGCGAGGTAAACCTTAGGCACCAGAACGGTTTGCGGACCAGCAGCCGTCTCCACCGTCTCGTCAACCATCCAGACAATATCTTGCTGCAGCGACGCAATCTGTTCCGGCGTCAGCGCCACGCCGGTGACCAGATGAAAGTCCTCCGCCACTTTGACGCCGTTGTTCATCAGGTTTTGGTACTGCGCCATCGCGTCTTCACCCTGAACGGACTGACGTCCTGTCAGGCTCAGAACCTGATCGCGCACCAAGCGCTGCTCATAGAATCCGTCGCCCAAACGCTTGTGGATCGTTGAAGGGTCGTACCCGACCTGCGAAAGCAGATAATCACTGCTGATAAACTGCGTGCGGCTAGTGAAACGTTCGTCGGTGACCACCAGATAAGGGCTGCCCGTCGCCGGATTCTGACGGAACAGACCATTGTCCGGAATCGACGTAGCGACGCTGCCGACGTGTTGCATGGCCGTTAGCGCCTGCTCGGCAGGAAGTAACGGTCGGCCCAATGAAGACGGACTACCGGCGGTCGCCTTGCCGCCAGGATCAAGCGCCACGTTAGCCTGCTGCCCGTCGACACCCTCAACGCTAAACGCCAGCGGGTTACGTTCCCACTCGGCCCTTTCCGCCTCGGCCGCTTTTAGCGCTGCTTCCACGCTGCTGATCTGCGCCTGATTCACGGTGGTATTGGTGATGTTCGCTGCGGTGATCGCGACCTCTCCATGACCGGAAATGATGCCGTCGATCGTCGTGAGCGCCGTGGTGGCATCGTAGTTCGTGGTGGGATACCAGTGCCGCGTGTCTCTGTCGTAGTGGTCGGCGATGACCTCGGTGCGATGTTCGTTGACGGAGTATCCCCGGTTATCAACATTCCCACTCCCTTCAATGCCCAGATTGCCATTTGCAGTAATCACGCTGGCGTCATTGAGCAAGGTGCCGTTGATGCGCAGCGACATGTCGCCGCCCGCCAGAATCCGGGCGCCGGTCCCTTCCGCAATCAGTCTGTCACGCGTGAGCGAGCCGGTCACCGTGCGCTCACGCAGGTTGTTGTAGTCCGTCACGTTCGGCGCGCTGTAAATATCGATGTGCTTTTCCGGATCCCACTGCTCCAGGCGGCCTCGGTTGAATTCACGCCACACGGTATTTTGGTAAGGCGTCGGCACCGCGCGCTGCCAGAACCCCGTGGTTTGATAAAACGTCATGGCATAGCTGCCATCCGTGTTCGGCTGCAGGGCAAGGTAATTGACCCACATGTCCGTTAACGTTCCAGAGGTGTTTTTCACGCGGACCTGCGCACGCTTTCCAGCCGCGTCAATCGCCAGAATGGTGCCGTAAGGGTTGCTTTGTGCCTCCGCGTCATTTTGATAAGACAGCGACTGTGTGACGGGCGCGACGGTGTTCTTGTCGGGATTGACCGTTAAGTCGTAGGAACGCCAGAAATAGTTATAGCGCTGCCATTTGTAATTACTGGACTCCGCATCGCGCTCAATGCTCAGCCCCACGCGCTCATTGGTTAACCGCTGAGCATCAATCGTCACATCGCCATCCGCCTCGATCGCGCTGGCCCGGTTCTCGATAAGATCGTTACTGCCCAACTGTAAGCTGCCGCCGCTGAAAATCAGCGCGCCATCGCGGTTAGTCAGACGTTCATTACCGCGTAGATTAAGCGACTGAGTCGCCGCCAGCACCGCCCCCGAACCGTAGTTATCAATGACGCGGCCGCGCAGGGTCACGTTATCGCCCATCACCGCATTCGGGTTATCCAACGTGTCGAAATCAAGCGTCATCGCGTCCGCTTCAATCCGTCCACGGTTGGTCAATTGCCCGGTCATGATCTGCAGTGACTTGCCGACCAGAGCGCCTTGGTTATTAAAGTGGGTGCTGTTGAGGGTCAGATCGCCGGGAAGCAGCCAGTCCGTCAAATTGGTTAAAACGCCACCAACGGAGAACGTAAGCGCGCCGTTGCTGCTTAACGTGTCGCCTGCACGCTGGGTATAGTCC
Source organism: Lonsdalea britannica (assembly GCF_003515985.1). Taxonomy (GTDB): domain Bacteria; phylum Pseudomonadota; class Gammaproteobacteria; order Enterobacterales; family Enterobacteriaceae; genus Lonsdalea; species Lonsdalea britannica. The sequence continues at coordinate 1,929,529 of NZ_CP023009.1, read as the reverse complement.
TGCTGTACGCTGAGGCTTAACGCCTGCTGGCTCTGCAACGTACCGCCCTGATTGTTCAGTGACAAGGCATCGAGAACCATCGATGCCCCGCTCTGCATCACACCGCTTGGGTTCAATACCGACAGCGCCGACGCCGAGCGCGACAGACGGTTGCCGATCGCGTTAATGCTGAGCGGCCCGTTCGCGATAACCCGCCCCTGACTGTTATCTAACTGGGTGAGTCCCATCAGCGTCAGCGCCCCGGCGCTTTGCAGGCGACCGGCCGTGTTATCCGCTTCACGCGCGGTCACCCCTGTACGCGTTGTCCCCAGGATCAGCCCGCCATCGCGGTTATTCACCGTGTCACTTTGAATATCCAGCGCGCCCTGACTGCTGATGGTGCCTTGTCCGCTATTGTTCAGCTGTGGGGCGTTGAGCGTAAAGTCTTGCGTGGAAACCAGCTGTCCCGCAGAGTTATTGACCTGATTGGCGGTCAACGTCAGCGCATTGCCGCTGTGGACTTTACCCTGCTGGTTATTCAGCGTATCGACGCGGTATGTCCCCGCGCCCTGGCTGATGAGCGTTCCGCCCGCGTTGTCCAACAGCGGCGCATTGACCGTCAGTCCGCCTTGGCTGCTGACGACCCCGTTCTGGTTGTTCAGATGTTGGGCGGTAATGCGCTGATCGCCGTTGCTGCGCAGTGCTCCGCCCTGATTGCTGAGCTCTCCCGACGCGTTCAGCACCAGCTGTTGCTGACTGTCTAATGTGCCGCCATCGTTTTGAAGGGATTGCGCATTCAGCGTCAGCGTTTCACCGCTTTGCAGCTTGCCTTGCTGATTATCGAGCTGTGTTCCCACATTGAGATCAAGCTGCTTCTGGCTATACAGCACACCGCCCTGCGTGTTATCCAGCTTTTGCGCCGCCAGACTGAAGCCTTCGCCTGCCAGCCAGTGACCGCCCGCATTATTCACAGCGCCGGTGCTCTCGTCCGCCGTATTGCCCCGCACATTCAGCTGATTCTGCGCGCTGACCTTACCCGCACGGTTATCGATATCGCCCGCCACCCTTAAGGCCATGTCTGAGGCTGACTGCAATGTCCCCTGATGGTTAGTCAACGCCGCTGCCGTCAGCTGTGCATTCTGCTGCGTCTGTACGCTGCCTTGCGTATTGTCGAAACGAGCGGCATTGGCGCGCCATTCCCCCTGACTACCCATCCACCCCTGATCGTTCAGGATGTCTTGTGCCGCCAGCGTTTGAGAGGATTGACTGAAAATGCGTCCGCTGCCGTTATCCAGCGTCTCCGTCAGTTGCATGTCCAAACTGCCCAACGCGTTGACCGCTCCCTGCGCGTTGTACAGATTAGCGGCGCGCGCCACGGTAGATCCCTGACTGGTTAACTGACCGCCCTGATTATCCCAGTCTGATGACAAATCGAAGGAAAGCGCTTGCTGCCCCAGCACCACGCCCTGCTGACGGTTAGTTACCCGTCCGCCGTTTAGCGCCAGATCGCCGCTACTTTGCAGTGAGCCGCCGTCGTTGTTCAATAAGCTGGTCGACGCTCCCTGCCAGTTGAGGTCGCCCTGAGCGGTCAACATCCCCGCCTGGTTGGTGACATCGGCCGTCGTGTTCAGTGATAACCCGCCGCCTGACTGAAGCCGCCCCTCGGTGTTATCGAGATTGCGGGCCGTGGCGACCACTCGGCTGCCGCCTTGCGCGATCCCGCCCTGATTGTTCCAGTCGCCTTCGGTCTGAACTTCAAGCTTATCGGCGGCTTCAAGCAGTCCGGCGCTATTATCCAATCCGCCCTGTACCTGCAAATTCAGATTTTGGCCCGCGATAACCTTGCCCTGCGCGTTATCGAGCTGTTTGGCCGTGACGTCCAGCCCGGCCGCGCTGGCTTCCCCGCCCCGATTGGTCAACAGACCGTCGGTATGAAGAACCAGTTTCTCACCTGAGGACAGCAGTCCCTGCGTATTATTCAACGCCTGCGCCGCATTCACCGCCAGCGAGCGCTGGCCTATCACCGACCCTTTTTCATTCGACAGACTCGCCGCGTCGACGTTAAGCGTCGTCGCGCTGATTTCCCCCGCCTGATTGTTGACTGCGCCTGCGGCGTCCAACGATAGACGATCGCCGGAAAGAAGCTTGCCGCTCCCGTTGTTCAGGTTATTGGCCGTCGCACTCAGCAACGTTTCGCTTTGCGCGGTACCGCCCTCGTTGTTCCAGTCACCCTCGGTCTGAATATTCAGATCCTGCCCGGCCCCAATAAAGCCCTGCTGGTTATCGAGCCCCTGCTGCGCGGTCAGTTGCAGATTCTGCTGACTGATAACCCGCCCAAGGTTGTTATTCAAACGTTGGGCCGTGAGCTGTAACTGTTCGCCGCCAAGAACCCCAGCGTCGTTATCGATATGTCCTGCCGACAGGCTGAGATCCTGGCTCGCCAGCAGCGTGCCGTGGTCGTTATCGACATCGCCCGCGCTGTCGATATGCAGCGCCGATTGGCTTTTAAGCGATCCAGCCTGATTCTTCAGCGCCCCGACATTGAGCGTCAGATCGCCATTGCTGCCCAGCACCCCGTCGCTATTATTCAGCAATCCTTCGACACCCCACGCCCGTGCCTGAGTGTCTAATGACACCAGTCGGCCACTTTGGTTATCGAGCGTGCCGGCAAAGAGGCTTAGGTTGTTCGCCTCAATGTTACCGCCAGTATTATCAAGTGCTCCGTTTAACTTAAATCGGCTTTCTCCGGTATCAGCCTGTACCCAGACCGCCTGCTGGTTGGACATATTGTTGCCGTCCACCGCCCAGGTTCCCACCTTGACCTGCGCCTGCCGGGCATCAATATCTCCCGAGGTATCAATAGTGAACTGCTGGCTGTCGACTTTGGCTTGCTGCAATCCGACGCCGCCACTTTGTGCGGTAACCGTCGCACGCTTGGCGGCAAGCTGCGCCTGACTGATATCGACGCGCTTTCCGGTCAACGCGACATTTTTCTGACTCAACAGGCTACCGCTGCTGCGCACGTCGCCCTGGCTGGTCAGCGTGAGATCGGCATCATTGACCAACGTACTGTTGGCATCACTCCCTGCCAGCAGGTGCCCGGTATTTTCAATTCCCCCGGCAGCAGAAAGCTGAACATCTCCGGCCGCCGCCAGCGTACCGGACTGTTTAATCGAGCCCGCGCGGCTCTGAACATTCAGCGTGCCGCCGCTGTGTAATTTGCCGTCGTGCTCAATATCGTTGTTGGCCGTGAGGCTGATGGACTCTCCCGCCTGCGTCACCGCGTCCTGCTGAGCAGGCTGCCAGACCAATCGGCCTTCACTGCTGACGGTCAGCGTTTTTCCTGCCTGCAGTTGACCGCCCTGATTGCGGACGCCGACGCCCGCTTCCGTGCCGATCATATGAATCTGGCCGCTGTACATGCCCCCCATCTGGCCCATATCGATAGCCAGCTCGGGTTTAGCCTCGTCCGACGCCGCAGAAGGCTCGACGGTTCCACCGTCTGCGCTGACACGGTTGCGACCGGCGACAACGTTGATTTTCTCTTTGGCCCAGACGCCCGCATTCACCTCGAACGCACGGGCCAGAACATCGACATATTCCGTATCATGCCGGGAATCGCCATTCAGCCCGCCGCCTTCAATACGCACAACGCCGCGCTCAACCTGATAACCGGCCAGGCTGCCATCCGCATTGAGTTGGGGTTTACCGGTCGTCAGGGTCATGCGCCCCGCGTTGATCGTCCCACAACCGTCGCAGACGATCCCTGCGGGGTTAGCCACGATGACCTGAGCGCGTCCTCCCGCGACTTCCATATAGCCGCGAAGCTGGCTGGGATTGGTGCTACTGACTTCATTCAGGATGACTTTGGCGGGCGCGCTACCGCCATTCAGGTTGGGGTTGCCCTGAATCATCCCCGCCATCTGGGTAGAGGTCATTGCCGACGAGTTATTGAGAATCGCCCCTTTTTGATCGACATCGAACTGGCTGTACTGGTTGTGGGAAATCCCGGCCTGATTCGGCGCGGTGATATTAACCTGAGGAAGACCATTCTGCGTGGCGATGACGTCAGGTCGTTGACCCGCCGCCGCACCGTTATCCGCCACAATGCCCGCCGCCAGCGTCGGACCGGCGAACAACGCCAGCCCCAGCATCCATACCGCACGACGAACCGTCACCCACAGACGCGCGGAGCCCGGACCGCGGGTCTGACCCGGCTCGCTGCTGCAACTGCGCGCCAGTTCAGAAACAACGCGTAACTCGCCGTGCGTACGGCTAAAAATAAGACGGTAACAATGCTTGTTCATGACTTCCTTCCGTGAAAAAGGTTAATCCCTGGAATAACAACAAAAAAATGGCAGCGAACCTGATAGCGAGGATCACATTTCAACGTTGATGCTGAAGCCCGCCGTCGCGCCTGATGTGTGGAAAGCGTCTGGCTTCACGAGCGGTACGCCCGCGAAAAGGTCATAGCTGATATGCTGCCAAAGGGCGCCGCGGATCCCCACGGCCGAGCCAGCCAACTGATGCCCGACCAGATCGCGAGCGCCGGGACCGCCCACGCGCCCATAATCCAGCGCCAGATAGAGTTCATGTCCCCGAGAACCGATGTTCCAGCCTAATTCGTTACGCCAGACAATCCCCCGCTCACCAGACAGCATCTGCTCGCCATCAAAGCCGCGCACCGTGTAACGCCCGGCGATAGCCAGACGTTCCTGCGGGGTTAAGGCGTTCGCGCTCCACTGTCCGCGCACGCTGGTGTAGTAACGCAGAGGCTGATCGATAAAGGAGAACGGTTGATTGATACTCACGTCGCCCAGCAGCAATCCTGTCCGCGCACTGCCGCTATGCGTTTTCTCTTCAGGCGCAGGCGTCGCGCCATACGCGCCCGTCCCACGACGCCAGCTGACATTGGCGTCGACCGTGGTATCGCCGAAATAACTGCGCTGATTGACGCCCAGCTCCCAGCCCGCGGTGCGACGGCGCTGCTGTTCAATCTCAACGCCATTGACGGCGTTTGTGGCGTGTTTGCGGTAGGTCCGCAGGTTGAGCGTGGTTTTATGTGACTGATTGCGGAAGAGCAATCGTGAAACGGTCGCGACGACGTTGTCGCTTTTTCCGTTATAGCTCAGCACTTCATTCGCATTGGGAATATTTTGATGGTAGGTATAGTCGCTATAGTTCGCTGAAAACGCCCAGTAGCCCACCGGGAAGAAGTAATTCAGCGTATGCGAGCGATTGCCGTACGGCCCCTGAGCAAACATGTCCCTACCCATATTGGCGTAAAACAAATCGTTTTGTGCGAAAGGCGCATCGATAGCGAGCGTGGCGTTTCCCAGATAACGGCCTGTACTTTCAGAACCGCTGTCATCCAGCCCAAGACTCAGACGAATCGGACGCTTCCCTTGCCAATTGACCAACAAATCACTGGAGCCCTCCTTCTCTCCTGGCACAATCTGAATATCTGCACTGGCACTGGGGACGCGCTTGAAGTTTTCCAGTCCTTGCTCGACATCCCGCAAATTGAGAATATCGCCGCGCGATGCCGGGATGGCATTCCATAACCGCCCACGCCACGACGTCGGTTGACCGAAACGAATATCGCCGATGTGACCCGGCTGAAGGGTCAGTGTCAGAGTCCCTTGGGTTAAGTCCTGCTCCTGCGCCATCACTCGGGTGGTGACGTAACCTTCAGCAAGAATGGCATTCTGCACTTTGTTGATGGCAAGCATGATCCCCTGACTACCAAGACAACGGCCTTTGGCGTCATCGGCAGACGCCAACGCCCACTGGAACTGTTCGGAAGATTCACCCTGTAACGCGATGTGATTAATGGCAAAACAGGGAGTTTCGTGTGCCGGGTAGCCCGGTAACACGGCGTCAGGCATGCTAAGACGGACATCTGCCTGCGGGGTGTTCTGCTCTCGCAGCGCACGCTCTCGCTCTTGCTGGCGGAGCTGCTCGCGAGCATCAATAGCGGCGGTCCCTTGCATGGGCGCCTCGGTGATGCCTGCCGCCATCACCGAGGAAGCATAGGCAAGCACCGTTGCAGCTAACACTGGGGAGATTGACTTTGAATAAGAAAAACACATCAGAAAAATCCCTTTAATGAAAAGATTTCATCCATTAATCGTAAGATTGTGTAAATTTCGACGTATTATTCATTCGGCGGTATTAAAAGCAAGCATATTATGTGCGTCATACAGTCAATACCCGATGGTGTTTTTTTTATCCCCCTGAAAATCAGTAAGATCTTCTGATTCCCCTCAACGCAGCCCTTCCCCTCAGAACTCGCCTCTCGCTTTCCACCAAACTAATGTGAAGAAAATCACAAAAGCAGCATCCGATTTTCTGAGCAAAACCGCCTCGCCTGTTCGTCAAACGTTCTATAAACAAAACATATGTAAAACAAATAATTACTCGTCGTCATTAAAAGGCTTGAGTCAAAATAGCGTGACATCCATCACAAAATCAGAGGCTAAAACAGCCTGTCAAGCCTCGCCACCCGAGTGAAATGTTGCATAAGTGTGACATGCTCCAAAAAAATTAATCCCCCCGTCTCTACTATCGATCCCACAGTCACTGAGGAATATTCATCCGAGGTCAACCATGAGAATAGGATTGGTACTAAGCGGCGGCGATGTCAGCGGTATGAATAATTTTCTATTCCAGATCAACCGGATGACCGAATCTGACATGGTCATTTACGACGGCGGAATTAATGGGCTGATCGAAAATCGCTGCAAAGACATCGCGCGTCGCGATCTGATCGATCTGTCCCTCTCGTCAGTACCGCTGGTGGCGTCAGGACGAAAAGAGGATAAGTGCCGGAAATCCGACTACGAGAAAATCGCAAAGAACATTCGCCATAAAAAACTGGATTGTCTGATTATGGGCGGCGGCGATGGTTCTTTTCAGTTTTTGAAGACATTGAGCCGCTACGGCATCTGCTGCTACGGCGTGGGAATGACGATAGATAACGATATCGACGGTGACAGTTACACCATCGGATTTTCCACCGCCTGCGAACAGGTCATTAGTGAAGTCGCCAAATTGCGGAATACCGGGCGAGGCCTGCCGGGACGCATATTCATTATCGAACTGCTCGGCGGCTACTGCGGCGAACTGACATTGCAGGCGGCGTTAAAAAGTAATGCGGACATTGCGCTTATTCCAGAGTCCCTTTGGGATATTAATGTACTGGCGGAAACGATAAAGCAAAAAATCAAAATTCAGAACAGCGTCATTATTTTATGTTCTGAAGGATATACCAAAGAGTATACCCCCGGATTTCAGGGGGCGATTGATACCATGATTGGAAAAATAGAACACAAGGTAGGAATACGAATTCGAAAAACGATTCTGGGATACGGTTTAAGGAATGGCACGCCGACGGGAGAGGAGATCATTCAGGGCGCTATTCTCGCAGAAGAGGTCGTCAGATGTATTCACAGCGGCCTGACCAATAAAATTGTTGTCATCAACAATAACAATAAAGCCATACCGATAGATCTTGAAAACATTAAAAAACGATTGGTGGACGAAGATAGTTATCTCTACAAGCTCGCTAAAATAAATCACCTTATCTGAGGTAATATTATGCTGAATGTACTCTGCGTATGTGGCTGCGGTCTCGGTTCCAGTTTCGCTATTGAAATGAGCGCCAAGTCCGTATTACAAAAACTCGCCATTGATGCGAATATCGATCACACCACGGTATCGGAAGCATCATCCTACAAATACGACATTATTCTTACCCAAAAAATGTTCGCGGACATTTTAACTTCAGATGCCAGCGAAGAGGATAAGAAGAAAGTCATCATATTAAACAAACTCACCGACAAAAAAGAAATTGAAGAAAAAATCCTCGCATATCTGAAATCTATCTAAAAATGAGGTGACCTGTGGACGCTATTATTCATTTTATTGTGACTGATTTTTTAGGCCAGGCTTCGATATTAATTGCGTTAATCGCGATGATCGGTCTTATTCTGCAAAAAAAATCCATCGGTAAAACCGTGGAGGGTACGTTTAAAACCTTGCTGGGGTTTCTGATCATGATGGCGGGTATCAATATTATTGTAGCCGCCCTGACGTTCCTCAACGATATTTTCACCCACGGATTCGGTATGCAGGGCTATATCACGGATGTCGCGGCCATTGCCGGCGTCGCTAACCGTGAGCTGGGCTCCGAAGTCGCGCTCACGCTGCTGGTGATTTTCGCCGTCAACATCCTGATTGCGCGGATCACGCCATTCAAATATATCTTCCTCACCGGGCAGGCGTTGCTCTGGATGGCGACGATCGGCACCGTCATTGGCTACAAAGCGGGGCTGACGGGCGCAACGTTGATTCTGACCGGCGGGATTTTCGGCGGCATTATGGCCGTGCTGATGCCCGCCATCGCCCAACCGATCGTACGCAAGATTACAGACTCGGACGACGTCGCGCTCGGGCACTTCTGCACTATCGGCTACCTCGTTCAGGCCGCGGTGGCGCGGGCGATCGGTAAAAACTCGCGCTCCACGGAAGATCTGGAATTGCCCGATAACTTCAAGTTCCTGCAAGACACCTACCTGTCGATGGCCGTCATCATGGTGCCGATGTACCTCATTCCGGCCATCTTTGCCGGGTCGGCGTATATCGCGCAGTTCGCGGGCGAAACCAACTACATCATGTATTCGTTTATGCAGTCCATGCAGTTCGTGGCCGGGGTTTTCGTCCTCTACAGCGGCGTCCGCCTGTTGCTGAATGAGCTGGTGCCCGCCTTCCGCGGCATCGCCATGCGGTTAGTGCCTAACGCCAAACCCGCGCTCGACTGCCCGGTGCTATTCCCCTACGCCCCCAATGCCGTCATCGTCGGCTTCCTGGCCACCACCGTCGGGTCGATTATTGGGATGCTGGTCTTCCCACTGTTCGGGCTCGCCATGATCCTGCCCGGCCTGCTGACCAACTTTTTCGCAGGCGGCGCCGCCGGGGTCTTCGGTAACGCCATGGGCGGCAGAAAAGGCGCGATTATCGGCGGCGTGGTTCACGGTCTGTTCATTACCTTTCTACCGGCGATATTGGTGCCGCTGCTTGAAACCTTCGGCTTCAAAGGCGTGACGTTCAGCGATTCAGACGTCATCAGTACCGGCCTGGTGCTCGGGCATGCCTTCCAGCATGACTGGCCGTTCGTCATCGGCTTCATCGCCTTCGTCATCATCATCGTCTGGCTGGCGAACCGAAAACTGGGCAAGTAAGCGGTTAAATACGCGGGTTATCCCATCACGATGTGAGGAGGAACTATGTTCGCGAAATTAAAGCATCTCTTTCAGTCAGAAAAGACGCCGGAGAGACCGGTAAATGAAAACAGCGAAGAAGCGGAAAGTTTGCAGGCGGAAATCACCCGGCTGGAATCCGGACTACAGAACAACCCCGCGGATACCGGAATTCAAAAACAGCTGATGGTGAAATATACCCAGGCGGTGAAAATCTTCTCAGCCTATAAGCCATATCGACATCGGGTTGACGATATTTTCATGAGAATGGATGAGTTAAGAAATACGATCCGTAAAAATATATGAGGCCATATGACGATTAAATTATTTCTTGCTCAAAATCCCTATATTCAGGTCGGCGTCAACGTTGACGCCTGGCAGGAGATTATCGAAAAAGCCGCAAAGCCATTAATTAAGGGTGGCTTTGTCACCGCGGAATACCCTAAAGCGGTCATCGATAATACGTTGGAATATGGTGCCTATTATGTTTTTGATGAAGGTATCGCCATCCCACATGCCAGACCGGAATGCGGCGTCATTAGAGACTGTTTCAGTATGATGACGCTCGCGACGCCCATATCAATTAACGGCAGCGAACCGGTCGATATTATCGTGATGTTTGGCGGAGTGAATGGAGACTCTCATATTACGGAAGGCATCGCCTCTATTGTCGGCCTTTTGGATCACGAGGACACATTAAGCCGCATCAGACACGCCACCACCGTCGATGAAATACTTGGATTACTATGAAAACACTGATTTTGGTTAATGGCATACCGGCATCAGGAAAAAGTCATGTTGCCAACCAGATTGCCGACTTTTTCAATTTACCAGTCTTAAGCATCGATGAAATTAAAGAACCCTTCATGGTGCAATTTGCCGACAGAATTGACAGGCCACTGAATCGCCAACTGGGTTATTCCGCTTATGCGGCGATGTTTAATATCGTAAAAGGTTCGCCATCGAATACGGTATTTATTTTAGATGCCTGGTTTGGATTTCGGGATAAATCTGTTTTAGCCGAATACCTTTCTTTGTGCGGCTGCGAATCCGTCATGGAAATATGGAATCAAATTTCCCCCGCACGAGTGGCGGCGCGTTATTCGCAGCGCTGTCACTGCCGCGTAAAAGGACACCCCGGCGAAGAATATATCCCCGAATTAACCGCATTAGCCGAAAAGGCGCAGCCCATGGCGTTCGGCCCGGTATTCACCGTGGATCAGGATGAAGACATCGAGACAGAACGTCTCATTTCCTGGGTCGACGAGCGCCTTAACCATCCTGAACCCTACTTCTTATCTCCTACGAGGAATTAATCCATGAACAAAATGACAACAGCAGAACGTCGTGGTTACCAAATGATTTGCGATAACACTGGCGCCATGATGGTGGTCGCCTGCGATCAGCGCGGCGGAATGAGAACGCTATTAGCCGATACGCCGGAAGAACAGGCGAACATCACCAATGAGACGCTGGGCAAAACCAAATACGACATTACGCAATATCTGGCTTCGGAGGCGGGCTGCGTACTGGTCGATCCGCTCTGCGCCGTTCCCGGCATCATCGATGAAGGCGTCGTGCCACGCAATACGGGCCTGCTGATCGGCCTCGACGCCTCCGGCTGGGACACCTCACCGGAAGGCTATCGCATTTCAAAAATGGTGGACGGCATCACCGCCCGGAAAGTCCGCGAACTGGGAGCGACCGGCGGAAAAATCATGATCTATCTGCGTATGGACACGCCGGAGGCCAACACCGCCAATCTGGCGACACTCCGCCACGTCATCGCCGATTTCGCTCGCGAAGACCTGTTTTTGGTCGTCGAATTCCTCACCTACCCGCTGGAAAATGAAAGCAAGGAAGCGTACCAGCGCAAGATTCCTCAACTGATCCAGGAAGGCTGTCGCGCCTGTATCGACTGTGGTTCAAAGGTGCTGAAAATCCCTTATCCGGGGACAGAAGAAGCCTGCGCCGCCGTCACAGAGATATGCGGAGACGTTCCTTGGGCCGTCTTGTCCGCCGGCGTCGACCACGAAACGTTCCTGCAACAGGTCGACGTTGCGCTGCGCAATGGCGCGTCCGGCGTAATCGCGGGTCGTTCACTCTGGAAAGACTGTATCTCTCTCGACCGCAGCGTCACTCGCGAAAAATTGACGACCATCGCCGTGCCCCGTTTACGGGACATCCAGCGGCTGCTGGTGAAATATCGGCCGCAGCGCATTAGCGCCTGATCGCCATTTTCAACGGCTGGCCGACGCCGAGAACGGTGTTCGGCCGCTTTTTGGAGAAGAAATCATGAAAGACAGAATGCCATTGATTATTTTCGACTGTGACGGCGTCCTCGTCGACTCGGAGATTATCGGTATTGAGCTGACGGTCTCTTTGCTGAATGAGCAGGGGGTGGATATTGGGCGTGATGAGTTTACACATCGTTACAGCGGGCTGGCCTGGGATGAACTGATCGATCAGATCCGCACGGACAAAGGCGTCACTATCGCGCCCCATTTTCGTCAGGCATTCCATCCATTGCTGATGAATGCTTTCGCCGACAGATTGGTCAGTATTGCTGGCGTGCGGGAGACCCTATCCCAGATCGCCCTTCCCCGCTGTATCTGCTCCAATTCAAGTGCGGAACAGCTGGATTTTATGCTAACGAAAGTCGACTTAAAGTCGCTTTTCACGCCGCATATTTTCTCCGCGGTCGATGTGGGGCCGGGACGCGGCAAACCCTGGCCTGATATTTTTCTGCATGCCGCTCAAGTCATGAATATTGCACCGTCACATACGCTCGTCATTGAGGATTCCGTCCACGGCGTAACGGCGGCGAAAAAAGCGGGGATGTTTGTGGTGGGGTTTACCGGCGGTGCGCATACTACTCCGAGCCACCGAACACGGCTGTTCGACGCTGGCGCCGATCGGGTGATCGACGCCATGCCGCAACTGATTGCGGAGATACGCCGTTTCGAGCATTGTTCAACAAAGCGCCACGGCCGCCTTTAGGGACATATAACGCGCTTTACGAGATAAACGTCTCGTTTCCCCACGGGATAAGGAACGCTCCCGTTGGCCCTTGAAGAAACTGGGCGACATGGCTATTAGGCTGACGACACGATCAATATCAATCGATGTAGTGAATAAACGCTAATCGTTCCTCCAATATTTCCTTTTTTAGGAACTGATTAAGCGCAATTAATTTATCAGATTTCAAATTATTTCTTAGCCAGGAAAAATAGTAGCCCGCGCCCGTTTTGACCGCATAATTAAAGGGAAGGACTAATGTGCCGTTTTTAAGCTCTTTTTTCACCATGTTAATATCAACGATGGCGACCCCTAACCCTTGAAGTGCGGCACTTATCGCCAAATCCATCGAATTAAAATCTTGACGCTTTATAGCCGTAAGATGAATATCTTCGGGGACTTTTTCGTTCCATAACGACAGTTTTTCATCTGTTGTTGTGTAGCCTAACAACTCGATGTCCATCTTTGGTTTTCCGATATGCGGCGTTAATAGACCTGCGGCGCAAACTGGAACCACCCACTCATCCAGTAATAAAGTCGTCTCATGCTTATCGGAACGTTCCTCGCGATATAAATATTGAACTATTCCGTCAAAACCCTCTCTTTTTAAATCTTTAACATCGATGAAATCATCCCCGAACCTATGGCTATCCAGCACAATTCGAGGATAGTTTTTATCCAAATCCAATTTCCTTAATACGGCTATAAAGTAGCGGAGTGAAAAGGTCACTGGCGCACTGACTTTTAAAATTTCTTCGGTACTCGAAAATTGCTCACAAGCATGACATAGCGAATTAAACGCTTCATGAACTTCTCTGGCAAAACCGAGTCCATCAGAAGTAAGAACCACTTTGGGCCCATTGCGTTCAAATAATCGACGACCAAAAAAGTATTCGATCGTTTGAACATGCTTACTGACCGCGCTTTGACTTATGGACAGTTCGTCAGCCGCCAAGGTAAATGATTGATACCTGGCGGCTGATTCGAAGGCCTTCAAAGCGTATAGCGGAGGGGTTTTCAACCAATCCATAGTCTTATACCACCGTGTTATACAAAAAGAGTTCATCCCAAGCACAGGGGGACGATTGCACGAAAAATTTATTTCAAACGCACTGAAACTACAACAATAAAAATTCATAAAAGTCACTTAAGAGATAAATCTCTAATTCGTCAGTGATTACCTTGTCTCCTTCCCCATCATGATAAAGAATCATATTCCGAAAACTATTTTCCCTTTTCTCTAAAGCCACATCTACGATATAAAAAATCATTGTTAGCTTTCATCGACCCTATCACACTATGACAAATCATTTCGTTTTGTTTTTCTTAATGATTCTTAGTGGTTCCGAGTGGTATTGAATTAACGCTATTGTTTATTTCATGTCTTTTTATTAAACGTTTAAAAAAGAAGAGTATATTCCATAGCAGGAATAAAGAAACAACCGTAATCGAGCCCCGGCAGGCTCAATCATCAATATTACAAGAGATGATTTACAAAACATGACCACCAGGCTCCTCATCGATGAATATAAAGAGCCCTATAAAATAAACGGCTAACTTCACGTGAATGGATAACCATTCAGAACCTTAGCGTCATTTCCCCAAAATTAGTTGTATTAGTGAAATAAAAAGTATCAAACAATAAGTATTACCTCAGGATTATTATTTCTTTTTCAAGTTTGCGCCAAACACCATCGGGTTATCCGTATTAAGTCTTTTTGGTTTTATCAGGACGTCACCGCGACGTCCTGCTTATTCACACTGAACGTCATCTGTTAATCGGCTATATGGAGATACCACTTTGAACATTGAAGACACCCTGATCGGCATTCTGGTCGACGACCTTTTCATCAGTACTCCCCGCTCGGATATTGACCCGAACATCAACCTGCGAGACGGCCTCGGGCTGGACTCTCTGGGGTTCAGCGAACTCAGAGCGCAGTGCGAATACGCCTTCAACATCAAGATTGAAGATGAATACTTTACGCCGGAACACTTCCACTCCGTCAACACGCTAACGCAACTGGTCAAGCGCCTCACCTCTTCCTCTGTACAAGGGGAAAATGCCCAATGAACGAGATGACAACTCAACCGACAACGCCGTCTTCACGCGTCATGGGATTCACTGAACTGAAGCGCTGGCTGCGGCATCGCCATCCGATGATTTTCCTTGACCGCGTCACGGATTATCAGCCAGGGAAAAGTCTGACGGCCCTGATGGCCGTTTCCGGCCAGACCGACGCCATCGCCGGACATTTCCCTGAACGGGCCGTCTTTCCGGCCAGCCACATGATGCAGGCCATTTCCCAGGCCGGGATCATCCTGTTTCAAGTCTCGACCTCGCCGCTGCGGCAGGACGAAATCACGCTCGTCGGCTCGGTGAAGGCGAGATTCACCCGAGTCGTGGTCCCCGGCGACGTCCTGATCTTCAACATGCACTGCGACAGCTTGCGTGACGACTTCATGACGTTTACCTGCCAGGCCGAGGTTTCCGGCCAGGTGGTCGGCACGCTGAAAGGCTCTCTCGTCCGTAAAGACATTTCAGTGTTGGGAGAACAGCTATGGTAGACACGAGCTCGCCTGTCTGGGTCACCGGGATGGCGTGGTCAACGGCGCTCGGCTCAGAGCTGTACGCCGCGTGGGAATCTCTGCTCGCCGGCGAGTCCGGCATCGTGGAGATCGCTTCGCCGCTGCCTTTACGCACCAACTACGCCGCCGTTGTGCCCGAACTGCCGTTACATTGGCCGCCGGACAAACGTCAGGATTGCCTGACGCGCGCCACGCTGGCGCGCGCCGTCGAGGACGCCGGACTTTCTGCGGACGATCCCGGTCTACTGCCCGTGATCGGCACCAGCTTCGGCGCCCATCTCGACCAGCCGGAGCATACCGTTTCACTATCCGCGTGGTCCAACAGGGCGGCCTACGAAGCGGGCTGCATCAACGCCCCAGTGACGGTTTCCACCGCCTGCTCCGCCGGTGCTGACGCCATCCAGGCAGGACTGGCTCTGCTAAAGAGCGGCATGACGGAAATCTGCGTCTGCGGCGGCGCAGACACGCTCACGCTGGGCAAACGGCTTAGTCATTCACGACTCGGCACGCTGTCACCCGACCATCTGAATGCGTTCGACGTCAGCCACAACGGCACGCTACTCGGAGAAGGCGCCGCGTTTCTGGTGCTTGAAACCGCAGCGCATGCGCAAGCCAGAGGGGCGCAGCCTTACGGCATCCTCGCGGGCGCCGGTTCCTCGAATGACGCCGCCAGCGCCGTTGCACCGGATATATCGGGCCGAAACGTCGTATTGGCGGTCGAGCGGGCGCTGCAAAGCGCAGGGATCGCGCCGTCGGACGTTTCCATCATTAATGCGCATGCCACCGGCACGGCGACCAACGATCTGGTGGAAGCCCGCGCCTACGCCCAACTGTTCTCCGACGTGCCTCATCCCCCCACCCTTTTTGCGACCAAGGGCGCGCTCGGACACGCGCTGGGGGCGACGGGCGCTATCGAAGCCGTCGCAGTGTTGAAGGCGCTGGAAACCGGTCATGTACCACCGATTCAGGGGCTGAAAACGCCGATGCCTGAAGTCACGCTGCCGATGCCTGCGGGCGCCCCGATGCCGATACGTTATGGCTACGGGATCAGCGTGACGCTGGGCTTCGGCGGCTTCAATACCTGCCTCGTTTTCCAGAAATGGGAGGGTGCGACAGTATGAACGAACAGGATGTTATCGCCACATGCGGACTGCCCGCCGTCGGCTTTGGTCGCGCCGTTGCAGAGGATTTAGCCGCCATGAAAACCGGGCGGAAAGCATCGCTCTACGCCGATCCGTTGGCATGGCTGGTCTATGACGCGGTCGAACTTGCTCTGGAAGAGGACAGAGAGGCGATTTGCGCCGCCAAGCGCACCGTGGGACATATCGCAATCAGCGACCAGTGTACGGCGCATACCCTGAGAGAGATCGGTGCCGTCATCGCGTCGGGGCGCATCTCTCCACTGCGCTTCTCCGGCGCCTGTCCTGGGCTGGTCTGCGCCCTTCCGGGCCAATTCCTCGGCTTTAACGGCCCGAGCATGGTGCTCTCGATGCCTGCGGAACAAGGACTTCCCGCCGCCGCTGCGATCGCCAAAACCTGGCTCAGTGAACACGCGGCCAGCCATGTGATCGTCACCTGTCACGAGGCGGACGCCGCCGGACATACGGTCACTAGCGTCATCTTCACCCACCAGGACGAGGGAGGAACTTACTGATGACGATCAAAAATATGACGCCTGAGGCGGCGCAACGCTTCTTGGATACGCTGGTGCAGGTGGATCGGTCTGAGGCCGTCCCCAACTTCTCCGAGGTGCTGGATAACATGCAGGATCTGGGGTTACAGCCCGGCGAGCCGGTGATGATCACCATCCCAAACAGCATCGAGTTCGTGACCATCGTCTTCGCCCTGCTAACGCTGGGCGCCGTTCCGGTACTGCTGCCCTCTTCCGCGCCGCCGTCTCGTATTTATCGTATCGCCGCCGTGCTTGGCGCCAATGCGCTGATTTCGCTGAATACCCCCAAGGGACTACCGCAGATCAGCGCCTACCCGCTGTCTGAACGCATCAAACTCAACTATCTGGACGATTTGAGCGTCCGATACTATCAGCCGGGAGAGGTGATCCTGCTGACGTCCGGCACCTCCGGCATCTTCAGCGGCTGTCTGTTCAGCCTCGACGCACTGTTACTCAACGGGTTACGCCACGCCGAAGCGATCGGACAAACGGCCGAAGACCGGGTACTCATTAATCTGCCCATGTACTACTCCTATGCCTTCGTCGCGCAGTTGCTGACGACGTTTTCACTCGGCGGCACCGCCATTATCGCCGGTCCGCCGTTCACGCCTTTGCACTATGAACGGACGATCCGCGACTACCAGATAGCGCAGTCCTCGCTGACACCGCTGATGGTGAATGCCTGGCTGCAATCTGAATCCGGCAAACTCCCGTCCCCCTTGCGTCGACTGACCGTCGGCGGCGATGCGCTCGCGCCATCCTCAGTGGAAGCACTCCTGACGCGTAATCCCGGCCTTGAGGTTTACCTAACCTATGGTCTGACTCAGGCCGGCCCTCGGGTAGCGACGCTGGCCGCCCACCTGGAGTCGCCCGAACGCTACGCCTCAGTCGGCGTACCGATGGAAGGCGTGAACATTTCATTGAAGAAAGAGCATCCCGACGACACGGTAGGTGAACTGATCGTCGAAACCGCCACAGGGATGAAACAGCGGTTAGGTCAGCACACTGAAGAAACGGAAACCAACGACGACGGTAAGCGCGTGATCCACACCGGCGATCTGTTCGAGATCGACCACGCAGGCTACCTCTTCTTCCGCCAACGGCAACCCAGCTATGTGATGAGCCGCGGGGAGAAAGTATGCATGAAATCCATCTGCGAAATCGCCGAAACCCTTCCCGGCGTGGTGAGAGCGGAAGCCTGGGTACAGAACGGCGACGGCGAGGACGCGGCATTTACGCTCGACGTTTACTGCGAAGATGCGTCGCTGAAGGAAAACGACATTCGACGACAGCTCGGTAGCGTATTGCTGCGTAGCGAACAGCCGACGCATCTGGTGCTACATCCCGCCTCCAGCACCGGCTGGAGAAAAACAGCGCCCTAACCGGCCCCCGCCTCGACAAAAGGATGAGTCACATGAATTTGATGAATTTACCCCTGATCGTATCAGGCAACTCCCCCGATGCCCTGTCAGCCGCGGCCGACAGTCTGCTGACCGAGGTGAAAAAGGCCTCTTCCACCCAGGATCTGCACGCCCTTTGCGTCCGGCAACTTTCGCAGACGCATGGGCATCATCGAGGGGCCGTCTTCGCGAAGGATCACAACGAGGCGGAAAAAGGCCTTACGGCCCTGGTTTTGGGACGCGCCGCGCGCAATGTCATTAAAGGCGTCGCCGACGATCGCTGCCGCCCCGTCTTCGTCTTCCCCGGACAAGGGCCTCTCTGGCCGGGCATGACGGCGGAACTGATGGAACGTTACCCCGCTTATCGGGAACGTCTTCAGCACTATGCCCAAGCGGTACGCCGGCATACCGACTGGGATTTGGCGGCCGCCATCGTCGCCGAAGAACCGTTCACCCGGTTAGTACAAATTCAACCGCTTCAATTCGCACTCGCCTCGGCGCTGGCGGATGTGTGGCGCTCATTCGGCGTACAAGAAACGGCGGTCGTGGGTCACTCCGTCGGCGAAGCGGCCGCAGCCTACGCCTCCGGCTACCTGAGCAGCGCCGATGCCGCCCAGGTCACCTGCCTGTGGGGCAAGACGCTGACCCAGATCGAAGGCCAGGGCGCGATGGTGTCCATCGCCGCATCCGTCGACCGCATAAAACCGCTGCTGTCGCGTTGGGAAGGTCGGCTCAACATCGCTGCCATCAACAGTCCCCGAAGCGTGACCGCCAGCGGCGATCTCGCCGCCGTGGAGGAGTTGCTCGACGTCCTCAAGACGGAAGGCCTGTGGGCATGGAAAGTGCCGGGCGGCGAAGTGGCGGGCCACAGCCACCATGTCGACATTTTGCGCGACGCGGTGGTGGAGCAGGCTCCGAAAGCTTTCACCTCGCCGCGCATTCCCTTTTACTCGTCCGTCCTCGGTGAACCGTTGGCCAATAATCAGATGACGCCTGAATATTGGTTCAGCATTCTGCGTGAAACCGTCATGTTCGAGAAAAGTTTGCGCGCGATGATTCGTGACGGCTATCGCCTCTTTATCGAAGTCAGCCCTCATCCCGTCCTCACGGCGGTCATTGAAGAGCTGCTGCGCGAAGAAGGCGTCGCGGGCGCGGCGATCTCAACGTTGGAGCGCAGGAAAGGGGATGAACAGAGCGTCATCTTCGCGCTTACACATGCCTACCTCAACGGCGCATCGCTCGACTGGCCAGCCGTCTGCGAACGTTTTTTCCCTGACGTCACACTCACGCCCGACGCTCAGCATGCGCCCGCACATACCGATGTCGTAGTAGGAGAAACCCTCTCGCGTCCTTCTCCGCAGTCGGATGACATGATCGATAGCGCGGCATTGTTCGACCGCTCCCCGGCGGAGCAGAGGGAAGCCCTTCTGGAACTCATTGCCGCTAAAACCGAACTGCTGACGGAACAGCGCTTCGTCTCCGAGACGCAGGCCTTCCGCGACATCGGTTTTACCTCGCTGACCGTGGTGGAACTGGCTCGAGAGCTCTCCTCCGCGACGGGCCTCGAACTGCCCTCCACGCTGGTTTACGACCACCCCACGCCCCGCGCAGTCGCCGAGCATCTTCGTCAGGCGTTGGGCCTGTCCTCGGGTGAGGACGATCTGGAAGACTACGCGAAGGACGGCCATAACGACGAGCCTATCGCCATCATCGGGATCAGCTGCCGTTATCCCGGCGGAGTGAGCGATCCGGAATCCTTGTGGCGTCTCGTCGCCGAAGGCCGCGATGCGGTCGGTGATTACCCGTCTGACCGCGGCTGGGATACGGCCAATCTTTATAATCCGGAACCGGGCAAACTCGGCAAGATCTCTGCTCGCACCAGCAATTTCCTGTATGGCGCTACTGGATTCGATGCCGGTTTCTTCGGTATCTCTCCGCGTGAAGCCGTCACGATCGAGCCGCAGCAGCGCATGCTGCTGGAAGTGTCGTGGGAAGCGATCGAGCGCGCAGGCATCGATCCATCGACGTTGCACGGCACCCGCACCGGCGTCTTCGCGGGCGTGATGGGCACCGAGTACGGTCCGCACCTCCAGCAGGCCTCGGAAGACGTTTCCGGTTATGGCTACATGGGCACTGCCACCTGCGTGGCTTCCGGCCGCGTGGCGTATAGCCTGGGACTGAATGGTCCAGCCGTCACCCTCGATACCGCCTGCTCCTCCTCGCTGGTGGCGATCCACACGGCCTGCGAAGCGCTGCGCAGCAACGATTGCAAGCTGGCGCTGGCGGGCGGAGTAACGGTGATGCCCACGCCGGGCGTTCTGATCGACTTCTCCCAGCAGCGCGTGCTGGCTCCCGACGGCCGTTGTAAGGCATTTTCGGCATCGGCCGACGGCGTCGGGTTGTCCGAAGGCGTCGGTATGCTCCTGCTGCAACCGCTGTCGCAGGCGCAGGCCGACGGCCATACGATTTTAGGCATCATCCGCGGCAGCGCCGTCAATCAGGACGGCGCATCCAACGGACTGACCGCGCCCAACGGCTCGGCGCAGCAGCAGGTCATCCGCCATGCGCTGGCCAATGCCGGATTGCAGCCGGAGGACGTCGACGTCGTCGAAGCCCACGGCACAGGGACGCGTCTCGGCGATCCGATCGAAGCCAACGCGCTGCTGGCTACCTACGGACAGCGCCCGGCGGAACGCCCTTTACGGCTGGGGTCGATTAAATCGAACATCGGCCATACGCAGGCCGCCGCCGGGGTGGCCGGGCTGATCAAGATGGTGATGGCCTTTCAACATCAGCAATTGCCCCGCACGCTGCACGTCACCGCGCCCTCAGAGGAGGTCGCCTGGTCGACCGGTTCGGTCGAACTGCTCACTGAAGCGCAGCCCTGGCCCCGCAGCGACGAACGTCCCCGCCGCGCGGCGATCTCCTCGTTCGGGGTCTCCGGCACTAACGGTCATCTGATCGTCGAGGAGCCGCCATTGGCACCGACCGTGCCGACGGAGCATCCCGTCGCGCCCGCCGAGATGATGTGGCCGCTGGCCGCGAAAACAGAGTCCGCGCTGCGCGATCAGGCTGCGCGCCTGCATGAATTGCTCCTGTCCCAGCCTGAGCTGGATCCGATTGACGTCGGCTACACGCTGGGCGTCTCCCGCAGCCGCTTCCCCTACCGTTCAGCCGTATGGGGCCCGACGCGCGACAGCCTGCTCAATGGCCTGTCGGCGCTGGCGGAAGGCGGCGATCATTCGTCGGTGCTCAAAAACACCGTGCCGCCGGCTGGCGCGGGAAAACGTGTCTTTGTCTTTCCGGGTCAAGGCTCACAGTGGCCGGGCATGGGCATGGAACTCTACGACGCGTTTTCCGTCTATCGCCAGGCCATCGATCAGGTCGCCGAGGCGCTGAAGCCTTATACCGACTGGTCGTTGATCGAGGTCCTGCGGGCGTCGCCGGACGCGCCGACGCTCGAGCGCGTCGATGTCGTGCAACCCGCGCTGTTCGCCGTCATGATCGCGCTGGCGCGACTGTGGCAGTCTTTTGGCATCGAACCTCATGTCGTGGTCGGGCACTCCCAGGGAGAAATCGCCGCCGCGTACATCGCTGGCGCGCTCACTCTGGATGACGCCGTGAAGATTGTCGCCCTGCGCTCCCAGCTAATGCTGACGATGTCCGGCAGCGGTGCCATGGCGATGATCGGCCTGTGTGGGGATGACGCGCGGACATTCGTCGAGAAGCTCGACGATACGCTGACGCTCGCCGTCTTTAACAGCCCCAGCGCCACCGTGGTCTCCGGTGGTACTGAAGCGATTGCCCGTCTCCTGCAACGCTGTAAGAAAGAGGGCATCCGGGCGAAGCGGATCGCCGTTGACGTCGCCGGACACTCGCCGGGCATGGATAAACTGCGTCCGATGCTGATGTCCTTATTTTCCGCCATAACGCCGCGCCCTACGCGTATCGCCTTCTACAGCACCGTCGAAGGTTATCTCGATGATACCCCGCTTGACGGCTCGCGGATGGACGCCAAATACTGGTGCGACAATCTCTGCCATCCCGTCCACTTCGTCGATCGCATCCAGTCGCTGACCCGCGCCGGCGCCATAACGTTCCTCGAGTGCAGCCCGCATTCCGTCTTGCTGCCGCCGATGGAAGAAACCGTCGATGACGCCGCCGCAGTAATCGGCACAATGAAGAAGAACCAGCCGTCCGTTGCCTGTCTGACTCAGGCGATGGCGAAGCTTTACGTCAACGGTCACGACATCAACTGGCGCGCCCTGCATCCCGGCGCGCGCGTCGTCGACATCCCTACCTACCCGTTTGAACACCGCTACTACTGGCTCAATCTGCTTGCCACCGGCGATGTCGCCACGGCGGGCCAGCGAACGGCAGAACACGCGTTGCTCAGCGCCGCTATCGACCTGCCGGACGATGAGGGCGTGTTGCTGACCGGCCGTATCGGCCTGTCTACGCACGCGTGGCTGGCGGATCATGCGGCGGCAGGCGTCGTGCTGCTTCCCGGCACCGCCTATCTGGATATGGTGCGGCACGCCGCGCTCATGGTCGGGTCTCCTCACATTCTTGAGCTGACGCTGCAGTCGCCCCTGATCCTGCCTGAACAAGGTAATCTGGACCTGCATCTGCGTGTGGGCGCGGAAGAAGAAGGCCGCCGCACCGTCACGCTACATGCCCGCCCCTCCTCGGAAAACGATGCCGAACCAGCGCCCTGGACGCTCCACGCGCAGGCACAGCTGGCCTCGGCGGCACCTTCCGCTTGGCCGACATTCGATACGGAGACTTGGCCGCCAGCCGGTGCCAAATCAATAAATCTGGCGCAATTGCGCAGCCGTCTTGTAGACGCAGGCTATGAATACGGCCCGGCCTTTAGCGGGTTGCAGTCAGCGTGGAGAAAGGGCAACGATATCTACGTGGATGCGCAACTGCCCGACGAGCTTGCGATCGCCGGCCACATTCTGCACCCGGCGCTGCTGGATGCCGTACTGCATGTCATCGCGTTGCCCGCAACAGACGACGGCGACGACAAGTTGCGCCTGCCCTTCGCGTTCAGCGACGTTATGCTCCACGACGTTCCGGCACGTCAACTGCGCGCGCGCCTGCGATCCACCGCCGCCGATACCCTTGCCATCACCGCCGTTGATGAGACGGGAACACCGGTATTGGCTGTCTCGGCGCTCACCCTGCGGGAAACCACCCGCGACCGTCTGCGGCAGTTGCTGAGCGAGCCGCCTCATCACGATCTGCTACGCACGACCTGGAGCCGCCTGCCCGACGCCATCGCCGCCGTACGCACTGCGCCCCCGTGACAGACTGGGCGTTGCTGGACACGTCATCCGACGTCACTCAGGCGTTGTCCACGCTATCCGCTTATCCGGATCTATCCGCACTGACGGCAGCGACGACGGACACGCCGCCCGACGTCATTATCTGGCCGCTGCCGGTGCCCGAGCATGTCGACGACACGCCCGCCGCCGTGCGCGCGTTGACCGAGGACGTCACCACTTTCGTGCAAAGCTGGCTTAACAGCGAGCCGTTATCTCAAAGCACGCTGGTGGTCGTAACGAAACGCGCCGTCTCCACCGACGACCACGCGGCCCCCGATCTGATGCAAAGTACGATCTGGGGCCTGCTGCATACGGCCCAGAACGAATACCCCGGACGCATTGTCTTGCTGGATACCGATAGTCCGCTGCATAAGACGGAGTGGATTACCGCAGCGCTGGCCAGCGAGCGGTCGCAGTTAGCCGTGCGGGACGAGCAACTTTTCTACCCGATGCTGACCCGCAGCAGCACGGACGATCTACTGACGCCGCCGTCCGATGCGCCACTCTGGCGTATGGATATTTCGAACGCGGGACGCATCGACAACCTGATCCTCAAGCCTGCGCCAGAGGCCGCGGCACCGCTGGCCGCCGGGCAAATCCGCCTGAACGTACGGGCCGCAGGCGTCAACTTTTATGACGTGGTATGCGCGTTGGGACTGATCCCGCCGCAGCATGAATTCGGCACCGAAGCAGCCGGCGTGGTGGCGGAAATCGCCCCAGACGTCGATCGTTTCGCCGTCGGCGACAGGGTCATGGTGATGACGGAAGGCGCTTTCGGTCCGGTGACGATCGTCGATCAACGCACCGCCGTACCGATGCCAGATACGTGGTCGTTCGCCCAGGCGGCGAGCGTCCCCGTGTCGTTCCTCACCGCCTATCATGCGCTCGTCAATCTGGCGGATCTGCGGGCGGGAGATAAAGTCCTCATCCACGCGGCCGCGGGCGGCGTGGGTCAGGCGGCGCTCCAGCTGGCTCGCCATCTGGGGGCGGAGATCTTTGCGACCGCCCATCCGGACAAGTGGGACATTCTGCGCGGTTTCGATATTCCTGACGACCATATCGCCAGCTCCCGCAACCTCGACTTCGCCGAACATTTTCACGCGACTATGGGCGGCAACGGCCTCAACGTCGTGCTGAACTCGCTGACCGGCGAATTCATTGATGCATCCATGGCGTTGATGGCGGATCAAGGCCGCTTTATCGAAATCGGTAAAACCGATGTTCGCGACGAGCAGCGAGTGAACACCCAATATCCGGGGATCGGCTATCACTATCTCGAACGCCCCGACAGCAGCCCGGAAGCCACCGCGAAAATGTTGGGCGAGCTGCTGGAACTGATGCGGACCGGCGCGCTGCAACCGCTGCCCGTCACAGCCTACGGCATCCGCGAAGCCATACCGGCGTTCCGACTGATGCAGCAAGGGCGTCACACCGGAAAGGTCGTACTCACCTTTCCGCATCAGCTCGACCCTGAGGGGACGGTGCTGGTCACCGGCGGCACCGGGACGCTAGCCGCGATTCTGGCGGAGCATCTGGTCACCACCTATCACGTGCGCCATCTGCTGCTTGCGAGTCGCGGGGGCGAAACTTCCGCCAACGCGGCGCCGTTGAAGGCACGATTGGAAAGCCTCGGCGCGACGCCGCACATCGTCGCCTGCGACATCGCCAATCCGCTCGCGCTACGCGCCATGCTGGACGCCATTCCGGCCGAACGTCCGCTGACGGGCGTGTTCCACACGGCCGGGCTGCTGGCGGACTCCACGATGGCAGGGCTGACGCCGGAAGCCATCCAAAAAGTCTTCGCGCCCAAGGTCGATGCCGCCTGGCATCTTCATGAGCAAACGCGTCATCACGATCTGGCCGCCTTCGTGCTGTACTCCTCTAGCGCCGGTACGCTGGGGAGTCCGGGACAGGCAAACTACGCCGCCGCCAACGTCTTCCTCGACAGTCTGGCGCAACACCGCCACCGTCAGGGCTTGCCCGCCACCTCGCTTGCCTGGGGCTGGTGGCAACCGGTCACCGGCATGTCCAGCGCACTGAGCGACACCGACAACGCCCGAATCGCCCGCACCGGTTTTGCGCCGATTACGCCCGAACACGGCAACGCGCTGGTCGATGCGGCGCTGGATCTGCCGTATGCCGCGCTGGCCGCCGTACCGCTCAATCTACAAACCCTGCGCAACAACAGCCGTTCCGGCACGTTGCATCCGCTGCTGGAGCGTCTGGCCGGTCTGAGCGCCACACGTCGGTCCCGCGCCACGGCTGATGGCCCAGATCTGCGCAAAGAGCTCGCCGCCCTGGAGTCGGGCGCGCGTCTCAAGTATCTGCAATCCGCTATCGCGAAAAGTATCGCGGCCATTCTCGGCAAGGAGGACGCGACGCACATCGCGTTGGATGTCTCGTTCAAGGAAAGCGGACTGGACTCCCTGCTGGCGTTGGAGCTGCGCAACCGTCTGACGGCGGCTAGCGGTCTGCGGCTTCCCGCCACGCTGACCTACGACTATCCGACGCCCGAAGCACTCGCCGCCTTCCTGGGCGAACAGTTGCTCCCCGAAGTGGACGAGGCCCCGACGCCCGACGCCGCCGGAGACGACGACGAGCGGATCAGAGAGGCGATCAACGCCATCCCTATCGCACGACTGCGCAGCAGCGATTTGCTTGATGCGCTATTAAGGCTCGCTCATGACGACGAACCGCCCGCCGAACACGGTCACCCGGACAGCCCCGATGAGGACATCAGGTCGGCCAGTATTGACGAGCTGGTCGCCATGGCGCTGAACCCCGAGGAGGATTAAACCCTCAGGGAAAACGAAGACGTGCGGCAATAACCTCAGGCGCGACCTCGCCGTTAACCGCGGCGAGGTCGCTAAATAGGCTCAATTACGGGAAGGCATCGTCATGGTGAAGCCGTCATGGGTAGGCGGCGCTTATGACCACAAAGATGTCCTCTGACGTACCACTCAGAGAGAGGATGAATGGTGACCGCTCAAGGTTTACAGGTGTTTAACGATTCGCCGTTGTTCAAAGCGCTAGGGTTTCGCGTCATCGACTGCGATGAGCAACATCTCGTGTTGGAAGTCGGTGACAACAACCCCTGCCATCAGGGTGGGTTCGGTACTTTAAAGACGGTCGGTATCAACGGAGCCGTCATCAGCGCGGCGCTGGAGTGCGCCATCGGTCTGTGCGGATTTCACTCCTTCGGCGGTAGACCGGCAGGTGTGGTAGAGCTTTCGGTGAAGATGCTGCGGGTCATCCGGAAAAAACCCTGCCGCATCGATGCCGTAATCGACAAAAAGAGTCGTGATATCGCTTTTGTCTCGGCCGTGTTGTACAGCGCGCACGGGGGAAAATGCGCCACCGCGACCGGGATAGTTATGACCAGTCAGCGCGAAGAGAGCGTGAGCGAAGGCCAGTAACCCTCCCGCGCGGACATCACGGGTCACTGAAATGCACCAATAGGAACAATATCGTCCAACGGACTGTCCGCAAGGCGCTCACGCGACAGACGCGAGCCGGCCGACAATGCCTGCCGTGCAGGGCAGCCGTAGAGCAGTCAACAGGGAGTGAAGAAAATGGACCAGCATTTTGATATTCCGGAAACGATGAACGCTTACATTATCCGGCCCGAACGCTATGGCGAACCTCTCCATGCGATTCAACGGGAGATCGTCGCGATTCCGACGCTGTCGCCGAAACAGGTCCTGATTCATGTGATGGCGGCGGGACTTAACTACAACAATGTTTGGGCGGCGCTGGGCAAACCGGTGGATATCATCGCCGCCCGCAAGAAAAAGTCTAAAGACGCAGAGCCTTTCCATATCGGTGGTTCCGAGGCCGCCGGGATCGTCTGCGCCGTCGGTGCTGAAGTGACGAACGTCAAACCCGGCGATGCGGTCGTCGTCTCCTGTTCGGTTTACGACGCCACGTCGCTGGAATCCCGTCTCGCGCCCGATCCCATGTTTGTGCGCAGTCAGGAAATTTACGGTTACGAGAGAAACTTTGGCTCGTTTGCGGAATATACCCGCGTCGAAGACTACCAGTGTTTCCCCAAACCGGCGTTTCTTACCTGGGAAGAGAGCGCCACGCTGATGTTGAACGGCCCTACCGCCTACAAGCAGCTGACCCACTGGGTTCCAAACCACGTGAAGCCCGGCGATCCCGTCCTCATCTGGGGAGCCGCCGGTGGGCTGGGATCGATGTCGGTGCAGATCGTCAACGCGCTGGGAGGGCTTGCCATCGGCGTGGTGTCGAGCGCAGAAAAAGGAGACTACATTCGCTCACTCGGCGCGGTGGGCTATCTTTTGCGCAATCACTATAACTATCTGGGCCGCTTGCCCAATCTGGACTCCAGCGAGTACGCCGCCTGGAGCCGCGGTTTCGCGCAATTCCGACGCGACTATTTCAAAGCGCTCGGCAAAAAAGATCTGCCGAAACTGGTGATCGAGCATTCCGGTCAGGACACGTTTCCTACCTCGCTGCAGATTTGCGATCACTCCGGCATGATTGTCACCGTCGGCGGCACCTCCGGGTACAACTGCGATTTTGATGTCCGCCACCTGTGGATGCATCAAAAACGCATTCAGGGTTCTCACTACGCCAACATCAGGGAATGTGGCGAATTCCTGCATCTGGTCAATCAGAAACGGCTCTCCCCCACGCTGAATCGAGTCTTTGCATTCGACGATATCCCCCGCGCCCATCAGGAGTTGATGGAGGGCAAACTTCACGGCAATGCCGCGATATTGGTCAATGCGCCTTCAGCAGGGCTGGGAGCCGTGAAGGAACAAGAACAAAGAAGGAAGGCCAAGCCGCAAGCGGCCACATTGTGAACGCGTCATACCGTTTGGAGAGAAAACGCCAATTTATGACGCGCTTCAAACTTAAGGGAAGTTTGCCGATTTTTGATAGTGACATTCACTGAAGCGTCGCAACATGCCCATAGCCCGCGAGCGACAGCAGCGCCAAAACGCGGACAGATTCACGCGATTAATCTGTCCGCGGTGCGACCGATAAGAGTGCGGCCGCACAGGTGATCGCCGCCCCAACGCTCGCAGGGAAAACGATTCCGCATGTCTATCGCTATGCAGATGGGGTCTGAACTTATCCTGGAGGATTCACGTATGGAACAGTCAATATTCGAGCCCGATGCTCCGGTATGCCCGGCGCCTAAATTCGATATGCAATACGGTGTTTTTGCCTCATTGGATGAGGCGGTGAATGCAGCCGCGCAAGCGCAGAAGCAGCTGGATAATGTAGTGTTGCGGCAAAGAGTGATTGCGGCGATCCGCGAGGCCGGCGAGCGCTACGCTCAGGTGCTGGCGGAAATGGCCGTGGCCGAAACGGGTATGGGCCGCGTCACCGACAAATATGCCAAAAACGTCTCCCAGGCGCGCAGCACGCCGGGAACGGAAAGTCTGGCGGCCCAGGTGCTCACCGGCGACAACGGGATGACGCTGATCGAAAACGCCCCCTGGGGCGTAGTGGCGTCGGTCACCCCTTCAACCAACCCGGCCGCGACCGTGATCAATAACGCCATCAGCATGATCGCCGCAGGCAATAGCATCGTGTTTGCGCCCCATCCCTCGGCGAAGAAGGTCTCTTTGCACACCATCAGCCTGCTGAACAGAGCGATAGTGGCCGCAGGCGGCCCCGAGAATCTGCTGGTCACCGTCGAAGACCCGAATATCGAAACCGCTCAGCGCCTGTTTTGTCATCCGGGCATTAGCCTATTGGTCGTGACCGGCGGCGAAGCCGTGGTGGAAGCCGCCCGCAAACATACGGACAAGCGTCTGATCGCCGCTGGCGCAGGCAACCCGCCCGTCGTGGTGGATGAAACCGCGGACATTGCCCGCGCCGCCCGCGATATCGTGCGCGGCGCGTCCTTCGACAACAATATTATCTGCGTCGATGAGAAAGTGGCGATCGTCGTCGACAGCGTGGCCGATGCGTTGCTGGCCGATATGCAGCGGCACCACGCGGTATTGCTGACCAACGAGCAAGTGGAGCAGCTACTGCCGCTGCTGCTGACCGATATCGACGAACACGGCAAAGGCCGCCCCAGCCGCGACTGGGTAGGGCGCGATGCCGCGAAGATCGCCGCGGCAATTGGTCTGGACGTTAGCGATAGCACACGGCTGCTGCTGGCGGAAACCCCGGCGGACCACCCTTTCGCCGTGACGGAGATGATGATGCCGGTGCTGCCCGTCGTGCGCGTGGCTGACGTGAACGACGCCATCGAACTGGCGGTGCGGCTGGAGGGCGGATGTCGCCATACGGCGGCGATGCACTCAACCAACATCACCCACCTGCACAAGATGGCCAACCGCATCAACACCAGCATTTTCGTGAAGAACGGCCCCTGTATCGCCGGGCTGGGATTCGGGGGCGAGGGCTGTACGTCCATGACCATTTCCACGCCGACCGGCGAAGGGGTGACGTCAGCTCATACTTTCGTCCGTATCCGCCGTTGTGTGATGGTGGATATGTTTCGCATCGTCTAGTTTTCGTATGCTAAATGCCTCTGCCGCTGGCACCCAGCGGCAGGGACGCTTGCCCATCGGATCATTGCGCCCTGCGCGGCGCAAAGGTTTTACCGGAGGAAACGACAGATGAAAACAGGCAATCACCTTCATCCGCATCAGCTCGACACCCAGCCGACACCTCCTGAAGCCGTCCAGGCGTTACTGAGTCAAACTCACCCGATGCACCAGCGTTACACGCAGGACGTTTACGCCCAGTCTCGCACCATCACCGCCTGGCAGCAGCTCTACGATCAGGTTTCCCCCGGTCATTTTCGCGGCGAGCTACAGGAACTGCTGTTGGACGGCATGCAGCTCTGTCACGAATACACCAACCTTGCTTTACGGCAATCCTGCATGACCTGGGCGGGCTCGGTGTGGTTCGGTATTCCCTCCACGCAGGAGAACATGGGATTTATCAACGCGCAGCCGCTGGACAAGTACGGCATTGCCGTCAGCCCCGGAGGGAAAGAGTTCGAGCTGTCGACGCCGGACGACTTTTCCATTCTCGGCGTCGTGATCTCGCACGAGGTGCTCCAGCAATACATCGGCGCGCTCAGCGATCCGCAGTGGCTGACCGAACGGCTAACACAGGGCTCCACGCTACAGATGGATCTCAGCAACAAGGAACAGCTGTGCGAGTACATCCGCCACGCGCTGTGGTACAGCGGCCATTTTCCGCAGGTGATGAAACAGCGCAACACGCAGAAGCTGTTAAACCATAATCTGCTCACGATGCTGATGTCGTTTCTGGAAAACGTCCAGCCGCCCACAGAACCGGCGCAGAATCACCATCACCGCAAGCTGATCGCCTTTGCGCGGGAGTATGTGCTGAGCCAAACCTCGGAGCCGGTCACCGTTCTGGATCTGTGCAACCGGCTGCACGTCAGCCGTCGTACCCTGCAAAACGCCTTCCAGAATGTATTAGGCATCGCCCCCAACGCCTGGCTTAAAATTATTCGCCTCAACGCGGTGCGGCGTGAATTGGTCGACCCCGACACCCCGCACCGTACGGTGCAAGATGCCGCGATGCAGTGGGGGTTCTGGCATTTGAGCCAGTTCGCCAGCGACTATCAGAAATTGTTTAACGAAAAACCTTCGCTGACCTTGCGGCGCCACTCCCCACACTGACGGCTGGCCGGGAGGCTCTAAGCCGCCCTCAAGAGGGGTCGCATCGGGGCGGCCCTCTCAGCGAGCCATCGATACAATGCGCTCGCCCCCTAATACGCGGCCTGAATGCCAGACTCTCTGACATCCGCCGTCACCGCATTTTCCACTCGCTTGGGCATCTCAACCTCGAACGTCCCGCGACATTCGCGGCAAAAGCCAGCGTGTTTCGCTGCTTTTCGGCCGTCAAAAAGAGAAAAAACTGACATGAACTATACTCTGACGACGTGAATGATGACGCGCCTTGTCGGGAGGAGCGCCTACCCGCATCAGGGTCCGTCGTCGGTGATAAAAAGCCGCAGCGTGGCGACGCATCCGCCGATTGTCCTGAGGCAAAAGCGCCCTCTTCCTGGTTCCACGGCGACGCGGCAGCGACATTGCGCTCCCGGCGTTGACCGCGCCATCCCCTATACCACCGGCTTGACACCCCTGGGTGTATAGCGACGTGTAAAAAACAGTACAAACACACTCTCACTGTGAGGAAAGTTAATATGTTCAATGATTTACAGGGTAAGGTGGCGATTGTCACTGGTGCATCGAAAGGCATTGGCGCGGCGATTGCCAAGCGTTTCGGGGCAGAAAAAGTCAACGTGGTCGTGTGTTACCGCTCGGACGATGACGGGGCGAATGAGGTGGCAAAATCTATCGAACAGAGCGGTGGGAAAGCCGTCCTCTTCAAAGGCGATATTAGTCTGGAAGCGCATACGCAAAAGGTACTTGAAACAGCCATCGACACCTTCGGACGTCTTGATATTCTGGTGAATAACGCCGGTATCGAGAAACAGATGCCCTCGCATGAAGCGACGCTGGATGACTGGAATCAGGTGATCTCCGTCAACCTGACCAGCTATTTTCTGACCGCCAAAATCGCCATCCAGTATTTCCTGAAAAATAACATTCAGGGCACCGTCATCAACATGTCTTCCGTACACGAGCAGATCCCGTGGCCAACCTTCGCCAGCTACGCAGCCAGCAAAGGGGGCGTGAAGCTGCTGACGCAGACGCTGGCGCTGGAATATGCGGACAAAGGTATTCGCATCAACGGGATCGGCCCGGGCGCCATCAATACCCCCATCAATAAAGAAAAAATGAACGATCCAGAGAAGCGCGCGGCGCTGGAAAAAATGATCCCGATGAAACGCGCGGGCGAACCCGAAGAGATCGCCAACATCACGGCCTGGCTCGCCTCTGAGCAAGCCTCCTACGTCACCGGCATTACGCTGTTCGCCGACGGCGGCATGACGCTCTACCCCTCTTTCCAAGGCGGACAGGGATAATTTTTCCGCGCCATCCGCCAACTCAGCTCCTTTTCTCTCCGCGCCACCGGCCGGAGGGAGGAGGAGATGTCGTTAATCCCCAAAGAGAGACATAGGCATGAACATAATGATCGCGCTGATCCCGGCGCTATTCTGGGGGATCCTCCCACTCGTGGTGTCCTCGATTGGCGGCTCGCCCAACAACCAGATCATTGGCACTACGCTGGGCGCTTTCGTCGTCGCTCTCGCCGTCGCGATCTTCGTGCCAGCGAATCTGGTATGGCCGGTGGTCATCGGGGGCGCCGGTTCGGGAATGTGCTGGGCCTTTGGTCAATATTTGCAGTACGTCTCCTTCACGAAAATCGATGTGTCGAAAGCCATGCCCGTGTCTACCGGGCTGCAACTGATTGGGACGTCCCTGTTCAGCGTATGCTTTTTCGGCGAGTGGAAAACCACCAAAATGCTGGGCTTTTTCGCCATCTTTCTGGTGATCGTCGGCGTGTATATGACCACCTACACCTCAAAGAAAAGCGCCTCGCAAGATCAGCATCTGCTGACCGGGGTAGGTATTCTGATCGTGTCGATGTTCGGCTACGTCGGCTATTCCGCCCTGCCCCGTATGTTTAATCTCAGCGGGTGGGACGCCTTTCTGCCGCAAACGGCGGGCATGGTGGTGATGTCGCTTCTGCTCTCAATCAAGCAGCTCGGCCGTTCACTCAAAGAGAAACAGACCTACTTGAGTATGCTGCCCGGGTTCATCTTTGCGGCAGCCGCGTTGGGGTATTTAATCTCCGCACAACGTAACGGGGTCGCAACCGGATTTACGCTGTCGCAGATGAGCGTGATTATTTCCACGCTGGGCGGGATTTTTATCCTGAAGGAACATAAAACCCGCCTGGAGCTGATCCTGACCCTTATCGGTCTGGCGCTGGTTTTGAGCGGCGGGATTATCATCAGTCAGATTTGACGCGTGCCATTGCGCCTGCGACCGCACTATCAGGAAGCGGGCCTGACGGTCGCCGGGAATATGAAGCCCAAAAAAGAGGGGGCGATGCCCCTCAGATGTGCGTGTTACGGTTTCTGCGTGACAACCTGTTCACGCTGGCTGCGGGGATAAAAACGCCCTTCTTTCAGAGAAGTTTCGATCTCTTCCAGACTGCGCCCTTTCGTTTCCGGCATCATGAAGTAGATGAAGACGAACCCCAGCAGATTCAGCAACGCGTAGAACCACATGGCGCCGCCGATGCCCAGCAGATTCACCATCGACAACGCGGTAGAGGTGAGCAGCAGGTTAGAGCCCCACAGCGTGGCCGCATGCAGGCTGCTGGCCTTTTCACGTACGCCTAACGGGTAAACCTCCGAGCCGACCAGCCAGCCGATGACCTGAATCCCGCCCGAGTTGAACACCATAAAGGCGAACAGACAGGCCACAATCAGCCAGCCGTGCTGACCGCCGTTGGCGTTCAATCGGAACATCAGCCCCAGCAAGGCCAGGCTAATGACAGCGCCGGGGATCATATAAAGCGTCAGCGTACGGCGGCCGATACGGTCGACCAACAGCTTACCCACGATAGTCAGCACCAGATAAATAGCCGCCACACCCAGCGCGGAATGCAGCGCCGTGTCCCGGCTGAAACCTGCGCCGGTCAGGAAAGTCGGCGTGTAGTAAATCATCATTTCGATGCCGGAGAGCTGGGTAAACGCGGCAATGCCCAATCCGACGATCAGCGCCGGGCGCAGCCACGGCTGCTTCAGGTCTTTCCAACTGCCGGTCGATTTGCGTTTGGCGCGTTCATGGACTCGCTGAATGGCCTTGATCTCGCGGCGCACTTCCCGTGCAGTCTCTCGCACCGTGTCCAGCGCGACGTGGGCTTCCTTCATGCGCTTCTTACCCACCAGCCAGCGCGGACTTTCCGGCAGCGGTAGCATGCCGATCAGTAGGATCACCGCGGGGATCGCCGCGACGGCGAACATCATGCGCCAGGACCACAGATCCTGTAGGAACGTCCCGACCAGCGCCGCGGTGAGAATGCCGATCCCGATTGAAATATTGAAGAACGTGACCAGACGACCGCGTTTCTCCGGCGGGGCCAGCTCGGCAATATAGACCGGTACAATCTGCGACGCGCCCCCGACGGCGAACCCCAGCACCAGCCGCGCGGCACCGAGATAATAGGCATTGGCGGACAAACCGGAGCCGATGACCCCCAGTGCGAAGATCGCGGCGACGATCATCACCGTGTACCGCCGCCCCAGCACGCTGGAAAGTTTACCGCAAGACAGGGCGCCGACGACGGCGCCGACTAATATGGCGCTGGTGACCAGCTCCTGAGCATGGGAAGAAAGCGAAAAGTCATGGGTGATTTGCAGCAGAGCGCCGGAAATAATCCCGGTATCATAGCCATATAAGAATCCCGCAATGGCGGCTATGGCAGTTGCTGTCAATAAAAAGGCATCAGCGCTTAAAAAGCTGTTATTTTCACTATCGGACGTGTCGGATAACTTTTCATTGTCAGCCGGTAATACCACCGGTGGTTTATCACTATATTTGTCGCTGTCGTCGTGTACATCAGACATAAATTTCCTTTATTTCAAGTGAGTGTTAATCGTGGCATATATATTTTTTCGAAAGGTGGTTGTTGATGATATATTCGGACATACCGTCTGGTGACGATATTATCGACCGTGAGATGCAGTATTTATAGATATAGCATAACATCCCGTGACTGTCACCCCTGAATAAAAATACACTTTACTGAAAAATTATTTCGTATCAGATCGATATATCACAAACACCTAAGCAGGAATAACGCCCACAGGAAATAAGGGTGATTTCATATATAAGCAATAGTTATGCGGCAGGTAAGGAAATATAATTTACCCTCCGAGAAATAGCGAAAAACCGACAAAAAACAACACGAAAAAAATAAAGCGTAACGTAGCAAAACGCGGCGCAATAAATATCACTCATAAGCGGCCAAGAATAACCAGAGTTAATGGAAGATCATTCACCCGCCAATGAGACATCATTGCAGACCACACAGACAAGGTGGTCTGCAGAGCGCGCACCGCGCTATGGACGGCGGGGAGGCGTCACCCCAAAATTAAAACGGTTGCAGTTGCTACACAGCCTTTTCAACGCCTGCGATCCGTCCATTTCCGTCAGCCTGACTTCAATCAACGTGAGTGACTTCGCATGCTCGGCGAGTTCCAGCGCGGCATCAAGCTGGGCGCCATTTTCGACTACCGTGCCGACGACATCCTCTCCGCCGCCCATAGCATGAAGCAGCTCGGTGTAGCGCATTGACGGTATCGTGTTGTAGAACGAGTTCTCCCCCAGGATATAACGCTCAATCGTGTCGCCGTTGTTGTTGAGCAGAAAAATAACGGGAGCCAGACCGAGACGCATTAACGTCGCCAGCTCATGACAGGAAATCTGAAAAGCCCCGTCACCGATGAAAAGCGGATGCCGCCGCTGCGGCGAACCGGTCAAATAAAGATATCCTGCTAAGCTGAAAAGTATCGTCTGCGTCGCTCCAAACCGGCACCGAGCGGGTCTGGAATACGCATTCGTCTTCCTATTCGCAACGTTTCAGAGGTGTTACGCATGAGCACGTTCAGAACGAAAGACGGTACTCAGCTGTATTACAAGGATTGGGGGAAAGGTAAGCCGCTGCTGTTCAGCCACGGCTGGCCGCTGGATGCGGATATGTGGGACAGTCAGCTGCATTTCTTCGCCGAACACGGCTTCAGGGCCATCGCCTTTGACCGCCGCGGCTTCGGGCGTTCCGACCAGCCGTGGAACGGATACCACTATGATACGCTGGCCGACGATATCCACGAATTGGTCGAACATCTACAGTTGGACGAGATAACGCTGATCGGCTTTTCGATGGGCGGCGGCGACGTTTCCCGCTACCTCCACCGCCACGGTTCTCATCGCGTCAGCGCACTGGCGTTACTCAGCGCAGTCACCCCGAAGCTGATGAAGTCGGGTGATTATCCGGAGGGCGTGGACCCACAGGTTATTGACGGTATCCGAGAGGGGATCGTGCATGACCGCGCGCAATTTATCAGTGATTTTGCGACACCGTTTTACGGCCTCAACAAAGGGATGCAGGTCTCAGACGGTGTGCTGACTCAAACGCTGAATATCGCCCTGCTGGCCTCTCTCAAGAGTACGCTCGACTGCGTCACCGCGTTCTCTGAAACAGACTTCCGCCCGGATATGCACAGCATCAACGTTCCCACGCTGGTTATCCACGGCGACGCCGACCAGGTCGTGCCGTTCGAGTCTACGGGCAAGGTGGCCGCAGAGATGATCAAAAACGCCCAACTTAAGGTCTATGAAGGTGCGCCACACGCCATTACCCAGACCCACCGAGATCGGTTGAATCAAGATCTGCTGGAGTTTATTCGGTCGGTCGACTAATGCCCCTCTCATTCGAGTCTCCGTCTGGGAGGCTCGTTTTCCCTGAAATAGGATGTCGCTTAATATTATAAATACACTGTATACGAACGATTATTATTTATTTTTTTCATTGAAAATAAATACATTCACAACTTATGCCCACCTAGCATTAATCCCCATCCGATAAGAATATATTTCCCTGGTGATGACACAAAGAGGATACAGCTAATAGTTTGCCTAGAAGCGTATTTAAGCTTTCGTTTTCCTTGCATAAAACCCGAATTAACCTAACCGATTCCCCCGAACGATGAATGAGTAAAAACCGCTCTTGTCACAAAAATTAATTTATGCTAAAGATCAGCGCTCGCCCGGATGCGACATAACCTTTATTAAAAAGCAGGAGCATAACAATAATGAAGTTAAATATTACCGACACTCCCAACCCTCAGGATGAGGAATTTGTTATTCAAAGTTTATTGCAACACAATAAACAATTTCAGGAAGGAGATATTCATCCTCTCTTTTTAACGTTCACCAACGACAATAATGAAATTATCGCCGGGCTGGTGGCAAGCACCTGGTGGGACGCGCTGGAAATCAAATTTCTGTGGGTCGGCGAGGCGTATCGTCAGGCCGGTTTAGGTCGCCAAATGATGCAGCAGGCCGAGGCGGAAGCGAAAAAACGCGGCTGTTATATGGCCTATGTCGATACTTTCAGTTTTCAGGCCAAGGGATTTTACGAGAAGCTCGGTTATCGGGAGTACGGCCACCTCCCCGGCTACGCTCACCAATTTACGCGTCATTATCTCCACAAGGAATTTCAATAAGTTATCAATTCGTCTTGAAAGGAGGCCAGGATGCCACCAGAAACAGAGGATATTAGTCGCTATATCGGCGGTCTGATTACCGTGATGGAAGCATTGCACGAACCCTGGGGAATCAAAGACCTGGCTTCGCGACATATTTATATGAATAAAGCCGCCCTGACGTATACCAATACGCCCGCCCATTTTGAGTTTGAGGGGAAACTGGATGCCGAATTCCCCGCCGAATGGGCGGAAATGTCGGAAGACTTTATAGAGCACGATCGACGAACAGAGCACAGCAAGAAAAGCGTCGCCGTCATCGAAACGCACTATTGGAATGGCGACCCGTTTCTCTCGCCGTTCGTCAGCGAAAAAATCCCTATTTTCGACGTCAAGAAACGCTGTATTGGCACCATGTGGAACGCCAAGCCCCTGACGACGCTCTCCCCTCTGGTTTATATCGATAAGAAGGCACCTTCCACGCTCATTACCCACGTCGAAAACAGTTTATTTACGCCCTCGGAACTGGAAATGATTTTTCTAATCCTACAGGGGTTTTCGGGAAAGGAGATCGCCAGAAAAACCAACCTCGCCTACAAAACTGTTGAAAATAGAATATATAGCATTTACCAAAAAGCCGACGTGCATTCACTGCATCAATTTAAAGCGTTTTGTTATCACACGGGATTGGATAAATACATTCCGCCCAGCCTGCTCGTGAAAGGCATCCAATATATTTAGCGCCAGACCGCATGGGGCGAGTTCACCGCTCGTGTAGCCCGGGATATGTAGATTGTCTCAGAGCGGAATGTCCCCCCACAACCGTTCGACGAGTCGGGACTCGTGTGTGACATTCGCTGACGTTAACCCGGACGCGCCTGCGGGAATGGGCGATTAACCACAAGGACCAAGGAAGACATGGAAAAAATAGACGATTACCCGGTGAGCCGGGTTCCCCTCTCGGCAAGACTGCCTTTTTTCAATATCGCGCTGGTGCACATCGGTATGCTGACCGCACTGGACCAGT
The DNA here is from genome assembly GCF_003515985.1 of Lonsdalea britannica. GTDB lineage: Bacteria > Pseudomonadota > Gammaproteobacteria > Enterobacterales > Enterobacteriaceae > Lonsdalea > Lonsdalea britannica. Next base: position 1,891,096 of record NZ_CP023009.1, on the reverse strand, counting down.
TCATGCTCGGCGCCGTGCTAGGCCACTCAATGACGCTGGGGCAAGCCTTTACCGCTATCGCCATCGGCAGCCTCATTTTCGGTATTGTCACCGTCGGTCTGGGCTACGCAGGTATGCAGGAGGGACTGTCCGGCAGCCTGCTGGCGCGGTGGTGCGGATTCGGCCGATTGGGAGCGGTACTGATGGGCGTGGTCATTGCCATCAGCCTGCTCGGCTGGTTCGGCGTACAGAACGCGGTGTTTGCGCGGGCGCTCAACTTCGCGCTTAACGACAAGCTGGGCTTCGTCGGATCCGCCACCCTGTCGGGCGTAGCGCTGACGCTGCTGGTCGCCTTCGGTTTCAAAGCCCTGCGCTATACCGCCCGTATCGCCGTCCCGCTGTTTATTGGTATTGTCGCCTACATCTCCACCCAAACGCTGGCGGGCCATTCGCTTTACGCGCTGATTGACTCTATCCCTTCCGAGTCCGTCTCCATAAACGCCGGGGCGACGATGGTCGTCGGGGGATGTATCGTCGCCAGCCTGATTACGCCGGATATGACCCGCTATTCGCAGAAAGGCCGCCACGTTTTCTGGATGACCCTCCTGTCGATTATCGTCGGCGAATTTATCGTTAACGGTCTCGCGATTCTGATCGCCAGAGCGCTGAATACGGCAGATGTCGTGACCATTATGTCGCAGATGGCCGGTGGGATTGGGCTGATCGCCGTCGTGTTCTCCACGCTGAGAATCAACGATATCAATCTCTACTCCTCTTCGCTGGGGCTGGCGAACGCCATTGAAGGGATCACCGGCAAAAAGCTCAGCTACATGTCCATCACGCTGGTCATTGGCCTGATCGGCACGCTGCTGTCGGTGCTCGGTATTCTGGACCGTTTTGTCGATTTTCTGACGCTGTTAGGCGTGGTTTTCCCGCCGATTATCGGCGTCATGCTGGTGGACTATTATCTGCTGCGCAGCCATAGAACGCTGCTGGATGCCAGCCGCAAAGCGGGTCGGTTGCCGGATGCGGCCGCCACGCCAGCGGTCGGTTGGGCGGCTATCATCGCCAGTATTATCGGCAGCGGCGTGGGCCTGAACGTTGAATGGGGCGTGCCCGCCTTTAATTCACTCGTCGTCGCCAGCGTGCTTTACATCGTACTTAAGAAGGCGACGCGCCTGCCTTAAGCGCAATAGCTGATCTATTCTGCCGACGGCAAAAATAACGCCACGCCGTCGGTAGAATGACAATCTCTTCATCATGAGATAAATAGCATTTTATTTTATAGGAGCATATTGACTTCTCTCTTATCTAATAAAATTTCATTTCATTGTCCAGGCGATAAATAACATTCATTTTTATGTCATGTCGCATCCCTATATTCGCAGCACTTTTAGCACAAACGGCGATGATTAATGTTTTTACGTCATATTTTATTCATACCTTTATGCGTGATGCCTTTTCAATCTCAGGCGGTCTCTCTTTTCTGGAAACATGAATTCAGCGATGTCTCCCGAACCCGCAGCGATAAATGGGGTATTGAACATCGTTTCAGTCAGGGACTGGGGCTGTCCGCGGAGTGGGAAACGCATCCGCGTGAGTCGTCGGAGGGTTCAGCCGGCAAGGCATTCAACCACTTGCGTAAAGATAAAACGGAGTTCGGCGTCGATTACGCGTTTGCGGTTTCCCCTTCGGTGACATTGACACCCGGCCTGACGTCGAGCATTTACGATGACAAACAAACCTGGAAACCGTCATTAAGCGCGGAATGGATTGTGGTCGATAATATTGCGCTTGCGACGCGTTATCGCTACGAAATAACAGATTACGATGACAAACCGACCAAGCACACTCACCGGATCGATGTCGGCGCAAAATATAAATTCAGCCGAGCGGCACTCTCCTATAAATATTCTCGTTATTTTAGCGATCAGCCTATTTTCGCTAAACGAAACACCGACTACGAACATGAGGTCGAAATGAAAATCAAATTCTTGACCCACTGGCAATACGTTCTTGAGGTGACCAATGAATCCGTGTCAAAAAGCAGCGATAAACGGCAAACGACTTACGCGACCGGATTTAAATACACGTTTTAATCATAAGGTTCATGATTCGCTATGACTATTTTCAAATGGGGCGCCGCCACGCTGGCGCTGATGACCACCTTTCCGTTGATGGCCGAACCCAAGACGCCATTTACGCTGGAGCATGTCGTTACACTAAGCCGTCACGGCGTCCGTCCGCAGACGGACACCGATGCCTTGAACAAAGCGACCGGTAAAACGTGGCCCGAATGGACGGTACAGGACGGTCATCTTTCCGGCCACGGTTATGCCGGTCTTCTCCATCAGGGCGCCTATCAGATCGCCCGCTGGCGTGAAGCCGGTCTGCCCATTGGTGCGCCATGTCCGCCGCCGGAACAGGTCTTTGCCTGGTCCAGCCCGTTACAAAGAACGCGCGCCACGGCGCAAGCGCTGCTCGACGGCATGTTTCCGGGGTGTGGACTCGCGGCGGGCAGCACACAGGAGAAGCGCGATCCGCTGTTTCAAAGCGTGGATATGGGCCTGAGCCAGCCAAATAAAGAGATCGTCAAACAGCAGATCACGACGCGAACCGGCGGTGCAGACGATCTGAATAAACGCTATCAGCCCGCCATCGCGCTGCTACGCGCGGCAGTCTGCGCGGACACGCCGTCGTCCTGCGAATTCCTCAACGCCCCGTGGAAGCTGGTGGAGAAAGAGCACGGCGTGTCGCTCAAAGGCCCACTGTCGCCGGGATCGACGATAGGAGAAACTATCCGATTGCAGTATAGCGAAGGGCTGCCGCTGTCCCAGGTGGCGTTCGGCCACGCTCGTAATGCCCGCGAGGTCGCGGCGTTGATGGCGCTGCACGCGGCTAAATACGATTTGGTCAGCGATACCCCCGAGCTGGCGCGACACGGCGGGACGCTGCTGATGTCTCAGTTGGCCGCGGCGATCACCGCGGGAACAACGGCATCCGCCCCCGAAAACCCTAGCCTGAAAGCGCCGCTGGTCATGTTCGTCGGCCATGACACCAATATCGCGCAGATCCAGACCATGTTGCAGATGAACTGGCAGTTGGGCGACTATCCGCGCAACGATATCCCGCCGGGGGGCAGCCTGGCGTTCGAGCGCTACCGAGACACCCACAGCGGTGAGCGTTATGTGCGGCTGACGTTTAGCGCCATGTCGCTGGATCAGTGGCGTCATCTCAGCCCGCTGACGCCAGACGCGCCGCCGCTCATCGAGGAGTATCACGATAGTCACTGCCAGCAAACCGCCGTCGGTTGGCTCTGCCCGCTGGACCACATCGTCGAGAAAATGACGCGCTCTCAGGTCGCGGGTATAACGTCTCCGCAACCGCTGTTCCACTAGGTTTGCACTCATCACGGGTGCTTTTCTCACCCGTGATCTCATCATTCTGGCTCTCTATCATCTCGTCATCACGACGAGGGGCTGAACGGCTCGGTATTAACTGCGCGGCGCGAGCTTACGACGCAGCTTTGCCAACTGAGTTCGAATGCGGTTACGTTTCAGATCGGACAGCTCATCGATCAGCGACAGACCGTCCAGATGATCGATTTCATGCTGGAGACACACGGCCAACGCCCCACCCGCCTCTATCGCCTGACGCACGCCATCCAGATCGGTATAAGCCACGCGTACGCGCTGAGCCCGTTCCGCAGGCAGCGGATGCTGCGGGATGGAGGAACAGAGTTCGAGATGCGAGGTCGTTTCCTCCGACCGTTCCACCACCTCCGGGTTGATCAGCGCCAAACGCTGGCGCACGCCGTGTTCGTCATCCATATCGATCACCACGATGCGCTGCGGGATCCCCAACTGAATCGCCGCCAGCCCTGAATCGTTCATGCTTTCGATAACGGCGAACATTCGCTCCACCAGCGCGTTGACGGAAGCATCGATGACCTCGACGTTCTGAGACACCTTTTTCATGCGCGGATCGTCAATCCACACCAGTTCATTGGCAGACATGATTTTCTCCATTGGTTGCCGCTTCACGCTGTAAAAGAAGCAGTTGGCGACGCAGTTCCGCGTCGTGAGCGTAAATATAGAGTCCATCAATCGCACGGGTCATCAGCACGTTGATGGCGTTGAGCATGATACGCACTTTTACCGCCTCGGCATCGTCGAGACGCCCGGTTCCCTGAAACGCCGCGCCGTCCTCATAACGGGACGGGTCGATGGCGATGTCACGGCGTTCTGCATCCCAGGATACCGACGGTCCCAGAATCAGCCCAACATAGTTGAGATCAAAGCCCTGCACCGTGTATACCGAGCCCACTTCGTCGATGGTATCTTGCCGCTCCGCCCACGGCTGGCGCTCGTTCGGCTTCGAGCGATCCCAGCGCAGCCGGAAAGCGCCCTCTTCGATGAAGTGATCCTGCCCGTCCAACCGATAGGGGTAATCATAGGTCGATAGCATTCGCGACAGTCCGCTGTCGGCGTTACGCTGCCGGATCGCCGTGTACATCGCCTGCGCGTCGTCGAAGATCTTTAGCTCAAACGGCGGCTCGCCGGGCGCAGCCACGGGTAAAGGCCGCAGTTCTCGCTGACAGAATTGGCCAATCCAGCGCTGCACCGACGTGGCGGCCTTCATCCTGAACTGATGCCGTAACAGATGGACTTCGTGCGGGCCGTGGGCGATCAGTCGCTCAAGATCGCCTTCTCGCCACAGACTTTTGGATTTCAGTACCTGCTGTTCGTCGAAAATCAGCACCACGCAGCGGGCGAGGCGCAAAATCTCTTCCAGATGATTGTCCTGAACAAAGTGGTTGTAGCGATCGCTGCGCGTCAGCAGCAAATGGGCTTCATCCACCAGCACGATATCCACCTTGTCTTCGCGTTTATGCAGGCGATTGATGAACGTCGTCGGGCGCTCATAATCTTTTTTGCGAAGGGCGGATTGCCCCTCTGACGCGTTTTTATAGGCTTTGAGCATTTCGGGATGATTGACGAGCAACACATTTTCGCTGCCGTACAACGGATGGTCTGGCCGCTGGCGCGCGTCACGCTGTAGATCGGCGAATAGCGCGTGCAGAAACACACTTTTGCCGGTACCCGCCTCCCCCTGAATCACGAAGCATGCCTGAGAGGCGCGACGATGCTGACAGAGAAAGGCTTCCACGCGCTGCTTGAGCGCAAGCTGCTCATCCGACAGCGTTTTTTCTGGCGAGAGCTTAAAGCTCGCCCGATTCATCTGAGACATAACGTTGGAATAACCTGAGAGTAAGTCGGCTCTTCACCCCGCGAAAAGCGGCAGAGGAGCGCCCGTCACTGGCATTGCCTAATTTCCAAAAGGAATAGAGCACGCTTGCCGTTGACGTCTAATGAAAACATGCTGGCAAAGGGGTGACAACCTCGAAGACGTCCGCCCCCGTTTCATCTCCCCCTTTCGAGGGAGCGTACGCTCAGCAACCGTTGTTAAGCGCGTCGCCGACAGCGTTCGCTGGCAAGGTGGAGGAGAACAGCAGGATCGCAAACAGGAACAGTAGCATGCCCGAGGCCGCCAGCAGCCCGGGCCGCAGCTTGGCAAACAACGGATGGCGCGCGCGCTGATACAAGGACGATGCCCGATCGCGCGAACGAATGACCCACGTCGCCAGCGCGCAAATCGCCAACGCCGTTCCCAGGGCCATCGCCATCACGGCGCCCACGCCCCAGTTGAAGCAGCCGACCGCATTGGCAAACGCCAGAATCATTATCGCGCCGGTGCAGGGCCGAATGCCGATGGCTGCAATCATGGCCAGCGCCGACGGCAGGTCACGCGGCACCGCCGTCGAGTTAACGGCATGATGTCCGCAGCAGGCCGCAGGCTCGGCAGACAGGCGCGCATGAGGCCGCGCCAGCACGGACGACTCCCCCGAGGGCACAGGCGTACAACGATGGATGGTCGGACGAATTCGCCTTCCGCGTACGGCTTTTACGACCATCAAAACCGCAATCACCCCTATGTACAGCGCGCTGATTTTTTCCATATACCAGCGGCTTAGGCTGAGGTCGCCCATCGACACGTTCAGGAAAATCACCAACAAATACACGAAAAAGATAGCCACGAGGCCCTGCGTCATCGCGCCAAGAAAGGCAATGGTTCTGGCGGAAGAGGCGTTTTCATGAGAGACGCTGAGGTAGGTGGTGATGATGAATTTGCCATGGCCGGGGCCGACCGCATGCAGTACGCCGTAGGTGAAGCTGGCGGCCAGCAACAATACGCCATAGCCCACGTGTTGGTTCCCAAGCTGCAGTAGATATCCCACCAGATAGCGATGAAGAGAGATCTGTATCGCCAACATCGCGGAAAGGAAATCGGACCAATAACTCACGATCGTCGCGATCACTGCAATAAACAAAATGGCGGCGATACCGCACATCACCCGCTGTTTTCCTGACATCCTTATCAGCCTCCGCCTGAATTTTCCCGACGGGATCATAGGCCGATCGCCGCAAGAAATCACGTCAGAGGCAAAAAAGGCATGTCAAGACGGGGGCGGTCAGGCGTGCCGTTCTCGCGGCGGTGACCCGTTCGAAAACCGCGTGGCCATCACGACCGGGCCGGTCGCGATAGGAAACGGCACAGTATGGCGGACAGCGTGGTCCGACGATGACGTGACCTCATCACCGAGGTCTCGCCTTATTTATGACACTCGATGTTTTTATCTTCGATGACCTGTTTCAATGTCCCGTTATCGCCCTTGGTCCACCATTCGTAGACGTTGCCGACATAGCGGGCTCCGCTGGCCGCAGGCACGTTAACCATCAAGATTTTGCCTTTATCCGGGATATTAACCAGCGCCGCATGATTGGGCTCGTTACTGTAATACATCACCCCCAGTTTTGAACCGTCGTCACAGACATACATCTGTTTCGACACTTCCATCTGCTCATTGCCGGGCACCATGAACTCAGCGGGATCGTTGGAGTGGCAGGCGGTTAACGCCGCGCCGCCGACCAATGCCAAAATAATTGATTTTTTCATCATAAATTCCTTAGGAAGCCTGCAAAAAATATAGCAATTCCCAGGAAATACGCACAAAAAAGGCCGGATGACACAAGGACCCGATCGGCCACCGTCATCCGGCCAGAGCGACCGTATCCCGCCTTACGCAGCTAAGGCGTTAGAAGCTGAAGATAGAGGCACCCTGCTCGGCGCTGGATACCACCTGACGGAACACCGAGAACAGCTCGCGGCCAGACCCCAGATGCTCAGGCGCCAGCTCCGGATGCGTTTCCGAGCGCGCGGACAGATCGGCCTGAACGTCGATACGCCCCGCCTCCGCATCGACCCGAATAACGTCGCCATTGCTGATTCGGCACAGCGGGCCGCCACGTTGGGCCTCCGGCGAAAGATGGATCACCGCAGGCACTTTACCGGATGCGCCGGACAGACGACCGTCCGTCACCAGCGCAACACGCAGTCCAGACTTCATCAGGTTGCCCATCACCGGCATCAGCTTATGCAGCTCCGGCATACCATTAGCGGCAGGACCGTTATGGCGCACGACAATCACGACGTCTTGCGTAAACTCGCCGGCGTGGTAAGCCTTTTCCACATCGTGCTGAGATTCAAAGACACGGGCCGGGGCCTCGATGAAGCGATATTCCGGCGCAACGGCGCTGACTTTGATGACGCCACGCCCCAGGTTGCCATCCAAGACTTTCAGGCCGCCCTGTGCGCTGAAGTGAGTGCCAGGCAGGGAAATGACGTTGGGGTTGGAGGAGTCTGCCGCAGGTTCGAAAACCACTTCGCCATTCTGCAATCGCGGCGTTGAAAGGTAGTCTTCCATATGGCCATAGACCGGCGTGGCGTCCATATTCAGCAGACCGCGCTCCGCCAGCGCTTTCATCAGCGTTGGGACGCCGCCCGCCTGCTGGAATTCATTGATATCAGCCGGACCGTTCGGGTACATCTTCGCCAGCAGCGGCACGACCTGAGACAGTTCTTCGATGTCATCCCAGGTCAGGATGTAACCGGCCGCCGCGGCCACCGCCACCAGATGGATGGAGTGGTTGGTACTTCCGCCGGAAGCCAGCAGAGCGACCAATCCGTTAACAATGGATTTTTCGTCCACGACGCGCGACAGCGGTCGGTATTGAGTACCGTTGTCGGCCTGAGTGACGATATGCGCGGTAATTTTATCCGTCAGGGCCGCTCGCAGCGGATCGTTCGGCGCGACAAAAGAAGAACCGGGCAACATCAGCCCCATCGCTTCAAACACCAGCTGGTTCGTGTTGGCCGTGCCGTAGAACGTGCAGGTGCCCGGCGAGTGATATGCGTTGCACTCCATGTCCTGCAACGCGGCCTTACCGACTTCACCCGCGGCGTACTGCTGGCGTACTTTCACTTTCTCATCGTTGCTGATGCCCGCGGACATCGGACCGGATGGGACGAAAGCCGAAGGCAAATGGCCAAACGACAGCGCGCCGATCAGCTGGCCGGGCGCGATTTTGTCGCAGATGCCTAACAGCAGCGTCGCATCAAAGGTGTTGTGGCTCAGCGAAACGGCCGTCGCCTGAGCGATCAGATCGCGCGAGAACAGTGACAGATCCATACCATCCTGTCCCTGCGTCACACCATCACACATCGCTGGAACACCGCCGGCGATTTGCGCGCTGTGGCCCATTTCAGCCAGCGTTTTCTTCATCTTGTCGGGATAGGTGCCGTATGGCTGATGGGCGCTCAACATGTCGTTATAGGCGGTGATGATGCCGACATTGACGCGGGTAAAATCCAGAATCGCGCCTTTCTGGCTGGTGGGGCAAGCGGCGACCGTATGCGCAAGATTGCCGCAGGACAGGTGGCTACGGGTTTTACCTTGCGCCGCCTGAGCTTCCGTTTTCGCCAGATAGCGGCGGCGAGACGCCTCGCTGCGCTCCAAAATACGACGTGTGACTTGCTCAATAACTTTATTGTTATTCATTCATTCCTCCGTTTAAGCACGGCACGCTCTCCCACGTACCGCCATGACGCAGCGCTTCACTACGTCATCAAAACTGCCATCTATACTGACCGTGATCACATCGGGTTCGTTGTTCCCCGGTACTTCCAAAGTATCGAACTGGCTCTTTAAGAGCGCCGCAGGCATAAAATGGCCTTCGCGGGCCATCATGCGAGCCAGAACCAGTTCGAAGGAGCCGGAAAGATGGATAAAGGTGACATGCTCGTTACCCGAGCGGATTTGATCACGATATTTCTTTTTCAGGGCCGAACAGACGATAACGCCGGTTTCATTTTTTCGTTCAAGGCTGAAGGCCGCATCGCGGATACGCTCCAGCCACGGGGCGCGATCATCATCATTTAGCGGGTCTCCCCCCGCCATTTTCAGGATATTATTGCGCGGGTGCAAATCATCGCCGTCGATAAACTTGGCGCCGATAGCCTTCGCCAGCGCTTCGCCGACTGATGATTTCCCCGTACTGGACACGCCCATCAGAATAAAGCTTTGACCCGCCATACTTCCTCTCCACCCATCGAATAAAAACGGTTATGTCAATAATCGTAGCACCGTTACCGGTAACATGTTACCGGTAACAATATAGAGTTGTGACAAAACGCTCAAAATGACCTGGAGAGGACTCGCGCGCCACAGAGGCGGTCCGCCGCGGCGAACGCGCCTGACCCTGTGGACGAGGGCTTGCGTGACGGTCAAACGTTGGCGCGCCAGGGGTTAGTGGTCTTTGTCCCGGCGCGACAGCTGGTCCAAATAGCCCATCACGAATGCGGACAGCACAAAAGTCAGATGGATAATTACGTACCACATCAGCTTGTTGTCGGCGACATTGCGGGCATCCATAAACACGCGCAGTAAATGGATAGAAGAGATTGCGACGATAGAGGCCGCCACTTTGTTTTTCAGTGAACCGGAGTCCATCTTGCCGAGCCAGTTCAGTTTCTCTTTGCCCTCGTCAATATCGAGGGCCGAGACGAAGTTTTCATAGCCTGAAAACATCACCATGACCAGTAAACCACCCACCAGTGTCATATCCACCAGCGACAGTAGCGTCAGGACCAGATCAGATTCCGCCACGGAAAAAATGTTGGGCAGAACATGCCAGATCTCCTGAAAAAACTTGATGGTCAGCGCCAGCAGTCCCAGCGATAAACCAAGATAAACCGGAGCCAACAGCCACCGGGCGGCGTACATCGTATTCTCAAGAAAACGTTCCATAGTACTCATCAGTCGCAGGTAGAAAGGAAGCATGATAGCGAAAATTCGCGTTTCGGTGTTACTTCCTTGTGAACGAATGTGCGCCTCTTGGGTGACCGGCGAATCACGATAGAGCGGCGCACCACTGGCATCCACCCTGGACTTCGCAGAATTAAGGCTAACAGAGAGAAGACGAGGGAGGAAAGGATAAGCGTTGAGCGACGAACAATCATGTTGCCGCGCCGCCAGATGTTTACGGCAACGCGGCAATATGATTGGCATGGCTAATGATATCGGGTCAATGGATCTTGAATGATATTTCCTTCATTCATTCCTACCTAAGTTCCCTGGTGTTGGAATTAGAATGACTCTGTCTCGAATAAAGAAATCACGGCAATAGTTATTTAATCAATAATGACTATCATAAATACATAACAGCATTATGCATCGTGAGTATCTATCTGAGCTTTTTAAACATTAACGCAGCAAAAAACGTTTAGTCAACAGATAAGTTGACGTAAAACGAGCTTTAGTGTTCACTTTTCAACAAACCAAAAATAATGACAGGGAGAGTGTGTCGATTAAGGCTTTTGTATGATGATTTAACCGCTGAATTCGACAAGAAATTACGCCCCTCTGGATGCGGACAAATGCTGTTTTAGCGTAAGATAAACGGGTAAGAGGTGTTATTGCGTAAAGGATGTCTATGAAAACAACGAATGCTCAACGTAAAACCAACATCATCAAGAATATTGAATATTTGATGCGGACTCGCGGGGAAACCAAAGCCTCATTTTCAAACCGTACCGGTGTGACCCGCACGACTATCTACAAAATTCTCGATGGGCGCGTGAACAACGTACAGCAATCTACCGTGAATCGTATTTCCGATTTTTTCGGCCTGTCGTGTGAAGAAATAGAAGATTACGATCTGGAAAAGATCGAACAGCTTAATAATACCATTTCCTACGAGGGTAATAAAAATCCGGCTGCGATTCCTATTATTCCTCAATCTGATTTATTAGCATCACAAGATAAGAAAATAGGTCAACTGGCGATTCAATATCCGCTCACTTATTTCTTTGGCGAAGAGTCAAATATGTTAGCGGTCAGGATTGAATCCGCTATCAATGACCAATTCTCACCGAACGATGTCATTATTATCAAGCGTCCGCCGGCCCTGGTAGTTAATACCCCCTCATTGTGCTATTCGCAGGCAGAAGGTTTTATTATTCAGCCACCAGAGGGAAACATATCCTTTGAAAGGAAAAGATCCAGCCATATAGAACTGCTGGGCTATATCATAGAGGAAAGACTGTAAATGGAATCCAACAGAAAGTTTAAACTACTGGGATTTAACCATAGCGGCGAATTGTCAGCCAATATCATGGTGCTGGCCACAGGCAAAACCATCAGCATGGATTTAAAAGAGCTCGTGGACAACGAAATCTCAGATGATTTCAGCCGTCATGAGCTCAATGCTTTATATAAAAAGCTCTACAACAGCAAAGACATCACGACCGTTTACGACATCAGCGACCGCAACGATCGCTCATGGCACGCCTATCTGCTGATCAGCATCGCGCTGAGCGTTATTTATATTTTCTCGACCATTGCCGGGGTGAAGCCGGTCTTCGTGCCCGCACTCAACATGGTGGTGCCGCCCGCCGTTTTCGTCTATCCCATTACGTTTATTCTCGTGGATATCCTTAACGAATTTTATGGGCTGAAGTTGGCGAGGCGAACGATCCTCATCACTTTTTTCGCCAACCTCGCGTTCGTTCTCGGCTTGTGGGTGACCAGCCTGATCCCGGGGCTGCCGCAGTGGGAATACGATCATACTTACAACGGTATCGTGCACAGCATCATGGCGGTGCTGGTGGCGTCTTCGCTCGCCTATCTGGTTTCTGAAAACGTTAACGCCTACGTTCTGTACAAAATCAAAATCATGACGAAGTCGCGCTATCTGTTCATTCGCGTCATCACCAGTACAATTACCGCATCAGCGGTGGACAGCGTTATTTTCTGCACCGTGGCATTCTATAATGTGCTGAGTTTTGACGTGATCAAAACCATGATCCTGTCTCAATTCATGATTAAAGTTGTTTATGCAGTGCTGGGCGTCGGCCCGATTTACGGCACGCGGAAACTGTTCAGAAGCTATATCAACGCCGCTCCGGCAAGGAAATGATCTTATGCATATCATGGAAAAAGATAAAATTACCCATCTTGGCGTTCGCTCCAGCTATCCCGATCAATACGATCCGGAACTGTTGGAAGCGCTGCCTCGTGCCAATGGGCGGGAGCTGGTCGGCCTGACCGACGCCGAGCTGCCTTTCACGGGCTATGACCTCTGGACGGCCTTTGAGCTGTCGTGGCTCAACAAGAAAGGCAAACCGATGGTTGGCGTTGCCGAATTCCACGTTCCCGCCTCTTCGGTAAACCTGATCGAATCCAAGTCGTTCAAGCTGTACCTCAACAGCTTTAACCAGACGCGCATGCGCGATATCGAAACGCTGTTGTCCACGCTGGTGACCGATCTTTCCGCCGCCGCGCAAGGCCAAGTTAAAGTCAATATTTATCCTGGGCTGACTGGCTATCCGGCGCAAATCGACGGTCTTCCGGGCACCGTCATTGACGATCTGGATATCGAAGTGAACGACTATTCATTCAACCCGGATTATCTGAAATACGCCGTTGCCGAAAATGCGCCGACGGTGAGCGAAACGCTGAGCTCCAACCTGCTCAAATCCAACTGTCTGGTGACCTACCAACCGGACTGGGGCAGCGTAGTGATAAAATATGAAGGAAAAAAAATCGATCCGGAATGCCTGCTGCGCTATCTGATCTCGTTCCGCCAGCACAATGAGTTCCATGAGCAATGTGTCGAGCGTATCTTTAATGATATTCAGCGCTACTGCCAGCCGCAGAAGTTGACGGTTTTCGCGCGCTATACGCGACGCGGCGGTCTGGATATCAACCCATTCCGCAGTAACTTCGAAGATAGCCATACGGTAGGCCGATTGGTCCGTCAGTGAGGCTCCTCGCCGCCTATCCTGACCGGAGAGGCGGCGTCATCATTTCCTATTCGCTTCCTCCTGGTTCGTGCTTCCTTCCTCCTGCCTGTTATTCTTTGATATACAAAAACCATTTCACGTTGTGGGTAAAACAGCCATACTGACTATTCACAGTCTAAGTAACTTCATGTCCTGACCTTATGGAAAAATGGAAACTTAACCTCTTCTCCGCTTGGGTAGGGTGCTTTTTTACCGGCATGGCCATGAGCCAGATCCTGCCGTTTTTGCCGCTGTATATCGAGCAACTCGGCGTTCACGATCATGCGTCTCTGAATCTGTGGTCTGGGCTGATTTTCAGCTCTTCCTTCATGATTTCCGCCATCGTCGCCCCCCTGTGGGGCAGTCTGGCCGACCGCAAAGGGCGCAGGCTGATGCTACTGCGCGCCGCCCTCGGCATGTCGATCGTCATGGGGCTGCAAGGGATGGCGACCAGCGTCTGGCATCTGTTCCTGCTTCGCGCCTTGATGGGGCTCACTTCCGGCTATATCCCTAACGCGATGGCGTTGATCGCCTCTCAGGTTCCTCGTGCCCGAAGCGGTTGGGCTTTGGGGACACTGTCGACCGGACAAGTCTCCGGCGTGCTGATAGGACCAATGCTGGGGGGATTCATGGCGGACCACTTGGGGTTGCGAACGGTATTTTTCGTGACGTCCGGCCTGCTATTTATCTCTTTCCTGATTACGCTGTTCGCCATTAAAGAGAATTTCGTCAAAGTCAGCAAAGCCGACCGACTGTCCGGCAAGGCGGTCTTCGCGTCTCTGCCCTATCCGATGCTGATTGTCAGCCTTTGTATCACCACCATGATGATACAGATGGCCAATGGTTCGATTAGCCCGATACTGACGCTGTTCATCCGTGAGCTGTCGCCCAACATTGAGAATATCGCCTTTATCAGCGGGGTCATTGCCGCCGTTCCAGGGGTATCGGCGTTAATGTCTGCGCCCCGACTGGGCAAGCTGGGTGACCGCATCGGTTCTCAGCGCATCCTTATCGTCGCGCTGTTGTTCAGTGCACTGCTGTTTTTCCTGATGTCGACCATTCAAAGCGCAACCCAGTTGGGGATCCTGCGCTTTATCCTGGGCTTTGCCGATGGTGCGCTATTGCCCGCAGTGCAGGCGCTGCTGGTGAAATACAGCAGCCAGCAGGTCACCGGACGCATTTTTGGCTACAACCAGTCCTGTATGTATCTGGGGAATGTCGTCGGCCCCCTGCTCGGCTCCGGCATTTCGGCCACCTTGGGATACCGCTGGGTCTTTTTGGTGACATCGCTACTGATTGTCATTAACGCAATTCAATTGATCTTCAGCTTCAAACGGCTGCCTAAAAACGCGAACTCCTGATGACCGACAGAACAAACGCCACTCATGTGCGTTCGTTCTGCCGTTTTTAACGCGTCCCGTCACAAACCCTTGGATTAATAGAGCAATTAATCATAACCATACTAATATCATGGTCTATCCCCATACCTAGCAGTAGGATCAGTTGCGTTGTCTGTCATCAAAAGGAGGCAAAAAATGTACACCGCATATGATCGATACAGAAACCCGCTCAGCACCGGTTGCCGAGTCATGCAAGATGGCTCCCGCACGGTCGGTACCATCGCCGCAATCCATGCGGAGAACTTAAAACGTGAAGACGTCCGTCAGGCCAAATGCGTTGAACTACAGGGCGTAAATGGCTTTTTTGCACCGGAAGAACTGATGCGACTGGGGCGTACCTGATCGTTCTCCATCGGGCGCATTTGACGCCCGATGATCGTTTAAAACTATCCCAACATGTATTCGCCCTCCGTTCAGCGAACTCTGCGAAACGTCAGGTTAAACCGATATTCTCCCGGCATGTCACTGGGTAATGGCCCCGGCTTCAGCGGCTGAATCGCGTGGTAAAATAACCGTGACTCCCCACCCCAGACCACCGCATCGCCATGAGAAAGTAGAACTCGCTGGCAGGGATCGCTACGCTCTCGTCCCCCAAACAGAAAAACGGCATTCAACCCCAATGAAAACGAGACGATAGGCTGCTCAAGATCGCGCTCGTCCTTATCCTGATGAAGCGATAAACGCGCGCCCAATGAGTATCGATTGATCAGACACGCATCGGGTTGAAATCCCGGGAAACCCGCCTCTTCGGCAGCGGCCGTCGCTAACGGATAAAAGAGAGGCGGCATATCGGGCCAAGGGTGGCCAGAAAGCGGATCGTACGCATCGTAACGATAACCTCGATCATCGCTCACCCATCCTAAGGGACCGCAATTGCTCATCGCCACAGACATGCTGTAGCCGCCCGGGGTGATCAGGTGTCTGAAAGGCGCGGAATCGCTCACCTGCTGGATACCGTCTAATAACGTGCGGGCTTCGTCCCAGACATAACCGCGCAGCACCACGGCTCCCGGCGCCAGTTTCTCCGTACGGCGCTCAGGTTGTTCATCAGCAAACAGATCGAAGTTCATGCGTATTCCTCTGTGAGTACAGCGTGGCTCTGCCCGACCTCCCGAGGACTAATAGAATCAGGCTTGAAATGAAGCGTAGACGTTAGCGCAGCACACGTGTTTTCAATGCCGGATGCACGCCACTACGATCATTTTATAGAAGAAAAAAGAAGATGTTAGGGGATAAGTAATAATGAAAATGCAGGGCTATAATGCGTATTTTTATTTTCTGGCGCATGTTCTCGCTTGATTTTATTTATTTAAATTAAACAAATTAATTAACTTAAATATTATTTTTCAGAGTACATCCGACTGAATTCTCGCCGAATGAAACAAGCCTATCGCTATTTTCCATGAAAACATGACGGAGATTAATAATAATGTGCCCCGCATACGTAGCACTCGTGGAAATAAAACCATAACATTGTAGCGTCTATTACTTTTGTCGCAGCACGAAACGCACCGCTCTAATGATAAAGACTGCGCAAAACACGCCGCCAGGGCGATAAAACTGAATGAATTCATAAACTATACGGCCTTAAGTGAGAAACCAATGTCGAATAAAACTTTTCATTACCAAGAGCCTTTTCCCCTCGGTAAAGATAAAACCGAGTATCGTTTGCTTTCCAAGGACTATGTTTCCGTCACGCAGTTCGACGGTCAGGACATGCTGAAAATCGCGCCGGAAGGACTGACGCTGCTCGCACAGCAAGCCTTCCACGATGCTTCGTTCATGTTGCGTCCCGACCACCAGCAGCAGGTCGCCGATATCCTGAGCGATCCGGAAGCGAGTGAAAACGACAAATATGTCGCACTGCAATTCCTGCGCAACTCGGAAATCGCCGCCAAGGGCATTTTGCCGACCTGTCAGGATACCGGAACCGCAATCATTGTCGGCAAGAAAGGCCAGAACGTCTGGACCGGTGTCAACGATGCGGAAGCGCTGTCGCATGGCGTTTACAACACCTTTATCGAAGACAACCTGCGCTATTCCCAGAACGCACCGTTGGACATGTATAAAGAGGTTAACACCGGAACTAACCTGCCGGCGCAGATCGATCTCTACAGCACGGAAGGCGAAGAGTACAAGTTCCTGTTCGTCACCAAGGGCGGCGGCTCTGCCAACAAAACCTACCTGTATCAGGAAACCAAAGCGCTACTGGCCCCAGGAAAACTGAAAAACTTTCTGGTAGAAAAAATGCGCACGCTGGGCACCGCAGCTTGCCCGCCGTATCACATTGCTTTCGTCATCGGCGGCACTTCAGCGGAAACCACCCTGAAAACGGTCAAGCTGGCCTCCACGCACTACTACGATGAACTACCGACTGAAGGCAACGAACACGGTCAGGCTTTCCGTGACACCGCGCTGGAGCAGGAATTGTTGGAAGAAGCCCGTAATCTGGGTCTTGGCGCACAATTCGGCGGTAAATACTTCGCGCATGACATTCGCGTGATTCGTCTTCCGCGCCACGGCGCATCATGTCCGGTCGGTATGGGCGTATCTTGCTCCGCAGACCGTAACATCAAAGGCAAAATCAACCGCGACGGTATTTGGCTGGAACAGCTGGAGCAGAATCCAGGCAAATACATCCCGGCACATCTGCGTCAGGCTGGCGAAGGCGAAGCGGTCCGCATCGACCTTAACCGGCCGATGGATGACATCCTCACCGAACTGTCTCAGTATCCGGTCTCTACGCGCCTGTCTCTGACCGGTACGATCATCGTAGGACGTGATATTGCTCATGCTAAGCTGAAAGAACGTATCGACAACGGCGAAGGCCTGCCTCAGTACGTTAAAGACCATCCAATTTACTACGCAGGCCCGGCCAAAACACCGACTGGCTACGCCTCCGGTTCTTTGGGGCCAACCACCGCGGGTCGTATGGACTCCTACGTCGACCTGCTGCAGTCTCACGGCGGCAGCAAGATCATGCTGGCCAAAGGCAACCGTAGCCAACAGGTCACTGACGCGTGTAAAAAACACGGTGGTTTCTACCTCGGCAGCATTGGCGGTCCTGCCGCAATCCTTGCGCAAAACAGCATTAAAAGCCTGACCTGCGTCGAATACCCAGAACTGGGTATGGAAGCGATTTGGAAGATCGAAGTAGAGAATTTCCCGGCATTCATCTTGGTGGATGACAAGGGCAACGATTTCTTCCAGCAGATTCAAGCTAAAGCCTGTAATCGCTGCGGCTGATAGTACTTTATCCTGACGCTGAGACAGGTCAGGCATTTCGGGGGGAAGCGTCTTGCTTCCCCTTATTCATCTTTTAGCGCTTATTGCTTCCTTTCCTTCTCTCACCTTCCTCTCCCTTGTTTTGACACTCTTTCTTCCGGCCTTATTCACAACCCAATCAATTAACGCATTCAAAATGCAACTTTATATTTTTCAATGTATCCCCCCGATGTCATGGGGAATTCGCTATGTAATTGAGATCACTATGAACGCATTGAAATGCGACACGCAAACGCCGGAATGGCATATTGTCAGACGCAACCGACCACCTTCGAGCAAGAACATCTCGGCGATATTCGGGCCAGTGAGCATGATATCAATCTCGCCGACATTGATGATGCCGCGATATGATTTTGTCGACCGTCGTGTTTATGCTTATCGATCGTTACCTCATTCCGGCCATTATTCGGAATATGCAGCAGTATACTGTCGACAGGGGATAAAACCTGATTGTCGCAACGATGTCGACCGATGATTATTCCTGCCCTCAGCCCTTTTCATTGACGTTTAAAGAGGAAGAACTACGCCGCCATGACGAAGTATGGGAGATGGTGAAATAGCATCGGGATTCGGGGAGTTGCATAAAATGGGTGCGGATGAGAAGCATATCAAACTGCGTTTCGCCACGCTGCTCGGTCGCAAACCACATTGAAGACACTGCCGGGGACCCGCCCCGGCATAGCACAGACGCGATTAGCTGGCTTTCAGCTCGGTCGCTTTGCGGTAAGCCACCAGATCTTCGATAGTCAGAACCGGCATATCGTGCTGCTGACCAAAGGCGATCACCTCCGGCGCGCGCGCCATGGAACCGTCGTCATTAGTCAGCTCGCATAGCACCCCAAACGGCTTTAGACCCGCCAGCGTCATCAAATCGACTGTCGCTTCAGTATGGCCACCGCGAACCAGTACGCCGCCAGGCTGAGCACGCAAAGGGAAAACGTGACCGGGGCGATTCAGATCGCTGGCGCGGGCATCGTCGGCCGTCGCGGCACGCACGGTGGTCAGGCGGTCTGCGGCAGATACGCCGGTCGTCACGCCTTCAGCCGCTTCGATTGTGACCGTAAACGCCGTTTGATAATGGCTGGAGTTGTGCTCAACCATCATCGGCAATTCCAGTTTTTGTCTGCGCTCGTCAGTCAGGCACAGGCAAACAATCCCACTGCCGTGGCGAATGGTCAGCGCCATCTGCTGGACGGTCATATGTTCGGCGGAAAAAATCATGTCGCCTTCATTTTCACGATCTTCATCGTCAAGCACCATGACGCCACGCCCTTGACGCAGCGCTTCAAGCGCACGTTCAACGCGTTCAGTCGGTGTACCGTATTGAGAAAGCAAAGTCTGATTCATGGTAAAAAACCCTCACTATTTTCTATGGATTACCAGAATCAGGGCTAACTTGAGGAGTGGCATCGAAGGCATGGAAATACGATCAATGCTAAAAAAATAACGCGGGCAGGCTCAGCCTGACGGATACCGTTACTCTCTCCCATCCGGACTTTAACCGTCGGCCCCGGAATTTCACCGGATCTGCTGACCTCAAACCAAATATGACAGCCTGAGCGCTCGCGGGCTTCCAACCTCATACGTTGTATGGACTGGTTTACCGCCGGTGGGGAATTACGCCCCGCCCTGAGAATAAGCGGGTTTACTATAACGCTAACGATTTTGCAGGGCAACGGGTATAAGGGCTCTCATGAGCAATAACCGCTGCGCTGGCGCAGTTTAGGTTTATACAATGCCTGGCAGGCATTACACTTAGCTATTAGCAGCACTCTTTCCGTCTAACCCATCAGGAAAATCATCATGATTGACCCTAAAAAGATAGAGCAAATCGCCCGTCAGATGCACGAATCCATGCCCAAAGGGATTCGGGAACTTGGCGAGGATATGGAGAAAAAGATCCGTCAGGTTCTGCAGTCGCAGCTATCCCGTCTGGATCTCGTCAACCGGGAAGAATTTGATGTCCAGACACAGGTTCTGCTACGCACGCGTGAAAAGCTGACGCGACTGGAACAGCGACTGGACGAACTGGAAGCCAAATCCGCATCGACCGTAGAACCCAAAGCAGAGCCGCCGGTCGCGCAAGGTCAAGAATAGCTGCTCACCCCAAGCTTGAGAAAGAAACCAGAGTCGGTTTAGTTTTCCTGCTAACAACTGGCTGTCATGCGACCCAGGCAGATCCGACGCAAAGAAAAAGCCTCCGCAGGCGGAGGCTTTTAACTGTGTTTTTTAGCCAACACGGCAACGCTGAACCGTTAGTTGAGCACTTCGCGGATACGTGACTTATACACTTCAACCTTTTGCGGCGTCATCATTCGACGCTCATCGTCCAGCACCACGCCACCAACATCGTCCGCGATACGCTGCGCTGATTGC
This sequence comes from Lonsdalea britannica, assembly GCF_003515985.1. Lineage (GTDB taxonomy): Bacteria > Pseudomonadota > Gammaproteobacteria > Enterobacterales > Enterobacteriaceae > Lonsdalea > Lonsdalea britannica. The sequence continues at coordinate 1,870,814 of NZ_CP023009.1, read as the reverse complement.
AGCATCAGTTTGAAGTTCTGATTGGCATCACCATATGACGGCACCATCATAAAGATGGACACGCCCGGCGTCGAAAACTCAGACATGTCGTCAGGATTGAAAGAGCCGGGTTTCACCATATTGGCCAGGCTGAACAGCACCGGTCCGCCGCCAGCTGGATTCACGTGGCGATGGAAAATATTCATCTCGCCAAACTGGAAACCCGACTGAAGAACGCTTTGCAACAGCAATTCGCCGCCGATAACGCCGCCCTGATGGGCCGCGACATGAACCACCAGAACCGCTTCTTTAGCCGCTGGCTCGTCATTGGCAGGAGCTGATTCTTCTTGCTCTTCCTGCAGGCTGGCCATTTTGGCTTCACGCTCTGCCACCGTTTCCGAATCGGAATGCGAGTCTGCCGCCAGCTCACGCTCGGCCACATCAATCCGCGACGGCTCAGCAGAGTTCGTTTCGCCCAGTAGCGGATCGTAATTTCCTGAAGCTGATTCCGGCTCATGAGACGTCAATGGAGGCTCGTCCACCGCGCGTCCTTGAACGCTCGCTGTCGGACGAGCCGCAGGAGGCGTACTTTTAGGGCGCACGGGCTTAACCCGTACTTCGCCAACGCCTTCATCCAGCGTTTCGAAAGGCGTTTCGTCCGGATCCTGCTTCAAACGCTTCACAGGACGATCGCGAAAAAGGGACGAACGCTCTTTACGGCTGGTCCACAGGCCGTGCAGCAGCAGTGCTATAATAGCGATCGCGCCAACAACGATTAATATCAGACGCAAGTCCTGCATCATTGCTATCCCAGTTATTCCAATACATTGCCACTATGGCATATACATATATCACTAACTGTATTTGCCCGTGTACACAAGTGCAAGTCTGGCCGACAGTTTATGACAATAAAGATGGCAAGTGCGCACTTTTTTGCTGTTTTTTCATGCAAAAACGGGCTAGCCAGCACAATATCGTCCCGATATGATGCCGCCATCTTCAAAGAACAATGAGAATAAGAGTATGCCTTACGCCCAAGAACGCCAGAACCTTCGCAGCGGTTTCCACTATTTCGTGCGAGGCTGGAAATTGCTTTCGCTGCCGGGAATCCGTCGATTCGTGGTCTTGCCGATGCTGGTCAACATTTTGCTGATGGGCGGCGCCTTCTGGTGGTTGTTCCAGCAATTAAACAGCTGGATTCCTCAATTGATGAGCCATGTCCCTAACTGGCTGCAGTGGCTGAGCTATCTGCTCTGGCCTGTAGCGGTCATTTCCATCCTATTGGTCTTTGGCTACTTTTTTAGCACAGTGACCAATTTTATCGCGGCGCCGTTTAACGGTCTGCTGGCGGAACAACTGGAAGCCAGGTTAACCGGCGTCGCGCTACCGGATAGCGGCATCTGGGGCATCGCTAAAGACACCCCGCGCATTATGCGACGTGAAGTACAGAAACTCGGCTATTATTTACCGCGAGCGCTGGTGCTGTTTTTACTCTATTTCGTACCGGGCATCGGTCAAACGGTAGCGCCTATCCTCTGGTTTATCTTTAGCGCCTGGATGCTAGCGGTGCAGTATTGCGATTATCCGTTCGATAACCATAAAGTCAGCTTCCCGGTCATGCGCCAGACTCTGCGGCAGCACAAAATCAGCAACCTGCAGTTCGGCGCGTTGGTCAACCTGTGCACAATTGTCCCAGTGCTCAATCTGATCATCATGCCCGTCGCTGTATGCGGGGCAACGGCGCTATGGGTAGATCGTTACCAGCATTTATCCAACGTGTTGAAAGCAAAATAAACCGCGCGGAACCGGGACAGGAAATAATGAAAATATATTTCCTAAGAACATAACGATATAGCGATTGCTTACTTCACTGGCTGTGTTGAAAAGGTATTCTCTCTAGCGTTCACAAAAATTACATACAGCTATTTAAAGGACGGGCTATGAGCAAGATCTACGAAGACAATTCTTTCACAATCGGCCATACGCCGCTGGTTCGGCTGAATCGCATTGGTAATGGACGCATCCTCGCCAAAGTGGAGTCTCGCAACCCTAGTTTCAGTGTTAAATGCCGTATTGGTTCTAACCTGATTTGGGATGCGGAGAAACGCGGTGTTCTGAAGCCCGGCGTAGAACTGGTTGAACCGACCAGCGGCAATACCGGTATCGCTCTGGCCTACGTGGCCGCCGCTCGAGGCTATAAATTAACGCTGACCATGCCTGAAACCATGAGCATCGAGCGCCGTAAACTTCTGAAAGCGTTAGGCGCCAATCTGGTGCTGACCGAAGGCGCGAAAGGCATGAAGGGCGCGATCGCAAAAGCCGAAGAAATCGTCGCCAGCGATCCTCAGCGCTACCTGCTCCTACAGCAGTTCAGTAACCCCGCGAACCCGGAAATCCATGAAAAAACAACCGGGCCCGAAATCTGGGACGATACGGACGGCGAAGTTGACGTTTTCATCGCGGGCGTTGGCACAGGCGGTACATTGACCGGCGTCAGCCGCTACATTAAAAATACCCAGGGCAAAGCTATTACGACTGTCGCGGTGGAACCCGTCGACTCTCCTGTTATTACTCAGGCCCTCGCGGGCGAAGAAATCAAGCCGGGTCCCCACAAGATTCAGGGGATTGGCGCAGGTTTCATCCCAGAGAATCTGGATCTCAAACTGGTAGACCGCGTAGAACGTATTAGCAATGAAGATGCTATCAGTACCGCACGTCGTTTGATGGAAGAAGAAGGCATCTTGGCGGGAATTTCATCTGGCGCAGCCGTCGCCGCAGCACTTAACCTGTTGAAAGAAGACGCCTTTAAAGACAAAACCATCGTGGTCATTTTGCCCTCTTCCGGCGAACGTTATCTGAGTACCGCTTTGTTCGCCGATCTCTTCACTGAGCAAGAGCTTCAGCAGTAACGGCTTGGCCTCGGATAAGTAATCGGCATGTTACAAAAAGCACTCTTCGGGGTGCTTTTTTGTGGGCCACGTCAAAGTTTGTAAGTATGGTGGATTGCATTTCCAGCCCAGGTTTAGTATTTAACCGGACAATTATTTTGATGCGTGAAATTAATATCCGTCTTCACCCCTGAAAATTTCATGATTGAGCTCAACGCGAGTCGAGTTGCCAAACGGTATTCTGATTCACCTGTGTGACAATGGTTGAAACGCTTGGGGTGGTTTACTGATATTGTATTCAAGGCAATGTTTATGCGTTCCTTGCCGCATCCCGGCCTGCCCCTGTAACATGCGCAGGGCGTTAACCAAACAGGCTAAAGTTCAGTCGATAAACTAGACTTTAGTTCCACAACATTTATCTAATCCAATAAGTTGGGGAAAACCGAATGTTCCAGCAAGAAGTAACTATTACCGCGCCAAATGGCCTCCACACCCGTCCCGCCGCTCAGTTTGTTAAAGAAGCTAAAGGCTTTGTTTCTGACATCACTGTCAACTCCAACGGTAAAAGCGCCAGTGCTAAGAGCCTGTTCAAATTACAGACCCTCGGCTTGACTCAGGGCACAGTGGTCACGATCTCCGCTGAAGGTGAAGACGAGCAAAAAGCCGTTGAACATCTGGTTAAACTGATGGCTGAGCTTGAGTAACAGTAGCCGGTCTCTTTAGTGCACATCAGTATTAAGTAAGGTAGGGTTATGATTTCAGGTATATTAGTATCACCCGGGATTGCTTTTGGTAAGGCGCTGTTACTGAAAGACGATGAGATCGTCATCAACCGGAAAAAAATCACTGCGGAACAGGTCGATCAGGAAGTCGAGCGTTTTCTGGCTGGCCGGGCGAAAGCCTCTCAGCAGTTGGAAGCGATCAAAAACAAAGCAGCGGAAACACTGGGGCCCGAGAAAGAAGCTATCTTCGAAGGTCACATCATGCTGTTGGAAGATGAAGAGTTCGAGCAGGAAATCATATCCCTGATTAAAGATGACCACGCATCTGCAGACGCGGCGGCTTCTTCTGTTATTGAAAACCAGGCCAAAGCATTGGAAGAACTGGATGACGAATACCTGAAGGAGCGCGCTGCCGACATGCGTGACATCGGCAAGCGCCTGCTGAAAAATATTCTCGGCATGAATATTGTCGACCTGGGCGATATTCAGGACGAAGTGATTCTGGTTGCTAACGATCTGACCCCGTCTGAAACCGCTCAGTTGAATCTGAAAAAGGTGCTGGGCTTCATCACCGATATCGGCGGCCGCACATCTCACACCTCCATCATGGCGCGTTCTCTTGAACTGCCCGCGATTGTCGGTACGTCCGATGCGACCAAACAGGTTAAAAGCGGTGACTTCCTGATTCTGGATGGCGTTAACAACACCATTTACCAGAACCCGAGCCAGGACATCATCGACAAGCTGAAAGAAGTTCAGCAGCAGTTCATCTCTGAAAAACAAGAGCTGGCTAAACTGAAAGATCTGCCGGCGGTCACGCTGGACGGACATCAGGTCGAAGTCTGCTCCAACATCGGTACCGTGCGCGACGTCGCAGGTGCTGAGCGTAACGGCGCGGAAGGCGTTGGTCTGTACCGTACCGAATTCCTGTTTATGGATCGCGACTCGCTGCCGACTGAAGAAGAGCAGTTCCAGGCGTACAAAGCCGTAGCAGAAGCCATGGGCGCTCAGGCAGTCATCGTTCGTACAATGGACATCGGCGGCGATAAAGATCTGCCGTACATGAACCTGCCGAAAGAAGACAACCCGTTCCTCGGCTGGCGCGCGATCCGTATCTGTCTGGACCGTAAAGAAATTCTGCATTCTCAGCTGCGCGCAATCCTGCGTGCTTCCGCCTTCGGCAAACTGCGTATCATGTTCCCGATGATTATTTCCGTCGAGGAAGTGCGTACGCTGAAAGCTGAACTGGAAATGCTGAAAGCGCAGCTGAAAGAAGAAGGTAAAGCCTTTGATGAATCCATCGAGGTCGGCGTGATGGTGGAAACACCTGCCGCAGCCACGATCGCCCATCATCTGGCTAAAGAAGTGGACTTCTTCAGTATTGGGACAAACGATTTAACCCAGTATACTCTGGCTGTAGATCGCGGTAATGAGCTGATTTCTCATCTCTACAATCCGATGTCCCCGGCAGTCTTAACCCTGATCAAGCAAGTGATTGACGCCTCTCACGCAGAAGGCAAATGGACAGGGATGTGTGGTGAGCTCGCCGGTGACGAACGTGCTACACTACTGTTATTGGGAATGGGTCTGGATGAATTCAGCATGAGCGCCATCTCAATCCCTCGTATCAAGAAAATTATCCGTAATGCCAATTACGGTGATGCGAAGGCGCTGGCGGAACAGGCATTAGCCCAACCGACGGCGGAAGAGTTAAGCAATCTGGTAAACCGGTTCATTAAAGAAAAGACGCTTTGCTGATCCGCCATGCTGGCCCAATATTAAAGCTTAGGAGAGAATCATGGGTTTGTTCGATAAACTGAAGTCTCTGGTTTCTGATGATAAAAAAGATACCGGCAGCATTGAGATCATCGCCCCGTTGTCCGGCGAAATCGTGAACATTGAAGATGTGCCTGATGTTGTTTTCGCCGAGAAAATCGTCGGTGACGGTATTGCTATCAAACCGAACGGCAACAAAATGGTTGCTCCGGTAGATGGCACCATCGGGAAAATTTTCGAAACCAACCATGCCTTTTCCATCGAATCCGACAGCGGCATTGAGCTGTTCGTTCACTTCGGTATTGATACCGTTGAACTGAAAGGCGAAGGCTTCAAACGCATCGCTGAAGAAGGCCAACGCGTCAAAAAAGGCGACACGATCATCGAATTCGATCTGCCGCTGCTGGAAGAAAAAGCGAAATCTACACTGACGCCCGTTGTGATCTCCAATATGGATGAAATCAAAGAGCTGACCAAACTGAGTGGTTCTGTTGTCGTCGGCGAAACGCCGGTGATTCGCATCAAGAAGTAATAACGACTCGGTTTATACATCAACGGCGCTTAGGCGCCGTTTTTTATTGCCTGCGATTAGGCCCCCCCTCGCCAAAGTCTTTGCCGAGGAAAATTTCCAGCAAGTCGAGCCCACCTCATTGATGCTCTCCAAAACCTGCGTTTACTTCGCCTACCGACTGCCTCTCCTCTTCATCGTATTTGATAATACCCCCTGTTCCTTTTCCGCCGTCTAAAACACGGCCGTCAGTCGGAGGCTTAGCCTCCTTCCTGTGACATTTAGCGCTCAATCGGACCACTTGATTAAGATGAAAGAAAACGGCGATGGGAAGGGATCCGCGAGGCAGCAGAATCAGGGAGTATTGGATTTCAGAGAAACGAGGCGGGCAGGAATCAGCCCCAGCAATAGCGGGGACTGATTGCCACGGCGGCAAGGAAACAGCAGCAAATAGCGTTTCTGGACGCCCCTATTTCCAGCGAGGCAGGCTGATACGAATCAGTAGCCCATTCGGCTCCCGATTCATCGCTTCAATACGACCACCGTGTGCCAGCACCGCTTTACGGGCTATCGCCAGCCCCAGTCCATAGCCTTTACCAGACTGTGGAGAGTCGATACGAATGAACGGATCGAAGATGCTGGACAGTTTGCCCTTCTCTACTCCCGGTCCGCTATCGGCAACATCGATAGACCATTCCCGCTCGCTTTGCTTCAAGGTGACGGTGACCGCCTGCCCCTGTGAAGAAAAACGAAGGGCGTTTCTGATGATGTTATCAAGCGCGCGGCGCATCAACTCCGCCATACCTTTGATGGTGTAATCTTCGTATTCTCCGGAGTGGAGAATAATCTCCACGCCCGGCACCTGCCCTTCATAGCGGGCATCGTTAACGACGGCATTCACCAGCCCCAGCAGGTCGAAGTACTCCTCATTGACGGCGGCATTTTCGGTACGCGACAAGGTCAGCAACTCGCCGATCATCTTGTCCATCCGCTCCGCCTCACGCTCAATACGTTGCAGACAGCTTTCCACATGACTGTCGTTTTGCCGCGCCAGACCGATCGCCAACTGCAGACGCGCCAACGGCGACCGCAGCTCATGCGACACGTCGTGCAGCAGTTGCTCCCTCGCGCTCACCAGCACTTCGAGACGTTCCACCATCGAGTCGAAGTCCCGCGCTACCTCGCTGATTTCGTCATGACGACGCCGCATTGCCGGCAGCAATCGCACAGAGAGGTCGCCCTGAGCGACTTGACCAAAGCCCGCGCGCAGTTGGTTCAGCGGTCTGGCCAGATTCCAGGCCATCATAGCGCTGAATAATAGCCCGCTGATGGCGCCAATCCACAATATTGGCCCCGGGATATGCAGATAGCGCTGTAGCGCGGGCGGAGCAAAGCGGAACTCTTTTCTTAGCTCTCCGATATCAAAACGCAGCAGGTAGTGTTCACCATCCGGACCGATCACCTGCTGTTCATCCATCGCTGGTTTGTCGCCCACCATCATGTCGTCCGGCAGCAGCGGTTCCGTATTATCATCTTGCGGTAACTCCGCCTCGGCATCATCCAGCGTAGAGGCAGAAATATAACCGCGTTCGCTCTCCGGCCAGCTCGACATCTCCTCATCCAGCGCGGAAACGCCCCCCCGTTGCAAAGCCTCGGACGCCAGCGTCATCTGTAAGGCGATGACGTGCTTACCCAACCTGATCTCAGGCGGTTCATTACGGTCACCGTAGAAAGAAAAGCCGACCCACAGCAATTGCGAAATCACAATCAGGGTCAGCCACAGCCCGACCAGGATCTTCCAGAAGAGTCTTCCCTGCATAATTAGCGGATCCGATAGCCGACGCTGCGCACCGTTTCTATCGTCAGGGTACTGCCCTCCAACGCGCTGAGTTTCTGACGAATATTGCTGATGTGAACGTCGACGCTGCGATCATACGCTTCGCGGCGGCGCCCCAGACATTTCTCCGACAGCTCATCTTTTGTCACCACACGGTCTGGCGAACGCATCAGCAGCTCCAGAAGATTGAACTCGGAGGCCGTCAGATCAAACGAAACGCCGCGCCATTCGCTGTCGCGGGTGGAGGTGTTCAACGTCAGTTCGCCGTAGGAGACCGAACCGGTATCGCTGATTTTTTCCGGTTTATCTTCATAACGCCGCAGGACGGCACGCAGTCTTGCGACCAATTCCCGCGGGTAACAGGGTTTGGGGACATAATCATCTGCGCCCATTTCCAGTCCGATAACGCGATCAATGTTGTCGCCTTTCGCCGTCAGCATGATGATTGGCAACTGCTGGCTACGACGAACCTGACGCAGCACGTCGATCCCGCTCATGTCCGGCAGCATGATGTCCAGAATCATGGCGGTGTACTGATTGGACATCGCGCCGTCAACGCCCTCTTTACCGGTCAGCACCTGCTCGGCGTTAAACCCTTCAGCCGTGAGGTACTCACACAGCATACTGCCCAGTTCGGCATCATCATCTACCAGTAAAATTTTCATCTTATGTTCCCGTATGTTCGTATGAAACCTATTTTCAGGTGTGCCAGTATCTTACGCAGCTGTATTTACAGATTACTTACTTTTCATTTAGACAAATATGACGTGGGGCTTTCGATAAATAGAGTAAATTGGTGACTTTACTATGCTTTATGTCTTCGGCCTTACTAAGGACACTGAAGTTTTGATGAAATTCCGTTTACGACCCGCCCGCTTAATTTTAATTATACTGCTCGCTATCCTTCTTGCCCTGCTCTCACTGTTTTTGCTACGTCCAGAAAGCAAAGTTAACTATATCACTACCCCTGTCGCCATTCGGGATCTGGAAAAAACCGTGTTGGCCGACGGCACAATTGAAGCGCAAAAGCTGGTTAGCGTCGGTGCTCAGGCATCAGGACAAATCAAAGCATTGCCGATTTCATTAGGCGATAAAGTCCAAAAAGGACAGCTACTGGCCGAAATCGACGACCTGACCCAGCAGAACGAGTTCAAGGACAGTCAGGCGGCGCTGAAAAACGTGCAGGCCCAGCGGACCGCTAAACTGGCGGCGCTAAGAAATAATCAGCTGAGCTGGCAGCGCCAGGAAATGCTGATGCGAAAAGGCGTCGGCGCGCAGGCAGACTATGACAGCGCCCGTGCGACGCTTGATGCCACTCAGGCCGAAATCACCGCATTGGACGCCCAAATCATTCAGGCGCAGATCGCCGTCAATACCGCGCAGGTCAACTTGGCCTACACCAAAATCACGTCGCCGATGGACGGCACCGTCGTCGCCATCCCGGTCGAAGCTGGGCAGACGGTCAACGCCGCGCAAAGTACGCCGACCATCGCCAAAGTCGCCAACCTGAAGACCATGACCATCCAAGCGCAGATCTCCGAAGCGGACGTAATTAAGGTCAAACCAGGCATGTCGGTGTGGTTCACGATCCTCGGCGATCCGGATAAGCGCTATCAGGCCACGCTGCGCGCTATCGAACCGGCGCCGGAATCGCTGAGTTCCGATACCTCAACCTCAAGCAGCAGCAGTTCCAGCAGCAGTAGTAGCAGCTCGTCGTCTTCCAGCACGGCGGTCTACTACAATGGCCTGTTCGATGTCGACAACCCCGAAGAAACCCTGCGCATCTCCATGACGGCACAGGTTTACATCCTGCTGGATACCGTCAAGAACGCGCTGGTTGTGCCGATGACGGCGCTGCATAACGAGGCAGGAAAAACGCAGGTGCAGGTCGTGGACGACAAAGGGGATATCCATGCCCGGCCGGTTACCACCGGCATCAGCGATAATGTCTTCGTCCAGCTCACTTCCGGCGTCATCGCCGGCGAAAAGGTCATCGTCAGCCAACAAGCCGGCACGACCGGCGGTCGGTCGGGCAGGCCGCCGATGGGGTTCTAAACCATGACAACGCCTTTATTACAGCTCAGCCACGTTTTTCGCCGTTTTGCTAACGGCGAAAAGACGGTCGACGTCCTGAAAGACATCAATCTCACGATCCAATCAGGTGAAATGGTCGCTATCGTCGGGGCCTCCGGGTCGGGAAAGTCTACCCTGATGAACATTCTTGGCTGTCTGGACAAGCCCAGTCAGGGCGACTATCTGGTGGCAGGAACCTCCACGCTGACGTTGGATAACGACAGTCTGGCCGCGCTGCGGCGAGAACACTTCGGCTTCATTTTCCAGCGTTATCATCTGCTGAGCGACCTGACGGTACAGGACAACGTGGAGATCCCAGCCGTCTATGCTGGTAAAGCGCGTAATGAACGCCAGCAACGCTCGCTCGCGCTGCTGACGCGTCTGGGGCTGGAAGAGCGTCTGAACTACTCGCCTAACCAGCTTTCCGGCGGTCAGCAGCAACGCGTCAGTATCGCCCGCGCCCTGATGAACGGCGGGAACGTCATTCTGGCCGACGAGCCGACCGGCGCGCTGGATAGCACCAGCGGCAACGAAGTACTGACGATTCTGAAAGAGCTGCACCGTCAGGGGCAGACGATTATCATCGTCACACACGATATGCAGGTGGCGCAGCAGGCAGAACGCATTATTGAAATTCATGACGGTGAAATCATCGGCGACCGTCAATGCTCTCCCTCAAACGCTTCCGCCGTCCCCATTCCTGAACAGGCAACAGTCGCCGCCTACACCCCCTCGCCAGCCAGCCCTTCGTTCTCCCAGTGGTACGGACGCTTTACCGATGCGTTCAAAATGGCGCTGCGCGCGATGAGCGCCCAACGAATGCGTACCTTCCTGACGATGTTGGGCATCATCATCGGCATCGCCTCCGTCGTATCGGTCGTCGCCCTGGGGAAAGGCTCCCAGCAGCAGGTTTTGGACAGCATCAATGAGATGGGCACCAGCACGCTGGAGATTTTTCCCGGCAAAGACTTTGGCGATATGCGGTCCGGTGCGATCCAAACGCTGAGGGCCAGCGACATTAAACCGCTGTCGGCACAGCCCTACGTCCACAGCATTACCCCCTTGCTTTCCTCCAGCGTGACGCTGCGTTACCGCAATGTTTCGCTGACCACCACCGTGAACGGCGTCGGCGAACAGTTTTTTACCGTTCGCGGCTACACCCTGTCGGAGGGCGTATCATTTCCCTCCCACAGTATCGACACGCTGGCACAAGAAGTGGTGATCGATCAGAACACGCGGGATAAGCTGTTTTCGCATGGCGAAGATCCCCTGGGGCAGGTCATTCTGCTCGGCACGCTGCCGTGCCGAATTATTGGCGTGGCCACACGTCAGCAAAACGGGTTCGGGAGCGATGAAAGCCTGAATGTCTGGGTTCCTTACACCACCGCCATGTGGCGACTGGTGGGACAGTCCTATCTGCGAAGCATCACCGTCCGCGTCAAAGACAATGTCGATCTCAGCGTCGCCGAGCAAGGCATTACCCAGGAGCTGACGCGCCACCATGGCAATAAAGACTTCTTCGTAATGAACACCGACAGTATTCGGCAGGCTATTCAGAAAACCGGCGCCACGCTGACGCTGCTGGTATCGCTGATTGCGGTGATTTCACTGATTGTCGGCGGTATTGGCGTGATGAATATCATGTTGGTGTCGGTGACCGAGCGCACCCGGGAGATTGGCGTGCGCATGGCGGTAGGCGCGCGCACCAGCGATATTATGCAGCAATTCCTGATCGAAGCGGTGCTGGTGTGCCTGTGCGGCGGGCTGTTGGGCGTCGTGGTTTCGCTGCTTTGCGGCGGACTATTCGGCCTGCTGGTCAGCAGCTTTTCCCTCGTGTATTCGCCCGCGTCTATCGTCGCCGCGTTCGTCTGTTCCAGCCTGATCGGCGTGATTTTCGGCTTTTTCCCCGCCCGACGCGCCGCCAACATGCAGCCTATTTACGCGCTGGAAAGGGAATAGCCGAGAGAGAAAAGAGGCGGCGGTTAGTCGAAGACGCCGGTCGAGAGATAGCGGTCGCCGCGATCGCACACAATCGCGACGATATGACTTCCCGGCTCGGCAGCGGCGATCTTCAAAGCGCCAGCCACCGCGCCGCCGGAACTCACGCCGCACAAAAGACCTTCCTGTTGCGCCAGCAGGCGGGTCGTGGCCTCGGCCTCTTGCTGAGAAACGTCCAGAACGCGGTCAACCAGTTCAGGCGCATAAATTCCCGGCATATAGTCAGGCGACCAACGACGGATCCCCGGGATCTGACTGCCTGCCTGCGGTTGCAGGCCGACGGTGCAAATCGCGTCACGCTGACTTTTCAGATATCGGCTGACGCCGGTGATCGTCCCCGTGGTGCCCATACAAGAAACGAAGTGGGTCAGACGACCTTCAGTTTGACGCCAGATTTCAGGACCGGTGCTAGCGAAATGGGCTTGCGCATTGTCCGGATTATTGAACTGGTCGAGCACATAGCCTTCACCCGCCTCCGCCATCCGGCGCGCCCTGTCGCGTGCGCCTTCCATTCCCTCTTGCTGGCTCACCAGCAACAGTTCGGCGCCGTAAGCGCGCATGGCGGCCTGACGCTCCAGACTCATGTTTTCCGGCATCAGCAACCGCAAGCGGTATCCCTTCAACGCCGCCACCATCGCCAACGCGATGCCGGTATTACCGCTGGTCGCTTCAATCAACGTGTCGCCGGGGGTAATTGTCCCTCGCCGCTCAGCCTGACTGATCATGCTGTAAGCCGCGCGATCCTTGATCGACCCCGCCGGGTTCTGCCCTTCCAGCTTGACCCAGATTTCGCTCTCCGTGTGGCGAGCCAATCGCTGTAATTTTACCAGCGGCGTATTGCCGATGCAGTGTTCAAGCGCGTCTGTCTTCACGTCCTCTGCCTACCTTTCGTTATCGGGATCGCCTCGCGTCAGCCGTTACAATGCCTGCAACCACGTCAGCGACGGAGCGAAATAGTAGCTCCCGGTTACGGCACGGGTAAAGCGCAACATCTCGTCTCGCTTGCCGTCTCTATCGCCGAACATGCTCAGCAGTTGCTGTTCGATATTGTGCAGGCGAGAGCAGTAGGCCATGAAATAGAGTCCTTTTTTACCGCTCGCGGTGCCGTAAGGCAGGCTCTGGCGCAGAATTTTCAGCCCTTTGCCGTCCTCTTTAAGATCGACACGGCTGAGGTGAGACGTTTCCGGACGCTGATCGGACGGCAGCTCTTCGTTCTCCTGCTTAGTACGACCGATCATCTGTTCCTGTTTTTCCGTACTCATCCGCTGCAGCTGCCGCAGGTTATGCTCCCAGCGCTGTACGAAGACGTAGCTGCCGCCCGCGCCCGGCTGCCCATCGGGAATGATGGCGACGCTATGGCGATCTTCGCCCTGCGGATTTTCGGTACCGTCGACGAAGCCGCTCAGGTCCCGGTCTTCCACCCAGCGGAAACCGTGAGTTTCCTCTTCGACGTGAATGGCGCTGCCGAACGCGACCAGCGCCGCCTGAGCCAGGCTGAAGTTCACGTCATGACGCAGTGACTGAATATGGATCAACATGTCTCTCTGCGTGGCTGGCGCGAGTCCTTTCCCCAGCGGCGTAAACGGCTTAAGTTCAGCGGCGCTGTTCTCGCTATCCAACTCACGCCACACATCGTGACCAAAGGCGAGCGTCGCCCCCAGACCGGCATCAGGAAACTGCTGCTGTAACTCATTCAGAGACTGACAAAATTTCTTGCATCCCTGCCGGATGGCATCAAATTCTCCCTGAACTCTGGCTTCCATATAAATGGCAAAACGGCAATGCTCCAGCAAAATACCGCTTTGAATTGGTGTCATCACTCTCATTCCTCTTATTATTCAGTATGTTGTATCGTCATTATTGCCCTGAAGATACCCAGCGCGCTTATGATACCGGATGCAATACTGATTTTGCTTTGCTTCAACGCAAAATGTTTACGAGACCACACGGCTGCGGGGAGATAACGAGGAGAGTGAGTGTGTGGGAAACCCCACGGAAAAAGCGGAAAAGCATGGGCGGAGCCGCCCATGCTGAGGCGTGAATCAGCGACGCGGCTGAGCGTGCCAGATGATTTTGCTGACCTTCCAGCTTTGCAGAATATCGTCCGGCGGCATCAGTCCATCCGGACCACTCCAGCGACCGGTAAACAGATAGCTCACGTGCTGGCTCTGCGGCGCGACACATTCTACGTCGCGCGCGCTGTCGCCCTGACCCAGTTGGCAAGCCTCGAACGCCTTGCTGTAGAGCGAACTGAATTCATCGCCGATCTTGACGCCCCAGGCGCTGGCGGCCGATGCGTCCATCACATCCACCTGACTGACGTGACTCTTCGGCTCACCGTTGATCGTCACTTTGACCTGATCGTCTTTCAGCGCTTCATAGAACGCCACCAGCTTACCGTTATGCGTCGCCATACCGCCGCGCAGCCGGTAATTTCCGTCCAATGCTCGATCGAGCGCCGCTTCAGACATCGGCGTCCCCGCGGTAATACCGCCGACGCCCGTATCAGAGACCGTTAAAGAAGACCCGAACCAGTTCATTGGCGACAGGCTGGACCAGGATAAATGGGAAAGCGTGCCGCAGCCGGTCAGCAGCAGCGGAAGAGCCAAATATAGCGGGCGAACAGTGATCACAACCAACTCCTTAACAAAAAACGGCACCTGCCTGCATGCAGATGGCTATTGGAGTCTTCTGCGCGCAGAAAGTGCCGTAAAAATCGTTGGGGGATAACATGCCGCGCTGGCATATCATCCCGCGCTTAATACTCCTGATCTTCTATCAGGCGTTTACCGAGCGTGATGCAGTCTGCGGTTTGATAATCGAGTTTCTCGTACATGCCGATGACCGCGTCATTATCTTCGCGCACCATCAGATTGATTTTCGGGCAACCGCGCGCAATCAGCTTCTTTTCCAGTCGGCTCACCAAGGCATTGGCGATGCCGCGCCCGCGAAAGTCCGGATGCACGCCTAAGTAGTAGGCTGAACCGCGATGACCGTCATAGCCGCCCATCACTGAGCCGACAATTTCTCCGCCGACTTCCGCCACCAGGAACAGATCGGGGTCGTGATTCATCTTACGTTCGATATCCATTTCCGGATCATTCCACGGACGAAGGAGATCACAGCGGTCCCAAAGAGTGATCACTTCTTCAAAGTCATCTTGCTTGAATATGCGGATGTCCATCGCTAACGACCCATTATTGGTAAGTAAATGAGGTAAGTTCTGATTATCGCGTGATTCACGTCAGACGCAACCGTAAATTGCCCTCGCGGCTTGTGCGCCACGACGGCATTTATCAGCGCGGAAATCTCGTTATACTGACGGCTTTGCCACTGATGCCAAAAGGATCACGATGAGTTCTCCCGATATTGACGCGATTAAACGTTTTCTGCTCTCGTTGCAGGATACCCTCTGCCAACAGCTGGAACAGATGGACGGTGCGGAAACCTTCAGGGAGGACGCCTGGGAATATGCGACCGGCGGCGGAGGACGGAGCCGTGTATTGCGTCAGGGTCAGGTCTTCGAGCAAGCTGGCGTTAACTTTTCCCACGTTTCGGGCGCGTCTCTGCCGCCTTCCGCCAGCGTACATCGCCCGGAGCTGGCCGGACGCAGCTTTCAGGCCATGGGTGTCTCGCTGGTCATTCATCCGCTTAATCCGTATGTCCCGACCAGCCACGCCAACGTGCGCTTTTTTATTGCCGAAAAAGAGGGTGAAGCGCCGGTATGGTGGTTTGGCGGCGGCTTCGATCTGACGCCCTATTATGGCTTCGAAGAGGATGCCGTGCATTGGCACCAAACGGCGCACGACCTCTGTCAGCCGTTTGGCGAAGCGGTTTACCCTCGCTACAAAGCATGGTGCGACGAGTACTTCTTCCTGAAGCATCGCAACGAGGCGCGAGGGATAGGCGGCCTGTTTTTCGACGACCTGAATACGCCGGATTTCGCCACCAGCTTCGCGTTTATGCAGGCGGTCGGCCAAGGTTTTGCCGAGGCCTACCTGCCGATCGTCCAACGTCGCAAAGATCTGCCTTGGGGCGAACGGGAGCGCGAGTTCCAACTCTATCGCCGCGGCCGCTACGTGGAGTTCAATCTGGTCTGGGACCGCGGTACGCTGTTCGGCCTGCAAAGCGGGGGACGCACCGAGTCCATTCTGATGTCGATGCCGCCACTGGTGCGCTGGGAATATCAGTACGCTCCGGAGTCTGACAGCCCGGAAGCCGCGCTATATCGAGACTTTCTGCCGCCGCGCGACTGGCTGGCCCCAAAAGATAGCAAGGAGAACCGCTGATGGCTGTTATCTGGGTCGATGCCGACGCATGCCCCGTCGTTATCAAGGAAGTCCTGTATCGTGCGGCAGAGCGCACGGCGACCACCGTCACCTTCGTCGCGAATCAACCGCTGAAAGTGCCGGCGTCCCCCTATCTGCGCACGCTACGCGTCGCGGCAGGATTCGACGTTGCGGACAACGAAATCGTCCGCCGTGTGACGCCCGGCGATTTGGTGATCACCAGCGATATCCCACTGGCGTCCGAAGTGCTGGAAAAACAGGGCGAGGCGCTGAACCCACGCGGAGAGCGATACACGCCAGACACCATCCGTGAACGGCTGACCCTGCGCGACTTTATGGATACCTTGCGTTCCAGCGGCATCCAGACCGGCGGACCCAACGCGCTGAGCCAGCGCGACCGCCAGCAGTTCGCCAATCAGCTGGATCAGTGGCTGCAACGACAGTCCCGCTAACTTCTGCGTCGTCCCGATCGCATCCACGCGGTCGGGTCATTCTATTACCCTATTATCTTCCTCCATCACAGTAATCAGAAAAAGCGCATGTCATTCTGTCCGGTACTGATGCAGGGTATGTCATCACCACCCTGAGTTTTCGTCGATCCGTTTCTTATCCCAGGAGTCATGCATGAACCAACTCGATGCCCTTAAGCAGTTCACCGTCGTGGTAGCTGACAGCGGCGATATCGACTCAATCCGGCATTTCGCGCCGCAGGATGCCACCACCAATCCTTCGCTGATCCTGAAAGCCGCCAGCCTGCCCTCTTATCAGTCGCTGTTTACCGATGCGCTGGACTACGCCCGCCAACAGGGCGGATCGCGCGAAACACAGCTGATTAACGCCAGCGACCAACTGGCCGTCAATATTGGCGCCGAGGTGCTGAAAAGCATTCCGGGGCGGATCTCCACTGAAGTGGACGCGCGCCTGTCATTCGACCGGGGCATGTGCGTCACCAAGGCCCGCAAGTTGATCGGACTGTATGAACAGAAGGATATTCCCCGTTCACGTATTCTGATTAAGCTGGCGGCGACCTGGGAAGGGATTCAGGCCGCTGAAGCGCTGGAGAAGGAAGGGATTAACTGCAATCTGACGCTGCTGTTCTCGTTTGCGCAAGCGCGGGCCTGCGCGGAAGCGGGCGTCTATCTGATCTCGCCGTTCGTCGGCCGAATCTACGACTGGTATCAGGCGCGGGAGCCGAACGCAGACTATTCGGCAGAACAAGATCCGGGCGTACAGTCCGTCAAACGCATCTACGACTACTACAAGCAGCACCGCTACGAGACGGTTATCATGGGCGCCAGCTTCCGCAAAATTGAACAGGTTCTGGCGCTGGCGGGGTGCGACCGGCTGACCCTATCTCCGCACTTGTTGGAGCAGTTGAAAAACAGCGACGCGCCGGTGGAACGCA